>VBCG01000181.1:7309-17442 GCA_005881895.1 Betaproteobacteria bacterium
CCGATCAGCGCAACCGACGCAAGGTAGCGGACCGCTGGCGGCAACGTACCGAGCGCAGGAGGCGATATGAGCAAGTTGAAGCCGGTGGCGTGGGTCGCGTTGGCGTTGCCATTGTTCTCGGCGCTTGCAATCGGGCAGGCAAACTATCCGAACCGGCCGGTCAAGATGATCGTCCCGTTTGCCCCGGGCGGCGCGTCGGACTTCGTCGCGCGCATCATTTCTCCGAAGCTCGGTGAGCTCCTGGGGCAGACGATCGTCATCGAGAATCGGCCCGGCGCATCGGGCAACATCGGCATGGAAGCAGCGGCAAAGGCCGCTGCCGATGGCTATACGATTTACCTCGGCAACATCGGCACGATCGCAATCAATCCGGCCGTGTTTCCCAATCTGTCGATCAACCCGCAGAAAGACTTCACGGCGATCACGCTGGTCGCGGGCGTGCCGAGCATTCTGATCGCCAATCCGAGCGTCCCTGCGAATACCGTCGCCGAGCTCGTCGCGTTGGCGAAGTCGAAACCGGGCGAGCTCAACTTCGCGTCACCAGGATCGAGCACGTTGAACCGTTTGGAAATGGAACGGTTCATGAAGTTCGCCGATCTCAAAATCGTGCACATCCCGTACAAAGGCGGCGCCGGCCCCGCCGTGACGGGAATGCTCGGCGGCGAAACGCAAGTCATGTTCGTGACGCTGTCCTCGGCGATCAGCTTCGTCCAGGCGGGCAGGCTCAAACCACTTGGCATCTCGACCACCAAACGAATCGATGCGCTGCCGCAAGTCCCGACGATGATCGAAGCTGGATATCCCGAGATGGTCAGCAGCTCGTGGCAGGGCGTATTCGTACCCGCGGGAACACCACGCCCGACCGTCGAGAAGATCCATTCCGCGTTGCTCGCGACGATGGACTCGCCGGAAGTGAAACAACGCTTTGCCGGGGGCGGCGTAGACGTGATGACCAGCAAGACGCCCGAAGACTTCGCAGCGTTTGTCGCGGCGGAAACCGCGCGGTGGGGCAAAGTCGCAAAGGAATCCGGTGCGACGGTCGATTAGGATTTGGCTATTAACTGACGTGCGGTAAGCAAACTGAGGGAGACAGTGCGATGGCAAATTTCGGCATGGTGGGACTGGATTGGCAGCAACGCGTCAACTGGGATCGGCTGCGCAATTACCGACTCGACCGCGCGCGTGAGCGCATGAAGGCGCACGGGCTGGGCGCGATGTTGCTCATGTACGACGAGAACGTCCGCTACGTGACCAGCACGCTCACGCCCGGGTGGAATCGGTTGAAGCCCGGACTGCGTTATGCGCTGCTGTGCGGTGACGATCCGCCGGTGTTATTCGAGCAGGGCGACCTCGGTGCGCACATCGCGCGCCATTCGCCATGGATCCCCAAGGAGAATATCCGCTGGTCGTACGCGTGGATCAAAGGCGCGGCAGGACCGGCTTCGCTTCAGCAAGTCACCAAGTTCACCAATGCGATCCAAAAGGAAATGAAGAAGAGCGGCGTGGATGGAATGAAGCTCGGCGTCGACTTCGTGGACATCAACATCATCCAGGTCTTCAAGGATGCGAAGATCGACTGGGTCGACGGCATGACGCCGATGATGGAGGCAAGAGCCGTCAAGAACGTCGATGAGCACGAGTGCATGCGCATGGTCGGTGCCATCGGCGACGCCGCTCACTGGGAATGCATGAAATTCTTGAAGCCCGGGCTCACCGAAAACAAGGTGACGGCGCACATCATGGAGTTTCTCTACTCGATCCCGGGCATGGAGGACGTCGAGGACGTCATCGTTTCCTCGGGACTCAACACGTGGCCCAATTGGCGCAACTTCTCCGATCGGATCATCAAGCCGGGCGATATCGTGTTCATGGACCTGGCGGCGCTCACGTGGAACGGTTACAAGTCCTGCTACTACCGCACCTATTGCGTTGGCAAGGAGCCGACGCAGGAGCAAAAGGAGTATTACGCGACGGCGCTCATGTGGCTCTACGATTCGATCAGGGCGGTCAAGGTCGGCACCACGACGCGAGAGATCGCGATGCAGTGGCCCTCGGCGAAGGAAGCGTGGGGTTACGAAGAAGAAGACCAGGCCGCCGCCAATCTGTGGGGCCATGGATTGGGTCTGGCACAGTACGACCCGCCGGTGATCTCGCGTATCTGGTCGCTCGATCATCCCGTGGAGATCAAGGAAGGGATGGTGTTCGCGCTCGAAACGCAGCACGGCAAGACGCATCAGTGGGGAGTGCGCATCGAAGAGATGCTGATCGTTCACGCGGATCGCGTCGAGATCATCTCCAATTTCCCCGTTGAGCAGATCACCGTGGTTGATCCGATGACCGGCTATTCCACCTATGGAAAGTCGTAGAGCAACTTGAAGACGTCAATGCATCCGCTCATCGTCTCATCGACTTCTGCTGAAGCCGTCGACGCCGACCGATTCGGACCCAAGGCTGCGAACCTCGCTCGCCTCGGGCGTGCGGGCTTGCCGATTCCCCATGGGTTTTGCGTCGATGCACATGCTTACCGCATTCAGGTGGCGGCACTGCGGCTTGCGGAGGTCGCACGCTGCGTGAGCTCCGCAGACTCTGCAACGGCGCGTCGCGCCGCGCTCGCGATGAAGCTCGGCCTGCTCGACGAACCGATCGTTTCGCAAGTGCTCGATCCGCTGCTCGATGCGTGGCGGACGCTTGTCGCGACAACGGGCGCACTCACGGTCGTGCGTTCCTCCGCATTAGTCGAAGATCGTTTTGGATCGAGTTTTGCGGGGCAGTTCGAAAGCTATCTCGGCTTGGAAGATGAGACCGAGTTCATCACGGCCGTGCGTTCATGCTGGGCGGCGCTCTGGTCGACACGCGTGTTGCGTTACATGGCAACTCATGACGCGAGCCCTGCGGACACCGCGATGGCGGTGCTCGTGCAACCGCTGGTGTCGGCGCGCGTCGCAGGCGGCGGCTTGAGCCGCACCGCGGACAACGACATGGTTCTGAATGCCACCTGGGGACTCGGCTCGGCGATTGCCCAGGGCGAGGTCGTGCCGGATCGCATCGTCGTGAGCCGCGATGGCGAAGGCGCACTGACGCTTCGCGATTCCGTGCTCGGCCGCAAATTCCATAGCGTCGGTTGCATTCACGGTACGCGCCCTGTGCCGCGCGTGCTTGCTTCCAAACCGTGTCTGACTCACGCGCAGGCACTCGAGCTCGGCGTGCTGGTGCAGCGAGTCGAAGACATCATGGGCATGCCAGTCGAAATCGAATGGGCGCTGGACGATGCCGGATTCAAATTGCTCCAAGCGCGGCCGCTGCACGTGGAACCGGCGCAGATTCCCGACGAAATTTGGCTGCGTCATCCGGGGCTCAATGGACATCCGGCAGGCGTCGGCTGGGGCGCGGGACGCGCGTGCGTGGTCAACTGCGAATGCGAACTGGCCCGCGTCGCGCCGGGCGACATCCTGGTGACAAAAGTTGCAGGTCCGGCGTTGAGCCAGGTGCTTCCGCGCGTCGCCGGCGTGGTCGCCGAGCTCGGTGGCAGTACATCGCACTTGGCCTCGCTGGCACGAGAACGCGGCATACCGATGGTGCTGGGCGTGCTCGACGCAACACAGCGCATCCCGGATGGTGTGCAAACCGCTGTCGATGGTGTTGCGGGAGTCGTGCGCTGGATGCGCTGATGTGGAGCGGCGAGTTTCCATGCGTCCAAGCATCTTCATCACGCAGCCCGTAGCGCAGAGCGCGATCGAACGCTTGCGCAGTGTGGCCGATGTCGAGTGGAACCCGGACATCGAGCACACGATGACCAAAGACGAGCTTCGCGCTGCCGCGCGCGGGCATGACATCCTGTTCTGCCTGTTGCAGGATCGCGTCGACAGCGATCACGCCGTCCGACATCGACGTTGCCGCGGCAACGGCGCGGCGCATACCCGTCACCGTCATTCCGCCGGTCGTCACTGAAGCGACCGCGGATCTGCATTTCGGACTCCTGCTTGCCCTCGCTCGGCGCATTGTCGAATGTGATCGCGTCCTGCACACCGGCGTATTTCCGGGCGCGCAGTCGATGCGCTTCGAGGGCGCATTTGTATGGAAGAAGACGATTGGGCTGATCGGGGGCGGCGGACGCATTGGCCGCGCGGTGGCGCAGCGCGCGCGTGGGTTCTCGATGCGGATTCTCTACTGGGGTCCGCGGCGGATCGCGGAGAGTGAAGAACAAGAACTCGGCCTCAATTACGTCGTGCTGGACCAGCTACTCGCAGAGTCCGACTTCATCTCGATCCATGCGCCGCTCAAGCCCGATACGCATCATCTGATCGGGACGCGCGAGCTTGCGTTGATGAAACCCAGCGCATTTCTCATCAACACGGCGCGCGGCCCAATCGTCGACGAGGCCGCGCTTGCTTGGGCGTTGGCGGATCGGCGCATCGCCGGCGCGGCGCTCGATGTCTACGAGTACGAGCCTCGCGTCGAAGCGGCGCTACTTGGCATGTCCAACGTCGTCCTGACGCCACATATTGGCAGCGCGGTGGCCGAGCTGCGGGAATCAATGGCCCACGTGGTCGTCGACAACATCGTCGCGGTGCTGGAAGGCCGAACGCCACCCAATTGCTGGAATCCAGAGATCTACGCCATAGCTCAGTAAGCGCATGAGGAGTTCGCATGGATGGAAAGGCGAAAGTGGTATTGACGGATTACGTCTGGGAATCGCTGGACGTCGAGAAAAAGACTCTCGAGGGCATCGCCGATCTCGTAGCCCTCCAGACGAAGAAGCCGGAAGAGTTTCTGGCGGAGGCTGCGGATTGCGACGCGCTGCTCAACACGTACGCCGGGCCCATCACCGCGGATGTGATGGCGCGCATGCGCAAGTGCCGAATCATCGCTCGCTACGGCATAGGCGTCGACACCATCGACCTCGACGCCGCCACGCAAGCGGGCATCATCGTCACTAACAACCCGACCTACTGCATCGAGGAAGTGGCCGAGCACACGATGTCACTATTGCTTGCGTGTGCGCGCAAAGTCGCCGTGTATGACCGAATCGTGCGCGGCGGTCGCTGGGAGCTTCCTCCAGGCAAGCCGATGTTCCGATTGTCAGGCCAGACTCTGGGTCTCATTGGCTTTGGCAATATCGCCCGACAAGTCGCGGTGCGTGCGGCAAGCTTTGGCATGCGCATTCTGTTTGCCGATCCCTTCGTGCAAGAGGGACAGTTCGATGTCCCCGGCAAGAAAATGGCGTTGCACGACCTGCTCGGTGAATCGGATTTTGTGTCGCTTCACCCTCCGCTCACGCCGGACACGCGGAAGATGATCAATGACAACGCGCTGTCGCACATGAAGGCAAGCGCTTTCCTCATCAATTGCTCGCGCGGACCGATTGTCGACACCGATGCGCTCGTCCGCGCGCTCGACGCAAAAAAGATCGCCGGCTGCGCGCTCGACACGACGGACCCGGAACCGCTCCCTAATCCCCACCCGCTACGCGAGCGCGAAAACGTGATCATCACGCCGCATGTCGCCTGGTACAGCGAACAGGCGTTGGTCGGCCTTCAGGCAGGCGCGCCGAGAGAAGTTCGCCGCGTGTTGACCGGCGAGTGGCCGGTCAACGTGGTGAACCCGGCGGTGAAAGGCAAGAATCGGGCGGGACTCTGATCGGCGCAGTTGGCTCCCAATGAGCAGTCGTAGCGCAAACTTGGTGTCAGCTAGGACTCGCTATCGACGGGCTGGAATCGGCCAAGAGCGGAGGCGACGTGCGGGTCGATCGGGTAGGGGACCGGGTTACCCCGGTCGCCCTCCCACACCACCGTACGTGCGGTTCCGCATACGGCGGTTCATGAAACACGCGGGAGGGGCTGCACCGTATCGAGCAGCGACACCAGCCCCAGATGAGCGAACCAGGACTTCGGGAACGCCGCGTGCATGTGACTGGCGCCCGCGTTCCACCAGGGACCGCGTTGATTGCACACCGAGCGCCACGCTCGCTCTTCCGTCAGCCCGCGCGTCATCAAGTTGCATGCGCGCGCGTAGGGACGCTTCCATTGCCGCCACAAGATACAGCGCAACTTGTGCCGTATCCATCCATCCTGCTCGTCCAGCGCGCGTTTCGTTTCGGTCAGCTTGAAGTACGTTGCCCAACCGCGCAGCACCGGATTGAGAGTGTGAATCGTGGTGCCGAGGTTACGACCGCGCGCATCGCGCAGCAGCGCTTTCACTTTCGCCGTCAGCTTCCCAAGGCTCGCCCCGGCAATGCGCAGTTTCGGTCTCATGTGCCACGTTAAGCTATAGCCCAGAAACTTTCGCTGCCACGGCCGCGCCACCGCACTCTTCGCCCCATTAACTTTGAGCTTGAGTCGCTGTGCCAGAAATCCGGTCAGACTTTGCAACAACCCCACGCCCGCTCGTTCGCTGGCGACATAAATGTTGCAGTCGTCCGCGTAGCGGCAGAACGCGTGGCCGCGTCATTCTAGTTCCAGTTCGGTGAGCAGAATGTTGGACAGCAGCGGCGACAGCGGCCCACCTTGCGGCGTGCCTTCGGTACGCGGCTGCACTAAACCGTCCGCCATCATGCCGGCTTCGAGATAGCGCCGATTCAGTGTCAGTACTCGTGCGTCATCGATCTTCTTTGCCAACTGGCTCATCAGCAGATCGTGGTTGACCCGGTCGAAGAACTGCTCCAGATCGATGTCCACTACCCAACGCTTGCCTTGCGCCACGTACTGGCGCGCTTGACGTAACGCTTGATGCGCATTCCTGCCCGGTCGAAAGCCGTAGCTTCCTTCTGAGAAGGTCGGCTCGAAGATCACTCGCAGCACTTGATGCAACGCCTGCTGAATGAGCCGATCCACCACCGTCGGAATGCCGAGCGTACGCACCCCGCCTTGCGGCTTCGGGATGTCCACGCGGCGCACGGCCGCCGGTTGATACCTGCCCGCCAGCAATCTGGCTCGGATCACCAGCCAGTGTCGTTTCAGGTGTTCTTTGAGCGCCGACACCGCGAGCTGATCCACGCCCGCGGCGCCTTTGTTCTCGAGCACCCGCTGATACGCGAGCATGAGGTTACTGCGGTCAACTGCAGCTTCCATCAAGCTCGTTGTCGCTACCTCCGCTTTGGTCCGCGGATGAGTCGCCAAGTCCGCCTCGGCGCGAGCGGCAGCCCCCATCGAATTCCGTTCGATGTCCTCTGCTCCCGCCTGATCAGCCCGATCAGCTTCCGCCTTCATCGGCTTTCCTGAGATTCCCACCGCCTACTCACGGCATTTCACGTTCGGGCCTTCAGCGTCTCCGCCTACTATGCCCTCGGCTGACTTCTGGTGATGCATCCCAACACCTCACGATGTCGGTAGCACAAGGCGCATCACCAGATCTCCCCGGGTATTGCGCATCCACCTTCACGCTTATGCCTGTCGGATCTACGTCGTCGCGTTCCGTGCAAGTATTGGGCTTCGCAGATACTTGCCTGCTCACCCCGCTGCGCCGCCTCAATCCGCTTCCTGTTCGTCAGGCCAGCGCTTTGCCTTCAGCTTCCTCCGGATTCGCAGTCACCCGCGACACGCTTGCCGTTCGGCTAACACTTCTCCTTGCCGAGTGTGCAGAGGACTTTCACCTCCAAGTACGTGCGCCCTGCCGGGCGCACAACAAAAAGGCCCGCGCATGGCGGGCCTCAAGAACGTCGGAACGACCTAGTTGGTTTTCGCCACGACCGTAGACGCCTCAGTCTTGGACGGCGACGAGGTTGTCTTGCTGTCTACATGCTTCGCCTGCTTGGTCACGGACGCCTTCGCTACGACCGGCGCCGGCGCCTTGCTCACTGCCGGCGCTTGCGCCAAATCATCCTTTGCAACAGGTGTGGAAGACGCCATGGACGCTTTGTGGTAATCGCATTCCGCCCAGCTCATCGTCGGAGCAAGAGCGAACAGCGCGAGCGCCGTTCCGACCAAGATTCTCGTCATGGATCACCTCCTTTCGCAATTGACCAGGGGCCAATCTGCGCGCATCGAAGGCCGGTGTCAATCGGGTAGCCGCTAATTTTTGGCGCTGGCTAAGTTACGGATGCCCACGCATCGAGTCGTCGTGGGCTGCAACGAACCACTCGGCGTCATTCAGTGATCGTGCCTGACAGCGTGCTCACTGCGTTTGCGCTACTCGTCGATTTGCCGAACAAGGTGATGCGTTGACCGCTCGCTCGCGTTTGCCGGAGCCGATAGCGTAATTCGCGACCGTCTCGCTTCGGCCCAGGAACGGTCGGTCGGCGACGCCGCGCAAATTTCCCGGAACCGGTCATTTGAGTAAGAATCTCGTCACGGCGACGCGGGAGGATGCGGATGGCGCAAAAAAAATTCATGGCGATATGCATTATTTTTGTCGTAGCGGTGACCTGTCTCGGTGCAAAAGGCGCAGTTGCTCAGGACGCGGCAGAGGGCAAGGTGTTGCGTGTGGCGGTAAAACCGATTGCGCCGTTTGTGTTCAAGCATGAGACGGAACTGAGCGGTTTCAGTATTGATCTCTGGAACGCGCTCGCGCAGTCGCTCAAGGTCGAGACAGCATGGGTCGAAGTCACGACAGTCGGTGACCAGTTGCAGGCGGTGAAGAGCGGCAAGGCTGACGCGGCGATCGCGGCTATTACCATCACGAGGGAACGCGAAAACGTAGTCGACTTCACCCAGCCCTATTTCGACTCTGGCCTGCAGATCATGGTGCACACCCAAGGCGGCAATCACCTACTGGATGTGTTTGATTCGATCCCATGGCCCACACTCGGTGTGCTCCTCGGCGCATTTATTGCCATCATGTTTGTGATGGCCAACGTGTTATGGATAGTCGAGCGCCAGACAAGCGAGCATTTTCGGAAGGGCTATCTGAAGGGGATAGGCGAAGGACTGTGGGGTGTGGCTTTAATTGTCGCGACCGGCGAGCATGGCGATCGACAGGCCGCGAAGGTGGTTAAGCGGCTCATCGTTTTTTTTATGTGGCTGGTCGGCGTAGTGCTGATTGCGCAACTGACGGCCACAATCAGTTCGACGCAGACCGTCGACCGCCTGAATTCGAAGATACGTGGACCGTCCGACCTGGCGGGAAAGACGATCGCAACCGTGGGCGGCACGGTTGCCGCGGACTACTTGACCGAGCAAGGGTTGCAATATGTCAACGTGGCATCAGCCGAGGAAGGTTGCGATCTCGTCTCGAACGGTGATGTCCAAGCTATGGTCTTCGACGCGCCGACGCTTCAATACTTGGCCGCGAAGCGTGGCAACGGCGTCCTACAGGTCGTTGGTCCAATCTTCGCGGCGCAAAAGTACGGTATTGCCGTCCCCGATGGCAGCCCCCTGCGTAAGCGGATCAACAAGGCGTTGCTCGAAATGTACGAAGATGGGCGGTACAGAGCGCTCTATAACAAGTGGTTCTCGCGGGCGTAGCGCCGTTCGAGATGGCCCACTACTTCGGTCTGCCACTCGCGCGCGTCCTTCGATCGCCTCTTGTCGGAAAAGTTGGCGCATGGAACGATCGAATTGTAATTGATGATAGGAGGAGGACTCCCTATGTTCATTACGCGCGCCCCGCTGTTTTTCTCTGCTCTCGTTTGCGCTGCGTTTCCGGCATTTTCGCAGACCTATCCGACTCACCCGATCACGATGATTGTCCCCTTCGCCGTGGGCGGCCCGACCGACACGATCGCTCGGATCATGGGCGAGCGCATGGGAAAGGCGTTGGGACAACAGATCATCGTCGAGAACGTCACCGGCGCAGGCGGGAGCATCGCCGTGAACAAGCTGGCGCGCTCCGCGCCCGACGGGTACACGGTCGGCATCGGCCACATCGGCACGCACGTGATCGTTGAGGCCATCCAGCCTGTGCAGTTCGACGTGCTCAAGGACCTCGACCCGGTCGGGATGATCTGCACGAATCCACAGCTTCTCATCGCGAAGTTGGCCACGCCCTCGAAGAACCTCCAGGAATTCATGGAGTATGTGAAGGCGAACGAGGGCAGGGTCACGGCGGGGACGGGCGGGGCGGGAACGCCAGCGCATTTGAGCGCCGTGTACTTCCAGCAGAAGACGGGCGCCAAGTTCGAGATCGTCCACTACCGCGGCGCGGCGCCGGCAACGCAGGACGTCGTCGCGGGCCACATCGATATGAACTTCGACCAGGCC
>VBCG01000182.1 GCA_005881895.1 Betaproteobacteria bacterium
TGCGATCCAGCCGCTAGTCGGGCTCGCGTTTGGCGGCTCGCTGATCTCCATTTTCGCGCGGTTGGGCGGCGGCATCTTCACCAAAGGCGCCGATGTCGGCGCGGATCTCGTCGGCAAGGTCGAGGCGGGCATTCCGGAAGACGATCCGCGCAACCCGGCGGTGATCGCGGATAACGTCGGCGACAACGTCGGCGATTGCGCCGGAATGGCGGCCGACTTGTTCGAGACGTACGCGGTCACGATCATCGCGACGATGCTTCTCGGTGCGCTGTTGCTGAAAACGACCGCGGAAGCGGCCGTCATCTACCCGTTGGTGCTCGGTGGGTGGTCAATCCTCGCATCGATCATCGGCTGCTATTTCGTCAAGGCAACGCCGGGCGGCAAGATCATGAACGCGCTCTATCGCGGACTGATCGTCGCCGGCGTCGTATCGGCGATCGGATTCTGGTTCATCACCGATTGGCTGATGAGTGGCATCGCGGCGGTGAATCCGATCTTGACGCCGTTGCACCTGTGGGGCGCAGGTCTCGTCGGCCTCGCCCTGACCGCGGCAATGGTCGTGATCACCGAGTACTACACGGCGACCGAATTCAAGCCGGTGCGCCACGTCGCGCAGGCGTCGACGACGGGTCATGCAACTAACATCATTGCGGGAATCGGCGTCTCGATGAAAGCGACGGCGTTACCGGTGATCTCGGTGTGCATCGCCATCTACGTATCGTTTTGGCTTGCAGGTCTGTACGGGATCGCGATTGCGGCAACGGCCATGCTGTCAATGGCCGGCATCATCGTCGCGCTGGATGCCTACGGGCCGATCACCGACAACGCCGGCGGTATCGCGGAGATGGCCGATCTTCCGGACTCAGTGCGCGCGATCACGGATCCGCTTGACGCTGTGGGGAACACCACCAAGGCCGTGACGAAGGGCTACGCAATCGGCTCGGCGGGGTTGGCGGCGCTTGTGCTCTTTGCCGACTACACGCATGCGCTCGAAACATCGAACCTCGCGACCAATTTCGACTTGTCGAACCATATGGTCATCATCGGCCTCTTTATCGGCGGCTTGATTCCGTTTCTGTTCGGATCGATGGCGATGGAGGCGGTCGGACGCGCAGCGGGCGCGGTCGTCATCGAAGTGCGCCGTCAGTTCAAAGAGATCAAAGGGATCATGGACGGAACGGGGAAGCCCGAATACGGCGTCGCCGTCGACATGCTGACCAAGGCGGCGATCAAGGAAATGATCGTGCCGTCGCTCCTGCCTGTGCTCGTGCCCGTCGTTGTCGGACTTCTATTGGGACCGCAGGCGTTGGGTGGCCTGTTGATGGGCACGATCATCACGGGACTTTTCGTCGCGATCTCGATGACGACAGGTGGCGGCGCGTGGGATAACGCGAAGAAGTACATCGAGGACGGTCATTACGGCGGCAAAGGGTCCGACGCGCACAAAGCGGCGGTCACCGGCGATACCGTCGGCGATCCCTACAAGGACACCGCGGGTCCCGCCGTCAATCCGTTGATCAAGATCATCAACATCGTCGCATTGATGATCGTCCCGCTGCTGGGCACCTTTGCGATTGGCGCAGCGACACCCTCCATACCAATTCCACCGCCAACGCCGATCTCCGCGCCGGCCAAGGCGGTTGCGCCGGCACCATCGTTGACAGCGCCGCCGGCGGCGCCCACACCGCCAGCGTCATCGACGTCAACGCCGGAGCCGGCCAAGAAGTAACGCAACGTGCGAAAAGGGCAGGGGGACTTCCGCTGCCCTTTTCGCATAGGGCTTCGTGGGTTGGTGGTGGGTCCAGCATGTGGCCACGCTTACGCCGTCGGTCGGGACCGTCGACGAATGCTTACAATCGCCGTTCTGTCGCTGCTCGAAGCCTCGGATGACTTTCCAACAATCGTGCGGACAAGCGCGTAGCGTCGTCGTTGTATTGGCGTGCCTCGCTGGCGTCAGTGCAGCAGCGCAAGATCAAGCGCCCGAGCGACCGTCCGGATGGACCGACAAACGCCCGGTCGAGAGTCGTTGGTTCATGGTCGCCGCGGCGAATCCGCTGGCGGTCGACGCGGGGTACAAAATCCTGCGCGCCGGAGGATCGGCAGTGGACGCGGCGATCGCCGTGCAACTGGTGCTCGGCCTGACCGAACCGCAATCGTCGGGTCTTGGTGGCGGCGCGTTCCTGCTTGCGCATGATGGAAAAACGCACAAGCTTATCGCATACGACGGTCGCGAAACCGCGCCCGCCGCAGCAACGCCCGAACGTTTTCTCGACAGCGACGGCAAACCGCTGGCCTTCACCGATGCGGTTGTCGGTGGGCGTTCGGTCGGCGTTCCGGGGACTGTGCGGCTTCTCGAAATCGCGCATCGCAAGCATGGACGTCTCCCCTGGTCCACGGTGTTTGCGCCCGCGATCGAGCTCGCCGAGAACGGATTCGCCGTTTCGCCGCGTCTCTATACGATGGTCGCGGGCGAAAAGAACCTTCAGGGTCGCGCGAAGACGTATTTCTTGGACGGCGACAAACCACGCGCGATCGGCGCGATCATGAAGAATCCAGCGTACGCGGCCACGCTGCGCCGCTTGGCGGAGGAAGGCGCGAATGCGTTCTATACGGGGGAGATCGCACAGGACATCGTTGACACCGTACGCAGTCATCCGACCAATCCCGGTGACATCACGCTCGCCGATCTTGCGAGCTACCGCGTTGTGGTGCGCGAGCCTGTTTGCGACACGTATCGACACTATCGAGTTTGCGGGATGCCGCTACCGTCTTCGGGCGGCGTCACCGTGTTGCAAATGCTCAAGATACTCGAGCCTTACGACCTGAAGGCGATGGGCCTGCAATCGTTCTGGAGCGCGCATTTCTTGAGCGAAGCGGGGCGCCTCGCGTATGCCGATCGCGGCGTGTACGAGGCTGATCCCGCTTTCTATGCGGCACCCGCCGGACTGCTCGACGATGGCTATCTTCACGCGCGCTCCGCGCTGATAACGACAACGGGATCGCTCGGAACCGCGCCACCCGGTACGCCGCCCACGCGAAAGGAAGGCGCGCGCACGGTCGCGTGGGGCGAAAACGCCGCGCTCGAGTTTCCGTCGACGTCGCATATTTCCGTTGTCGACAGGGATGACAATGCGGTCGCGATGACGACGACGATCGAGGACGCGTTCGGCAGCCGCCTGATGACGCGGAGCGGCTTCCTGCTCAACAACGAGCTCACCGATTTTTCATTCGCGCCCACCGACAACGGCAAGCCGGTCGCCAATCGCGTCGAAGCGGGCAAGCGTCCCCGCTCGTCGATGGCGCCGACGATCGTTTATGACCGGGCAGCGCGCGTGCACATGGTCGCCGGCTCTCCGGGCGGCAGCGCCATCATCAACTATGTCGCGAAGACGTTGATTGGCGTGCTCGATTGGGGCCTCGATCCGCAGGCCGCGATCGCGCTTCCCAATGTCGGCAGTCGGAACGGCCCCACCGAGCTCGAGGCCGATACGCAAGCCGTTGCGCTCGCAGAGAAGCTTCGTGCGCTCGGACACGAGGTCCAAGTGATGGACCACACGAGCGGACTGCAGGCGATCGTGCGCACGAAGAAGGGTTGGATCGGCGGCGCCGATCCTCGTCGCGAAGGCATCGTCAAGGGTGATTGAGGTCAGCGGAGGATGATTCCGACGGTTCAACGTGTAGGGAACTCGGCGCGCGAGCCATTTCTCGCGCACCTTATCGCTTTACCGTCCGAAGACGTCCGTCTGCGCTTTGGCTCGCCGCTTGCGACGCCTGCAATCGCCGCCTATGTCGAGCGCATCGACTTCGAGCGCGACGCGGTGTTCGCCGTCTACGACGACAGCCTCGCGATCATCGGCGCCGCGCATGTCGGGTTCTTCGACGACGCCGCCGAGCTCGGCGTTTCCGTGCTGCCGTCGCATCGCGGCCATGGGATCGGCACTGCGCTCGTCGCGCGCGCCAGCGAGCATGCACGTAATCGCCGCACGATGCGCCTCTACATGCATTGCCTCGCCGAGAATGCCGCGATGATGACGATCGCCCGCCGCACCGGCATGTCGATCGTCGTCAATGCAGGCGAGGCCGATGCGCATCTCGCGCTTCCTCCGGCCAGTCCGGCGTCGGTGACGCGCGAGTACTTCTCGGATCAGCTTGCGCTCATCGACTACGCGCAGAAGGCGCACATCGATGCGCTGAGGCGCGCGGCGGACGCTGTCGGCAAGCAATGACCGCCGCAGGGCAAATATGACGGAAGCAAAACATCGCATCGTCATCGTCGGCGGCGGTGCCGGCGGGCTGCCGCTTGCGTGCACGCTGGGCGACAAGCTCGGGCGGAAAAACCGGGCGGAAATCACGCTCGTCGATCAGTTCGCCACGCACGTTTGGAAGCCGCTCCTGCATGAAGTCGCCGCGGGACGAATGGATGTCGATATGCACGACATTGACTACCTGACGCTCGCGCACTGGCATCGTTTTCGTTTCCGTCAAGGCGCGGTTGCAGGTCTCGATCGCGCGCGACACGAGTTGAAGCTTGGCGCGGTGTCTTTCGACAACGGTGAAGAAATCCTGCCTGCGCGCACCTTGCCGTACGACATGTTGCTCATCTGCGTCGGCAGCGTGAGCAACGATTTCGGTGTGCCCGGCGTCGCGCAATACGCGATCGCGCTCGATACCGCCGTTGACGCCGAACGCTTCCATCGGTTGTTGCTGGCCGTGTGCGTACGCGCGGATGCGCGGGGTGGCGCGGGCGAGTCGGCGGCTGTCCATATCGTCATCATCGGTGGCGGCGCGACCGGCGTCGAGCTGGCCGCGGAAATCCGGCAGACGACGCGGGCGCATGCAGGCTACGGACTGGATCATCTCGATACCGCCAACGATATTTGCCTCGCCTTGCTCGAGGCCGCGCCGCGCATCCTGCCCCAACTTTCGGAGAAGATCGCCGAAGCGGCGACCGAGCTGCTCGAACGTCTGCGCATCGATGTGCGCCCCGGTGAACCGGTCGCCGAAGTCGTCAAAGACGGCGTTCGTACTGCGAGCGGCAGGTTCTTTCCCGCCGATCTCGTCGTGTGGGCGGCGGGGATCAAAGCGCCGGCATGGCTCGCCGGTTTGGATGGGCTTGAAGTCAATCGCAATAACCAGCTGGTCGTGCAGCCGACGTTGCAGACAACGCGTGACCTCGACATTTTCGCGCTCGGCGACTGCGCCGCGTGCCCGCGGATCGAGCCGGGGCATGAAGGGCTGCTGGTGCCGCCGCGCGCGCAGTCGGCACATCAACAGGCGACAATGCTGATCAAGTCGATGCAGGCGCGACTCGCGGGAAGGCCGCTGCCGCGATTCCGCCTTCACGATCACGGTTCGCTCGTGTCGCTCGGCGAGCTCTCTGCCGTCGGTAATCTGATGGGACGGCTGATCGGCGGCAATATGGTGATTCAAGGCATCATCGCGCGCGTCATGTACGCGTCGCTCTACAAATTGCATCAGATCTCGATTTACGGCTACGCCCGCGTCGCGCTCGATACGCTCGGCCGTTTTTTGCGACGCCGTCTCGAGCCGCGCGTCAAGCTGCATTAAGGCAGCCCAATGCCATTCGCCGAAATATTTTCCGCTGCGGTGCTGCTATTGCTCGTCATCGATCCGTTCGGCAATGTCCCGATTGTCATTGCCGCGCTTGCCGATGTGCCGGCTTCCCGACGCGCGCGCGTCGTGCTGCGCGAATGCTTCGTTGCCTATGTCGTGTTGCTCGCGTTCATGCTGGGCGGCCGCCTGTTCCTGAAATGGCTGCAGCTGTCCGAAGTATCGCTGGCGATCGCCGGCGGCATCATCCTGTTCCTCATCGCGTTGCGTATGGTATTTCGCCATCCGGAAGGCGTGTTCGGCGATCGGCCCGGCGCGGAACCGTTCATCGTCCCGCTCGCCGTGCCGTCGATCGCAGGTCCTTCGGCGCTGGCGACCGTGATGCTGATGGCGTCGCGCGACCCCGCGCACCTGCTCGCATGGATGATTGCGCTGACCGTGGCGATGATTGTCGCGACAGCGGTCATGCTGGGCGCGCATCGGCTGCAACAGGCTCTGGGGGAGCGCGGCATGATCGCCGCCGAACGGTTGATGGGCCTTGTGCTGACCGCAATCGCCGTGCAGATGCTGCTCGACGGCGTTCGTGCATTTGTCGCGGAGTTTGCCCAATGATCTCCTTCCACGAATGGGCGATCGCTTCGTGGCGGAACAAAGCGGCTTGACAGCGTGTTTACATCCAAATCACAAGGCGTTGTGCGACAACCGATCTTGGAGGATGTAAGCGAACATTACAGTGGCGCGGCGATCGCACTGCATTGGTTGACCGCCGCATTGATCGTCGCCAACCTGTCGCTGGGATTGTCGATGGTGGCGCTTCCGATATCGCCGCGGAAGCTTCAATGGTTTTTGGTGCACAAATGGATCGGCATCACGGTGTTTCTGGTCACCTGCGCGAGGCTCGCGTGGCGCTGGTACCGCCCCGTCCCTCCGCCAGTCGCGATGCCGGCTTGGCAACGGCGGAGCGCCGCGACGGCCCACGCGCTGCTCTACGTCCTGTTGCTGGTCATCCCGATCTCGGGCTGGGTCTATAGTTCGGCGACCGGCGTGCAGGTCGTCTATCTCGGACTCGTCCCTCTTCCTGACCTCGTCCCGAAGGACAAGGCACTCGCCGCTGTGCTGAGAACTATCCACGTGACATTGAACTTTGCACTGTTCACGCTGCTCTGTGTCCATGTTGCGGCCGCGCTCAAGCATCATTTTGGCGATCGTGACGCCGTGCTGGCGCGAATGCTGCCGATCGTCAAACCAAAGGAATGATGGTGTTCCTGCGAGCCCTGCTGCCGTTACTGCTGTTCGCGCTTGCCGGTCACGCGGGCGCGCAGGGCGTGCTGGTCGACAAGAGCGACATCCGTTTCGTCTCGAAGCAGATGGGCGTCAATTTCGAGGGCCGCTTTCGCAACTGGAAAGCCAATGTGGTGTTCCTGCCCAACGATCTGGCACGATCAAAAGCGGAGTTCGATATCGATCTCGCGAGCATCGATCTCGAAAGCGACGATTCGGAATCCGAAATCAAGGGGCCGCTGTGGTTCGATACGGCGAAATTCCCGGTCGCGCATTTCGCGTCAGCGTCGATGAAGAGCTTGGGCGCCGACAAGTTCGAAGTCAGTGGTCAACTCACGATCAAGGGCGTCGCCAAGAATGCCATCGTCCCGATCTCGCTCAAGAAAGATGCCGCCGGCAACTCTGTCGCGGACGGCACTTTCACCGTCAAGCGTCTCGATTACGGCATCGGGTTGGGACTGTGGGCGGACACCGAAACCGTGGCGAACGATGTCGTCGTCCGCGTCCACATGGTGCTGTCGCCAGCGAAATGAATTCTGCTGTTGAAGCAAAAACTGGAGGAGAGATCGTGACTATTCGCGCATTGCTAGCCAGCGTCGTTGCAGCGATCGCCATTCCCGCCATCGCCGCAGAGGAATCATTCGTCGTCGAGCCTGTGCATTCACAGCCCTCGTTCGAAACACGGCACATCGGCATGTCGCCCCAGCGCGGCAATTTCGGCAAGGTCAGCGGCAAGGTGACGCTCGATCGCGCGGAAAAAAAAGGAACGATCGATATCACGATTGACGCAACGTCGATCCGAACGTTCGATGCGCGGCTCGACGCGATCGTCAAGGGCGAGCGCTTCTTCAACGTCGAAAAATTTCCGACGCTGACGTTCAAGTCGGACAAGGTGACATTCGACGGTGACCGCGTGGTCGGCGTGGACGGGGACATGACGATGATCGGCGTCACCAAGCCGGTGAGCTTCAAGGTCGTGAACTTCACTTGCGGCGAGAATCCATTCAACAAGAAGCCGATGTGCGGCGCCGAGGCGACGGCGACGATCAAGCGCTCCGACTGGGGCATGACGAACGGCCTCAACATCAACAACCCGGGCGACGAAGTAAAGCTGATGATCCCGATCGAGGCTTATAGGGAAGTCGCACCGTAGCGTCGATCGACGCGCCGGGTCAGTGGCCCACAATGAGGAGTCACGCCGCCATTAGAACGCCGCCGTCGCGCCTCACTGCACCGGCCCTCTCGAGACTCTCGAACAGCATTTGTGCGAGGGCGGCGGGCGGCAGCTGAAAAAAACGCGCGTTGAAGTCGCGATAAATTTCGATCCGCTCGACGTAAGCCGGCAGATCGGAGAGCAGCATTTGGCGGCGGTCGAGCAGCGCAAACGTCAACACGACCTTGAGCGCGTGACGCGCGAAGCGGCGCGGGTCCGCTTCGAATGCCGCCGTGCGGTCAAATGCGCGTTCGAGCGCTGGCGCGAAATCGGTGAACGGCTCGCCGTGTCCGGGAATCACGATGCGTACGTCGAGCGACGCGAGCATGTCGAGCGTCGCGCGTGTAGCCGGCATCGCCGCAGGATCGATCTCCGGCGGCATGACGAAGCCATAGCCGTTTTGCCATAGCGCGTCGCCGGAAATGAGGATCCTGTGCTCGGGGTTGTAGAAGACCAACGCCGCCATGTCATGGCCGGGCGCGGCGAGCGCGCGCCATTCGAGATCGCCCCAGACGTACGTATCGCCGGCACGCAGCACTTCGCCGACGACGAAGCGATCGGCGCTCTGATCCGCGTATTCGAGCAGCAGCGTTTTCGTGTCCCAGGCTTCGATCAGCGGCGCGTCGCTCTCGGGAACGGCAATCGTGCATCCGTACGCGCGGGCGATCGCCGCGTTGCCGCCCATATGATCCGAGTGGCAATGCGTGTTGACGAGCTTCGTCAGCGGCGCACCGTCGAGCCCCTGCCGCGATGCGATCAATGCCAGCGTGAGCGGCACGTGCTTGACGTATCCGGAGTCGATGACGACGTTGTCGTCGCGTCCGCGCAGCAGCACGTTGTTCGACGACAGCCAATCGCGAATGAAGACGTGGAGCTGCTTGGGG
>VBCG01000116.1 GCA_005881895.1 Betaproteobacteria bacterium
AAGGGCGCCTGTGGCGCAGTCGGCGAAAAGCGGGTCGCGCGGCCGTCTTGGGCGGCGTTGTGTCGACGCAGAGGCCGCGCGGGGTACCCGCTCGCTGACGTGATTTGCGCCACCCGAAGCCCGAGCGCAGCGGTTCAACCCGCTTCGATGTGAATATGCATCGACTCACGCAGGCACGCCCTCTTCGGGTTTGGGCGCCGGCACCTGAAACACTTCGCGCAGGTACGCGACATACGAGGGATCGTAGTCCATCGCCTTCGAGGGCTCGTCGCTGATCTTGGCGACCGGCTGTCCATTGCAACGCGTCATCTTGATCACGATCTGCAGCGCCTCGTAGCCGAGATCGTTCGTCAGATTCGTGCCGATACCGAACGCCGTCTGGCTGCGGCCGCGGAAATAGTTGAACAGTCGGATGGCCAGCGGAACGGTGAGGCTGTCCGAGAACACCATCGCCTTCGTGCGCGGATCGATCCGCATCTTCTGGTAATGCGCGATCAGCTTCTCGCCCCACTCGAATGGATCGCCCGAATCGTGACGCACGCCATCGAATAGCTTGCAGAAGAACAAGTCGAAGTCGCGCAGGAACGCAGCCATTCCGCAGACGTCCGACAACGCGATGCCCAGGTCGCCGCGATATTCGCGCGCCCACGTGTTGAACGCGAACACCTGCGAGTCGCGTAACCGTGGGCCAACCGCCTGACACGCCTGCAAGTATTCGTGCGCCATCGTTCCAAGGGGCGTGAGACCGCGTTCCAGCGCGAGCATGACATTGCTGGTCCCGACGAACTTCTGGCCGATCTTGGATTTCAGCGTCGCCACAATCTCGTCCTGCCATGCATGCGAGAAACGGCGGCGCGTACCGTAGTCGGCGATCCGAAACGCCGGATCGGGAACACCGTTGATAATTTCGATTTTGGCCGCGAGCCGGCACCTGCCTTCGTCGAAGTTAGGCGTTGCGACCGTGTTGCGAAAGTAGATCTCGGACACGATCGCCAGAACGGGCACCTCGAACATGATCGTGTGCAGCCACGGGCCTTTGATCGCGATGTCGATCTCTTCGGTGCCTGCGATGCGGGTCACTTTAATGAACCGCTCGTCGAGCTGAAAGAGCCCCAGCAAGTCGATGAAGTCGCTCTTGAAAAAACGCCAGTGGCGAAGGTAATCGAGCTCGCGCCGGTTGAATCTGAGCGAGCAGAGCTGCCGAATTTCGTCCTGGATCTCGCCGATGTAAGGCGCCAGCGGAACGTCGGCATTGCGACATTTGAACCGGTACTCGACTTCCGCGCCCGGAAAATGATGCAATACGACCTGCATCATCGTGAACTTGTAAAGATCGGTATCGAGAAGCGATTGGATGATCATTGCAAGATGGCGGCTCCGCGCCGTGCCAGCCTGTTGCTCGGCACTGGATGAAACCATCGATGTTACCCGTTGATGCGCAGCCGGGCCATCGGATCGGTCTACAGCGCCGGTAGCGCCGCCTGCGTCGCGTCGCTATGATGCGACCGGAAGGCATTCATCCGCGCCATGCTGATCACCTGCGTTGTCTACGCGAACGGCCGCAAGCTCGCCGATATCCCGGTCGAGGACATCAGCGAATACGTCACGCGTCCCGATTGCTTCGTCTGGGTAGCGCTCTTTGAGCCGACCCGCGAAGAGCTCGATCAGATGGCGGAGGAGTTCGACCTGCATCCGCTCGCCGTTGAAGATGCACGGTCGGGCCATCAACGACCGAAGATCGAGGAGTACGGCGATTCGTTGTTTGCCGTGTTGCAGCCGATCGAAAAAATCAAGACCGACGACGGCGACGACGATCTTCTCGTTGGCGAAGTCGATATTTTCGTAGGCGAGAATTACGTCTTGTCGGTGCGCCATCGGACGCACCTCGGATTCGCCGCCGTTCGCGCGCGCGCTGAACGCGAGCCCGAATTGTTGCGACACGGATCGGCCTTCGTGTTGTACGCACTGATGGACAACGTCGTCGATCGTTATTTCCCGGTGCTGGACGGTCTCGAGACGCAATTGGAAACCGCCGAGGAGCAGATGTTTTCGACCGCGCCGACGTCAACGCGCGACAGACTGGAAACGCTCTATGTTCTCAAGCGCAAGCTAATGACGCTGAAGCACGCGATCGCGCCGCTGATGGAAGCGGTCGGCAAGCTGTATGGCGGGCGCGTTCCGCATCTCTGCAAGGGGACGCAGGAATATTTTCGCGATGTCTACGATCACCTGTCGCGCATCAACGGCGCGATCGAAAGCAGCCGCGAAATGCTGACGACGGCGACACAAGTCAACCTCGCGCTCATCAGCTTGTCGGAAAACGAGGTGACGAAAAAGCTCGCAGCGTGGGGCGCGCTCATCACCGTGCCGACGCTGATTGCGGGCGTCTATGGGATGAACTTCAAGAACATGCCGGAGCTCGACCTTTCGTTCGGCTACCCGCTCGCGATCATTTTTATGGTCGCCATCGATGCGCTGCTGTTCTGGCGCTTCCGGCTCGCCAAATGGATTTGATGTTCTAGCGCTTCTCGCCGTTCGTCGCGATGGGAATCACGCGGCGGTCGCCAAAGCGAGCGGGCGGCGGCCACGCCGGTTGCAGCGTCACATGCTCGATGCCGTAGTTTTCCAGCAGCAGCCGTTGCGCACGCGCTAGGATCACCGGCCATTCGGCGGCATCCGCGAGCGACAGGTGAGCCGACAGCGCAACGCGCTCGGAGCCCATGTGCCAAATATGCAGATCGTGCACACCGGTAATGCCGGCGATACGCGACAGCGCGCGCCCGATGGCATCGTAGTCCAGATGAGCGGGAACGCCTTCCATCAGCACCCCGGTCGACTGTGCGAGGAGACGCCATGTCGAACGCAGGATCAATAGCGAAACGACAATCGACAGAATCGGGTCGATCGGTGTCCACGCCGTCGTGACAATCACCGCGCCCGCGATGATCGCGGCAACCGATCCCAGCACGTCGGAGAGAACGTGCAACAACGCGCCGCGCGTATTCATCGATGACGAAACACGCGAGAGGATCCACGCCGACACGAGGTTTGCGAGCAGGCCAACGATGGCGATCGCCAGGACGGTCGCTCCTGCGACGGGCGCAGGTTCGAGCAATCGCCGCACCGCTTCAACCGCGATGAATACAACGAGACCGAGCAGCACGAGCGCGTTGACGAATGCTGCCAGGACTTCGGCGCGCGCGTAACCGTAAGATGCCCGCTGCGTCGGTGGCCGCTGCGCAATGCGGGAAGCGAACAACGCGAGGCCGAGCGCTGCGGCGTCGGTCGCCATGTGACCGCCGTCGGAGAGCAGCGCGAGCGAGCCCGACCAGAACGCGCCGATCACCTCGACCAGCGCCATCCCGCCGGTGACCATGAGCGCCCAGATCAGCGCACGCTGCGCCGCCGGCGCACCAAGCGAAGCCGCGTGAGAATGCGCCGTCGTACCGGACCCGTGCCCGGCGTGATCATGGCCGCCGCGTCGATGATGAGCAGTCATCGACGTTGATTGTCATGCAAAGTGCCGCGGCGTGTCACATTTCTATCTGGAACACACCTTTCAAAACGCGTCGAGCCCTCGGCTGATCGGCTCAAAACCTCGTCCGACTGCAACGCAAACGGTGAGGCAGGACGGTAAAATCCGGCCGTGGATGCCCAGGAAGCGCTCTCAGACCGGATCGACGCATTGTTGCCGCAAACGCAATGCACGCGCTGTGGATATCGTGCCTGCCGTCCCTACGCCGAAGCGATTGTGGCGGGAACGGCCGACATCAACCGGTGTCCGCCCGGCGGCCCGCAAACCATCGTTGCGCTTGCGGCACTCACCGGACGCCCGGTTCAAGCTCTCGAAGCCGCGTGCGGCACGCACGGTCCGCCGGCCGTAGCACGCATCGATGAGGAAGCCTGTATCGGCTGCACATTGTGCATTGCGGCGTGCCCCGTCGACGCGATCATCGGCGCCGCAAAGCGAATGCATGCGGTGCTGCCATCGCTTTGTACCGGTTGCGAGCTTTGCGTTGCGCCCTGCCCTGTCGATTGCATCGTCATCGAGCCCACCGACCGCGAATGGACGCAGCGCGATGCCGTAATGGCACGCGACCGCTTCGTTGCACGCAATAACCGCCTCGCGCGTGGCGAGCGGATCGCGAATCGCACGTGCGCTGATGAATCGCCGGGTCACGTCGACGCACGCGTCAGCCGGCAGGCTCGCGTCGCGGCCGCCTTTGCGCGCGCTCGGGCACGGAGAGCAGCAGCGAAACCCGATTCGCGATGATGGCGACTCGTGTACGCGAACATCGATACTTCTTGCACTCTTGTCGCTGCCCCTGACAACTTCGATGCTGCTCGCCGTAGACCGCGATTTCTCTGAGCATCTCGACGCCCTATGGGATTTCGATGCGCCGGCTATTTCGGAGGCTCGATTTCGCGCCGAGCTCGCAAAGCATCCAATACCTTCCCGCGAAGCACGTGAGACGACGACGCAGGTTGCGCGCGCACTCGCATTGCAGCGAAAATTTGCCGACGCGGACGCCGCACTCGACACACTTGCAAACGATCTGGACAAAGCGCCGGCACGGATTCGCGTTCGCTATCTGCTCGAGCGTGGACGCATTCGCAATTCAAGCGGAAAGCGGGAGGACGCAGTACTGCTGTTCAGGCAAGCCGCCAATGCGGCCCTGACTGACACTCTTCCCGGCGCTGATTTCTACCGCGTCGATGCGTTGCACATGTTGGGCATCGCAACGCCCCCGGACGAGCAGATTGACTGGAACCTGCGGGCGCTCGCCGCCGCTGACGGGTCGGCAGACGTCCGCGCCCGCGGCTGGCGCGGATCGCTATTCAACAACATCGGCTGGACGTACCACGATCGTGGCGATTACGCGACGGCGCTCGATTATTGGCAGAAAGGATTGACGGCGCGAGAAGCTGCCGGTGACAAGGCGCGAGCGAAAATCGCGAAGTGGACGCTTGCGCGTGGGCTGCGTTCTCTGAATCGTCTCGACGAGGCAGAAAAGATCCAGCGCGAGCTCGTCGTGGAAAACGAGAAGGCAGAAGCGCCGGATGGGTATGTCTACGAAGAGCTTGCCGAAATCGCGCTGGCGCGGAACGACGCCGCCGCCGCAAAGCCGTGGGCCGCGAAGGCGTATACCGTTCTCAAGAACGATATCTGGCTCGCCGCAAACGAGAAGGCGCGTCTGGCTCGCCTCGCGGAGATCGGCGGGGTCGTGGGGGTCGTGAAATGAGTCCGGCGAAACGCCGCACGCTCTTCGAGCGGCTTGCGGCGCTCGATCCGCATCCGAAAAGCGAGCTCGAGTATTCGACGCCGTTCGAGCTGCTGGTGTCCGTCGTGCTCTCCGCGCAAGCGACCGACAAGGGTGTCAACAAGGCGACTGCGAAGCTTTATCGCGTGGCCAGCACACCGGCAGCGATTATCAAGCTCGGCGTCGACGGATTGATCCCCTACATCAGCTCGATCGGACTTTATCGGAACAAGGCCAAGAACGTCGTCGCGTTATCGGAAATCATTGTGCGTGAGCATGACGGCGAGGTGCCGCGCACGCGTGAAGCGCTGGAAAAACTGCCCGGCGTGGGTCGCAAGACGGCCAATGTCGTGCTGAACGTCGCGTTCGGCGAGCCCACGATCGCCGTCGACACGCACATCTTCCGCGTCGCGAATCGCACGGGACTCGCCCCGGGTAAGGACCCATTCGAAGTGGAGCAACGGCTCGTCAAGGCCGTGCCGCCACCGTTCGTTCAGCACGCGCACCATTGGCTGATCCTGCATGGACGGTACACATGTGTTGCGCGCGTGCCGAAATGTCCGGAGTGCGCGATCCGTGATCTGTGTGCGTACCCGCGGAAGACAAAGTCCAAGGCGGCCTGAACGATGTTCACGCCTACGCGCGACGAGGTGCGTCGTTTCTTCGTCAATGCATGGGCAAAGTATCGCGCGGGCGCGCCGATCGAGGGCCTCGAGAAAACTGCCGTCGGTCTTGTCGCGTTGCATCCCGAATACCAGGCCATTGTCGAAACGCCCGAGCGGCATTTGGAGCGCGACTTCGTGCCGGAGAGCGGAGCCGTCAACCCGTTCCTGCATCTATCATTGCATCTTGCCGTCGCCGAGCAACTGGCGATCGATCAGCCGCGCGGGATTCGCGCACATTTCGAGCGCCTGCGCGCGTCGCGCGACGATGAGCACGCCGCGTTGCACGCGCTGCTGGAATGTCTGGGGGAAACGCTATGGCAGGCTCAGCGCCTGAACACGCCGCCCGATGAGCGTGTCTACCTCGAATGCCTTGAACGACAGCGATAGTAAATCGCCTACATCCTCGACTGGAGCACCGTGGGTTGCGTGCTGAAGTACGCGGCGAGATTATCGATGTCTTGCGTGGTCAACGTTCCCGCGAACCCGTTCATCGTCGGATCTTTGCGTGCGCCGGATTTGTAATCGCGGAGCGCCTTCGCGAGATAGTCCTGGTTTTGCCCGGCGAGCTTCGGATAGTCCGGCACCTGGCTGTTACCGTCCATCCCGTGGCACGCTTGGCAGACTTCGCTAACCTTCTTCTTTGCTGCCGCGAGGTCGGCCGCTTGGACCGCCCCTGAGGCGAGCATCGCCGCCGCGGTGACGACGCCGAGAAAGAATCGGCTCATTGTGCGACCCGCAATCCCAGTTGGGCGTAATACGCAGCGATGTTGGCCATGTCGGCATCCGACAACGACGAGGCGATCGCGCGCATCGATGGATGCGTACGCGCGCCGCTCTTGTATTCCTGCAACGCCTTGACGATGTAAGTCTGATGCTGGCCGGCGATCTTCGGCACCCGATAGACCTCCGGATAAGCCGTCCGCCACCCGGGGATGCCATGGCAACCCTGGCACATCTGGACTTTCTGACTGCCTATCTCCGCATTCCCGGCGGCACCGGGTGCTTGCGCGAAGGCGGCAGCGCAGAATGCGATCGCCGCGGCGGCGCTTGCGGCAAACGGAATGGATCGGGTCATCGGGTGAGGACGGGGTGGACCGGTGGGCGAAGGACAGAAATGGCTGGCGAAGCGCCAAAACCTTGCAATTCTATGGGCTACAAATGCGACGGGTCAAAACCCCCGACGATCGCTCACCCTTATTCTCCGCGCTCGAGGTATTGCATTTTCTCTTTCACGTCTTTCCACTTATCAGCGTCTTCCGGCGCCGGCTTCCGCTCGATGATCGGCTTCCAGACCTTGGATAGCTCGGCGTTCAGCGCCTTGAATTGCTGCTGGCCCGCCGGCACGTCATCTTCGGCGTAAATCGCCTCGACCGGACATTCCGCGACGCACAACGTGCAATCGATGCATTCGTCGGGGTCGATGACGAGGAAATTCGGACCCTCGCGAAAGCAATCGACCGGGCAAACATCGACGCAATC
Source organism: Betaproteobacteria bacterium (assembly GCA_005881895.1). Classification (GTDB taxonomy): domain Bacteria; phylum Pseudomonadota; class Gammaproteobacteria; order Burkholderiales; family Casimicrobiaceae; genus VBCG01. Next base: position 7,406 of record VBCG01000116.1, read on the forward strand.
GGTATATTTGCAGCGAATGCAACTCTCGGTTACTACGTAGGTCATCCCAAAAAACCGTGCGACGTCTTGCAAGGACTTGAATTCTAGCAGATCGCTCCCTACGTTCGAAGGACGCGGTCCGGCCGTCCGGACCAGGCTACGGTAAAATGGCAAGCAACGCAGCCGTCGCGGGTAGCCCGGCGCACGGCCGGCGTTAGAGAGGACTTAAATGAGCGAAATGATCAAGCAGGTTTCTGACACGACGTTCGAGCAGGATGTTCTGAAATCGGCTAACCCGGTCCTGGTTGATTTCTGGGCCGAATGGTGCGGCCCGTGCAAGATGTTCGCGCCGGTGCTGGACGAAGTGGCGAAAACCTATCAGGGCAAGCTGACGGTGGCGAAGCTCGACATCGATGCCAATCCCGCCACTCCGGGAAAGTACGGCATCCGCGGCATCCCGACGGTCATTTTGTACAAGGGCGGGCAAGTCCACGCGCAAAAGGTGGGTGCCCTCACCAAGTCGCAATTAACAGCCTTTCTTGACAGCAACCTGTAACCCCGTTACGCTGCCCATCGACTGAGTCCCCGCGTGGTTTGACCGCGAGGGCTTTAGCCGGCGTTCAAGGGTCGCCAGCCGATGCTGGAACTTGAGCGCCGGAGAGCGATTCCCGGCGCCACCGCCTTCCTTTCGGGGCGCCGGTAGTTCCCAAAAATCCAGCTCCCGCGTCGTTCATCGGCCCCGAGAGGCCGCCCTTCGTCGTATTCGCACGACTTTCCCTTCCGCCCCATGCATCTCTCCGAACTCAAGACCAAACACGTTTCAGAGCTCCTCGACATCGCTAACACGATGGAGATCGACGGCGCCAACCGCATGCGCAAGCACGACCTGATCTTCGCGCTGCTCAAGACGCAGGCGAAAAAAGGGGAAAGTATCTTCGGGGAAGGCGTACTCGAAGTCCTACCCGACGGGTTCGGCTTTTTGCGCTCTCCCGATACCAGCTACCTGGCGGGGACGGACGATATCTATATCTCGCCGTCGCAGATCCGCCGCTTCAATCTGCATACCGGCGACACGATCGAGGGCGAGATTCGCACACCCAAGGATGGTGAACGCTACTTCGCGCTCGTCAAAGTCGACAAAGTCAACAGCGAGCCGCCCGAGAACGCCAAATCGAAGATTCTGTTCGAGAATCTGACGCCGCTCTTTCCCGACGAGCCGATGGTGCTCGAGCGCGACATCAAGGCCGAGGAGAACATCACTGGACGGATCATCGACATCGTCGCGCCAATCGGCAAAGGACAGCGCGGTCTGCTTGTGTCTTCGCCGAAGTCCGGCAAGACCGTCATGCTGCAGCATGTTGCGCATGCGATCACGGCGAATCATCCGGACGTGATTCTCATCGTGCTGCTGATCGACGAGCGGCCGGAGGAAGTGACCGAGATGCAGCGCTCGGTGCGCGGTGAAGTGGTCTCATCGACGTTTGACGAACCGGCGACGCGTCACGTGCAGGTTGCCGAAATGGTGATCGAGAAAGCAAAGCGCCTCATCGAGCACAAGAAGGATGTCGTGATCCTGCTCGATTCGATCACGCGGCTCGCGCGCGCCTACAACACCGTCGTGCCGGCGTCGGGCAAGGTTCTTACCGGTGGCGTGGATGCCAACGCATTGCAGCGTCCGAAGCGCTTTTTCGGCGCCGCGCGCAACATCGAGGAAGGCGGCTCGCTGACGATTATTGCGACGGCGCTGATCGACACCGGCTCGCGGAAAAGGCACCGGCAATATGGAAATCCATCTCGACCGCCGGATGGCCGAAAAGCGCATCTACCCGGCGATCAACGTCAATCGCTCCGGAACGCGCCGCGAGGAGCTCTTGCTCAGGCCCGACATCCTGCAAAAGGTGTGGATCCTGCGCAAGCTGCTCTACCCGATGGACGAGCTCGAAGCGATGGAGTTTCTGCTCGACAAGGTCAAGGCGACGAAAAGCAACGCGGACTTCTTCGACAGTATGAGGAGAGGCTGACACTACAGTTTGAAGTCCGTTCTCCGCCTCCCGAGGCAACGCCGAGGGACCTGCTGTTGTTCTCCAACTACGCGAAATCACGTATTGCTTCCCCTCGCGCTCGGTTGCAGCATTCGATCTCCGCCGACCGTTGCGGGCGGGCGCGGCCGGTGGATTTCTTGCTCTGACCCGCCGGAGGAGTGTCGCGATGCCAAGGAAATATGTCGATTGCCGCGAGTTCCCGAGCGACATGAAATGCACGGTCGCACTGTCGGCCGACAATGAGGATGAGCTTCTCGACGCTGCTGCGCAGCACGCCGTTACCGTGCACAAGCATTCGGATTCGCCCGAGCTGCGCCGTCAACTTCGTTCGATGATCCGCGAAGGCAGTCCGTCTTTGTAGAAAAATAGGCCGCTGGCCAACGATCGGGGCCGGCGGCTTCCCTACCTCTTCGGGCTAGCTCGTCCCCGTGCAAGTCATTGAAGTGGTTTAGTCTTTTGACTGCGGCTTGCAATGAGCGTCCGCGGCCCAACCTTGTCTTGCACAGCAGAATCGGGGATAATGTCCGATTGCCCGAAGCCAAGCTATTTCAGCGTTTTAGGCCGAATGGCCTATCGCGGCGACGGCGTTTCCGGTGCAGGATTCCCAGCATTCCGGGCCCAAGCGAGAGGCACACAATGAAAGCCGATATTCATCCCAAATACAGCGAAATCGACGTGACATGCAGCTGCGGCGTCACGTTCAAGACGCGCTCGACGATTAACAAGCCGCTGCACGTCGAAGTTTGTTCGTCGTGCCATCCGTTCTACACGGGAAAACAGAAGATCGTTGACACGGCCGGACGCGTCGAGAAGTTCCGTCAGCGTTACGGGCAAAAGAGCGCGCCGACGACGGCTTCGTAACGTATCGCTGCTTCGTCCCTCGCGCTCTGTCCTAGTAAAGGCAGCTTCGGCTGCCTTTTTCATTGCCGAGTGATTACAGTGCTGCACTTGCCGCCATTCTTCACGCCATGCGCGCACCCCGGCCGTACGTCTCCGAGCCAATGGACCCCACTGAGGTGAGCCCATCGGGTGAGTATCGTGCGTTCAAGGCGGCGGGCCTCCTGCTTCTTGCGCTGGCATGGATCGTTCTCGGTCTGGTTGGCCACGATCCGTGGAAGTTCGATGATGCGACCAACTTCGGCGTCGCGTTGGACATCGCCCAGCGTGGTGATGTCGTCGTGCCGTATCTTGCTGACGAACCGTTTCTTGGCCGGCCTCCGCTATTGCCGGCGCTAGGTGCAATTGGGATCAAGGCGCTGTCGCCGCCGCTCGAACCGTACAACGCCGCACGGCTCGGCGCGGGCTTGCTTCTCGCGCTGATGCTGACGTTTGCCGCGCTCGCCAGCCGCGAGTTTTCGGGGCGCGCATTTCGCTGGTTGCCGATGTTGGTCCTCATCGGCACGCTGGGATTCTGGGATCGCGCGCACGCGCTGTCCGGCGAGCTCGGCGTTGCGGTGGGCGTAGCAATCGCACTGTATGGATTTGCACTGGCGCTTCGCCGTCCATGGTTTGGCGGCGCGTGGTTGGGCATCGGAATCGCAGTCGCGTTCGGCAGTCGCGGGTTGCAAGGACCGGCGTGGCTTGCCATCAGCGCATTGCTGCTCCCGCTCATCGGTTCGCCCTGGCGAACACGGGCATATGTCGCAACGCTCGCCAGCGCGACACTGGTCGCGTTGGCGCTGTCGCTGCCCTGGGTCGTTGCGCTTCACGCGCGCGATCCAGCGCTCTTCGATGCGTGGTGGGGAAGCGAGGCATTAGAGAAGTATGTCGGCTTCATTGCGGGCGCCCAACCCGCGGACCCGACTTACCATCTTCGCAATCTGCCCTGGTTCGCATGGCCGGCGCTACCCCTCTTGATGTGGACATTCTGGACACGGGGACACGGTTTCAACGGTGGTTTGCGCGAGCCCGGCATCATCGTTCCCGGCGTTCTGTCGGCGGTGATCCTGCTGAATCTGTTGGTCTCGCCGGAGCCGCGCGTGATCAGCGCGCTGCCGCTGCTCGTTCCATTCGCGCTTTTGGCAACCGTCGAAATCGATTCGCTGGCCCGCGGTCTTTCCGGCTTCCTCGATTGGTTTGGAATTCTGACCTTCGGCGTGCTCGCACTCGTTGTCTGGGTGATGTGGATCGACGCGCGGGTATTCGGAATGTCATCGCGCGTCGCCGTGCTGTTTCAAGACACCGAGATCGGCTTTCAACCGACGTTCCATCTGGGCAGGACGTTGATCGCGGTGTTCTTGACCGTGTTGTGGATCATTCTCGTGCGCCCCGCCCGGCGCAGCAATCGCCGGGCCGTGCTGAACTGGGCGGTCGGCGTTACGCTGCTATGGGGACTGTACTCGACGATCTGGCTCCCCTACCTCGATTCACGTCGCTCCTATCGGACGATGATCGAAAGCGCGGCGTTGCATCTGTTGACGCCGGACTGCGTTGCAAGCCGCGACCTCGGTGAGCCGCAGCGCGCGCTGTTCCAGTACTTCGCCGGTTTGCGGACCGTTCGCGAAGAAGTGAATCCCGACAACGATTGCCCGTTGTTGCTCGTCCAATACGGACGTCAGCCCGCGGCGCCTGAGCTTGCGGGATATCGGATCATGTGGGACGGCCACCGGCGCGGCGACGACAGCGAACGCTACGTCTTGTATCGGAAGGGGACGCCGTGAAATTCATCGACGAGGCTTTCATCGATGTGATCGCCGGCGACGGCGGCAACGGCGTTGCGTCGTTCCGGCGCGAAAAATACGTGCCGCGCGGCGGACCCGACGGCGGCGATGGCGGTCGCGGCGGAAGCATCTATGCGGTGGCGGACCGCAACATCAACACGTTGATCGACTATCGCTATGCGCGCATCCACCGCGCCAAACGCGGTGAGAACGGGCGCGGCGCCGACCAATACGGACGCGGCGCTGATGACGTCGTGCTGCGGATGCCCGTCGGGACGGTGATCGTCGACGCGGACACGAACGAGCTCATCGCCGACCTGTCGGCAGACGGCATGCGCGCGCTCGTCGCGCGCGGCGGCAAGGGTGGGCTCGGCAATCTGCACTTCAAGTCGAGCGTGAACCGCGCGCCGCGGCAGCACACCGCGGGTGAACAAGGCGAGCAGCGGAAATTACGTCTGGAGTTGAGAGTACTGGCGGACGTCGGTTTGCTCGGCATGCCGAATGCCGGAAAGTCGACGTTGATCCGCGCGATCTCGGCTGCGCGTCCCAAGGTCGCCGACTATCCGTTCACGACCCTTGCACCGCAGCTCGGCGTCGTGCGTACCGATACGAATCACAGCTTCGTCGTCGCCGATATTCCGGGACTGATCGAGGGCGCCGCCGAAGGGGCGGGCCTCGGCCACCATTTTCTGCGCCATTTGCAACGGACTCGGTTATTGCTGCATCTCGTCGACATCGCGCCATCCGATCCCTCTGCGGACCCCGTGCATGATGCGCGCGCGATCGTGCGCGAGCTCAAGAAATTCGATCCCGCGTTGCACGAGAAACCGCGTTGGCTCGTGTTGAACAAGCTCGATTTGATCCCGGAGGATGAGCGCAACGCACGCGTCAAGGCTTTCGTCAAAGCATATCGCTGGACCGGAAAGGTCTTCGCGATCGCCGCGATCAACGGCAATGGCTGCCGCGAGTTGGTGTACGCAGTTCAGGAATGGCTCGACGCGCATCCTGCAGCGACGGTCGAAAAAGCTGCCGAAGCGGACGCGGCGCTGCGGCCGGTTGTCGTAACGCCCAAGCCCGTGCGCGAGCGCACTGCACGACGGCGGAGAACGGCGCCATGAGCGGGGTAGTCGCGTCCGCCAGACGAATCGTCGTCAAAGTCGGCTCGACGCTCCTGACCAATGATGGTCGCGGGCTCGATCACGCCGCGGTTGCGCGTTGGGCGGGCGAGATTGCGCGATTGCGGACCACCGGCAAGGAGATCGTTCTGGTTTCGTCCGGCGCAATTGCCGAGGGTATGCAGCGACTCGGATGGCCTTCCAGGCCCCGGGCGATTCACGAATTGCAGGCGGCCGCAGCGGTGGGGCAGATGGGTCTCGTGCAAGCGTATGAAGCGGCATTCTCGCAATACGGCTTGCACACGGCGCAAGTGCTGTTGACGCACGACGATCTCGCCGATCGTCGCCGCTATCTCAATGCACGCACAACGCTGACGACGCTGATTGCGTTGGGCGTCATACCGGTCATCAACGAGAACGACACCGTCACGACCGACGAAATTCGTTTCGGCGACAACGACACGCTGGCGGCGCTGGTCACCAATCTGATCGAGGCCGACGTGCTCGTGTTGCTCACCGACCAGCCGGGGTTGTTCACCGCCGATCCCCGCAAGGATCCGGCGGCAACGTTGGTGCGCAATGCGCAAGCCGGTGATCCGGCGCTCGAAGCAATGGCCGGCGGCGCCGGCAGTTCGATCGGGCGCGGCGGCATGCTGACGAAGGTGCTCGCCGCGAAACGTGCGGCGCGTTCGGGCGCGTCGACGATTATCGCGAGTGGCGTCGAGCCCGACGTATTGACGCGCCTCGCCGCCGGCGAATCCATCGGCACGGCGTTTGTCGCCGAAATGGTCTCGCTCGCCGCGCGCAAGCAATGGCTTGCCGATCATGTGCGTCTCGCCGGCGCGCTCCGTTTGGACGAAGGTGCGGTGCGCGCGCTTTCGCGCGAGGGCAAGAGCCTGTTGCCGATCGGGGTCGTCGGTGTCGACGGTGCGTTCGGACGCGGCGAAGTCGTGGGCTGCTTCGCGCCCGACGGCCGCGAGATCGCGCGCGGGCTCGTCAATTACGGGTCACAGGAAACGGCGCGCATTCTGCGTCGGCCCTCGTCCGCGATCGAATCGATCCTCGGCTATGTCGACGAGCCCGAACTGATACACAGAGACAACCTCGTATTGCTTGGCTGAAAGCGGTCCAACGCTACAATCGCGGCATAAGCTCCAATAAGCCACGGAGGCACGATGGCACTGCTCGATCGCTTGAAGGGGATTCTGTTCGACCCGCGAACCGAATGGCCGAAGATAGCCGCCGAACCGGCGACGACGCAATCGATCTACACCGGCTGGGTCATGATCCTGGCGGCGATTGGTCCCTTGGCCATGCTCATGGCGCTTGGAGGGCTGGGGCTCGGCGTCCGTGTCGCGGTGCTCGCTTATCTCAATGCGCTGATCGGCACAGCAGTGCTTGCGCTGATCGTCGATCTGTTGGCGTCATCGTTCGGTGGAACGAAGGATTTTGTCGCATCGCTCAAACTCGTCGCGTACAGCTTGACCGCGGTATGGGTCGCGCAAGTGATGCTGATCCTTCCGTTGCTCGGAATGCTGATCCTGCTGGGCGCCGCAATCTACGCCTGTTATACGTTCTTCGTCGGCGCGGCGGTCCTCAACAAGTGCGCGCCGGACAAGGCCATCCCCTACACGCTCGTCGTCCTGTTGTGCGCGATCGTGTTGTCGTACATTTTCCGCCTGACGGTTGGCGGCATCGGCTATAGCGCCGCCACCGCCCTTTCGGGAATGGGCGCGCTGCGTTAGCGCGCGTTCAATCGCCGGAGCTTGGCGTCGGTTCCCCGTACGACGGCGGCATCACAGGATGCGCGAAGCCGTACAGCCGTTCGCGGCGCGTCTGCGGCTTCATGTGAATGTAGCGCTCGAGCTCGAGAAGCGCACGCCGGTACACCTCGCGCTTGAATTCGATCACGGTTTCGAGCGGCACCCAATACTCGTGCCAGCGCCACGCATCGAATTCGGGGTGCTCGGTTGCGCGCAGCGAAACGTCGTTGTCGCGGCCGGTGAGCCGCAGCAGATACCAAATCTGCTTTTGGCCGCGGTAGCTGCCCCGCCATTCACGCTTGATCCAGTGTTGCGGAACGTCGTACCTCAGCCAATCGCGCGTACGGCCCAGGATCTTCACGTGCTGCGAACGAAGCCCGACTTCCTCGCGTAGCTCCCGGTACATCGCCCGTTCAGGCGTCTCACCGGAGTTGATGCCACCCTGCGGAAATTGCCACGCGTGTTCGCGGATCCGTTTGCCCCAAAAGACCTGATTCCTGCCGTTGACGATGACGATGGCGACGTTCGGGCGATAGCCGTCACGGTCGAGCATCGCGGTCCACCCTGATGCAATAAAGTTGGAACAATTGTTGCACAGGAGGGGGTCTGTTGCCTAGCTTGTACCCCGCGCCCACCGGGGACAGCAGCGATCGTGGAGTACAGCTCAACGTTTATGCGGCTCGGACTCGCGCGGCGTCAATGGCACTTTGAGAACGCGATCGCGGCGCACAACAGCTATCTCGGTTGTCCTGCCGATTGCCTCTCCGACGAGCAGTCGCTGCAAATCATCGATGTTCGTGACCGGTTCGCCGTCCAGCGCAATGATCACATCGCCCGATTTCAGTTCGGCGGACGCTGCGGGCGAGCCGGCTTCGATCGATTCGATGCGGACGCCGGATTCGTGCGCAAGCCCGAAATGCCGGACGATGCGACGCGGCAACGCGAGTGTCTGTCCGCCCACACCCAAGTACGCGCGACGGACGCGGCCCTCGCGAATCAACGCGATCGCCACGCGCTCGACAGTCGATGCGCCGATCGCAAAGCAGATGCCTTGTGCCGGAAGAATCACCGCCGTGTTGACGCCGATGACGAGTCCTTGCGTGTCGATCAGCGGTCCACCCGAATTGCCGGGATTGAGCGCGGCGTCGGTCTGCAGCACGTTATCGAGCAAGCGGCCCGTTTGCGCGCGCATCGAGCGACCCAGCGCGCTCACGATGCCGGCCGTCACCGTGTGCTGGAATCCGTACGGGCTGCCGATTGCAATGGCGATCTGGCCGACCCTGACACGCGCCGAATCGCCAAAGCGACACCAAGCGAGATCGCCTGCCGCAACTTTGAGCAGTGCGAGATCGGAGTGCGGATCATCGCCGACGATCGTTGCCGACGCGGTGCGACCGTCGGGCAACGTCACTTCGATGGCTGCGGCGCCGCCGGCTACATGGCTGTTGGTGACCAGATAGCCGTCAGGCGTGATGATGAATCCCGAACCGGAGCCTTCGCGTCCCCATCGCGACGCCTTCGCGCGCTCGACGCGCACGTGTGCGACAGCCGGCGCAACTCGCGTCACGGCACCGCTGACCGCCTCGGAATAGGCGTCGAGCAGCGCATTGTCGGAATCCGGAGAGGGCTCGGCGCCGACGGGCCCGGCAGATCCGTCAGCGCGGGGAAGATCGAGGGGCATGCCGTCCCAGATGACGCCGGCCGCCCGTCATTTCAACTGCCGCCGGTCGTCAAAGGAAAAGGTCAGGCAAGAGATCGGCTTCGGCCGCGTTTTCGTGCAGGTACTGCGAAAAGTCGGCGACGCCGGCCGAACGCAGCACTTCGTCGTCGATACAGAATTGCCCCGTGAAGGTCCGCGACTCGCGCGTAAGAATGACATGCGCGGCGTCGGCGACGATCGTCGGCTTGCGCGTACGCAGCCGTTCACGCGGTCCAAAAGTCGGCAGCGCCTGCAACGCCGCCGTGTCGATGATGGTCCGCGGCCACAACGCGTTGACCGCGATTCCGTCGGCGCGAAACTCGCCGGCCATGCCGAGCACGCACAGGCTCATCCCGTATTTTGCGATTGTGTAGGCGACATGCGGCGCGAACCAGCGCTCATCCATGTTGAGCGGCGGCGAGATCATCAACACATGCGGATTTTCCGCGCGTTTCAAATGCGGCAAGCACTTCTGCGTGCAGAGGAACGTGCCGCGCGTGTTCACCTGCTGCATCAGGTCGAAACGTTTCAGCGGCGTGGCCAATGTGTCGGTCAAGCTGATTGCGCTCGCATTGTTGACGAGCACATCGATGCCACCGAACGCATCGACCGCTTTGGCCACCGCCGCCTCGACCTGGGCCTCGTCGCGTATATCCACCGCAAGCGGCAACGCGCCGCCGCCCGCCGCTTCGATGTCGCTTGCGGCGGTGTAGATGGTTCCCGGAAGCTTCGGATGCGCGTCAGCGGTCTTCGCGGCGATTACGATATTCGCGCCATCGCGTGCGGCGCGAAGCGCAATGGCGAGGCCGATGCCGCGGCTCGCACCGGTGATGAACAGCGTCTTGCCGCGCAAGGTGGACGGTTTATCCATTAAATCGCGCCTTCCTCACGCATGCGATCAATCATCGCCTGATCATAATCCAGCTCGCGCAGGATCGCGTCGGTGTGCTGTCCCAGCGCGGGCACGGCGTCCATGCGCGGCGTTACGGTGCTCGGCAGCGCGGGCGGCAGAAGCGCGGCGATCCTTCCCGCGGGTGTTTCGACATCGGTCCAGCGTTGGCGCGCCTTGAGTTGCGCGTGCTCCCACACTTCATGCATGTCGTTCATCCGCGCATTCGCGATCTGCGCCGCGTCGAGCCGCGCGACCACCTCTTCGGTGGTGAGATCGCGAAATGCCGCGACGATCACTGCCCGCAAGTCTTCGCGTGCAGCCGCGCGCTTTGAATTCGAGGCGAAACGGCTATCGGTCGCGAGCGCAGCGTTATGCAATACCTTGTCGCAAAACACGCTCCACTCGCGCTCGTTTTGCAATCCCAGCATGACGATCTTGCCATCGCCCGCGGGGAACGGTCCGTACGGATAAATCGTCGCGTGCGCCGCGCCCGTTCGCGGCGGCGGCGCTGCGCCCTCGTGTGCGTAGTAGAGCGGATAGCTCATCCACTCGACCATCGTTTCGAGAAGCGCGACCTCGATCCGGCAGCCGCGTCCACTGCGCTCGCGCGCGAAAAGCGCCGCGAGAATGCTGCTATACGCGTACATCGCCGCCGAAATATCCGCGATCGAACAGCCCGCCTTCGCCGGATCATCCGGTGTACCGGTAATCGACAAGAAGCCGGATTCGCTTTGAATCAGCAGATCGTAGGCCTTCTTGTCGCGATAAGGCCCCGAATCGCCGTAACCCGAGATGTCGCAGACGATGAGCCGCGGATGCGAAGGCTCAAGTGCCTCGTATGACAATCCAAGGCGCGCCGCTGCACCCGGCGCCAGGTTTTGCACGAGGACGTCGGCTTTCTCCAACAGCCGGCCGAGAATCGCCGGTGATTCGCGATGCTTCACATCGAGCGTCAGGCTCTCCTTCGAGCGGTTGGTCCAGACGAAGTGGGACGCGAGTCCGCGCACGCGCTCGTCGTAGCCACGAGCGAAATCACCGCTGCCCGGCCGCTCGATCTTGATGACGCGCGCGCCGAGATCCGCCAGCTGCCGCGTGCAGAACGGTCCCGCAACGGCATGCTCGAGCGTGACAACGGTAATACCTTTTAGAGGAAACACGAGTCAAAACGATCGCGGTAAGCCGAGAACGTGCTCGGCAACGTACGAAAGAATCAGATTGGTCGAGATCGGCGCGACTTGATAGAGGCGCGTCTCGCGAAACTTGCGCTCGACGTCGTATTCGCTCGCAAAACCGAAGCCGCCGTACGTCTGCAGGCAAGCATTGGCCGCTTCCCACGAGGCCTTTGCCGCGAGAAATTTAGCCATGTTCGCTTCCGCGCCGCACGGACGATTCGCGTCGAACAGCTCGCACGCGCGAAAGCGCATCAGATTCGCGGCTTCCACTTCGATGTACGCCTCGGCGAGCGGAAACTGCACGCCCTGATTCTTGCCTATCGGCCGATCGAACACGATGCGCTCGTTCGCATATGTCGCCGCGCGGTCGATGAACCAGTAGCCGTCGCCGATGCATTCCGCCGCGATCAACGTGCGCTCGGCATTGAGTCCGTCGAGAATGTATTTGAAACCTTTGCCCTCCTCGCCGATCAGATTTTCGGCGGGAATCTCCAGCGCGTCGAAGAAAAGCTCGTTGGTCTCATGATTGACCATGTTCGCGATCGGCCGCACCGTGAGCCCGTTGCCGATCGCTTGGTGCAGATCGACGATGAAGATCGACATCCCGTCGGATTTTCGTTTCACATCGGCGAACGGCGTCGTCCGCGCCAGCAAGATCATCAGGTCCGAGTGCAATACGCGCGAGATCCAGACTTTCTGTCCGTTGATGACGTAACGATCGCCCTTTTTTTGCGCCGTCGTCTTGAGCTTCGTCGTGTCGGTTCCGGTCGTCGGCTCGGTCACGCCCATCGATTGCAGCCTGAGCTCGCCGGATGCAATTCGAGGAAGGAAATTTCGCTTTTGCGCCTCGGAGCCGTGACGGAGCAGTGTGCCCATGTTGTACATCTGGCCGTGACAGGCGCCGGAATTTCCGCCACAGCGATTGATCTCCTCCATGATGACCGACGCTTCCGCGAGGCCCAGCCCAGAGCCGCCGTACTCCTGCGGAATGAGCGCGGCGAGCCAACCGGCCTTCGTCAGCGCGTCGACGAACGCGTCCGGATAGCCACGCGCGTCGTCGATCTTGCGGAAGTATTCGTCGGGGAATTCCGCGCAGAGCGCGCGCACGCCGTCGCGAATATCCTGAAACCTGTCAGACGATACGCTCATGCGCGTCACGCAACCGTTGCAACGGCATCCATCGCGAGTCGTCCGTCGCTACCCTTCGCCCATAGCGCGATATTGCCGCCGTCTCCCGCGGGACGAGCGCAGACACTGAATGGCGCATTGTCGAACAGCTCGCACGCGCGAAAGCGCATCAGATTCGCGGCTTCCACTTCGATGTACGCCTCGGCGAGCGGAAACTGCACGCCCTGATTCTTGCCTATCCAGCCCGGGATAGCCTTCGACGCCCGTCACGTAAGGAAAATCGTAATGGATGCGGTGGCTGTTGAACGTCAGCGCCGAATAGCGAAAGAGCAGCACAGGCGTCGGATGAATCTCGCGGATCCACGCGTGGTCATTCGGCGCCATTCGCGGTACAGGCGCATTCGTGTCGGCCTTTTGCAGATCGCGATAGACAATGTCGTGCTCATCGACGAGCAGCGATTCCGCGTTGCGGGTTATTTCGTGCCGAACGGTAACGAACACCAGCGTTCCGGAGCGCCCTTCCTTGACGTTCACATCGGCGATGCGCGATTCGCGCCGAATCGCGTCGCCGACCCGCAGCGGTCGCAAGAACGTCATCCGGCTTCCGGCCCACATCCGGCGCGGCAAGGGAACCGGCGGCAGGAAACCGCCGCGCTTCGGGTGCCCATCGGGGCCGGCATCGGACAGCGGCTCCATCGTGAGGAAGTACAGCCAATGCCAGGGCGGCGGTAACGGATCGCCGGCGTTGAAGGCGATCTCGCGGTCCAACGTTGCGGCAAGCGCGCAAGCCGGTGTCGCGGTGACGTGATCTTCGGCAGCTACCGTTTTGCCGATCCAGCGGCGCAAATCTTCGAATGTCGCTTGCATGCCAGCCACGAGGACTGCGTCATTCCACGGGCAGCGTTGAGAGCGCCCGCGCCTTTTTCTGATCGGAGATGTCCATGCAGGCGCCGATGTAACCGACGAACGTGCCGTCCGGCGCGAATCGAGGGACGCCATCGTCGAGTACCCAGCGATATTCACCGTCGAAACGGCGCAAGCGATATTCCATCTTGAACGGCTGTCGCGCGTCGAACGCCGCGTTGTACGTGGTGAGGCACTGCGGCAAATCGTCGGGATGGACGCCTTGCGCCCAACCATTGCCTAATTCCTGTTCCAGCGTACGCCCGGTGAATTCGAGCCATTGACGATTGAAATAATCGCAAGCCTTGGTCGAATTCGACATCCATATCAACACCGGCGCGCTGTCCGCGGCGACCCGAAAACGTTCTTCGCTCTCTTGCAATGCCGCCTGTGCGCGGCGCGCGCGCGTGACATCGCGGAATACGACGATGTGGCCGATCGGGTCGCCCTCGGCGCTGACAATGGGCACCGCGCTGTCCTCGATCGGATGCTGCTTGCCGTTGCGATCGATGAGCATGACGCTTTGCATCGCGCCTCGCGCAGCGTCCGGCCTTCGGCGAACCATCGGCAACGCAACCCGGGCTCGGCTTTTTTCGTCGACGAGCTCCATCACTTTTGACAGCGGTACGCCGTGCGCATCGCGCAGGCGCCATCCGGTCAGCCGCTCCGCCGAGGGATTGAGAAACGTGATGCAACCGTCGGTGTCGGTGGTGATGACGGCGTCGTCGATCGCGTCGAGCGTCACTTTGATTCGGTCACGCTCGCGGCGGAGCTCGGCTTCGATTGACTGCAGCTCGGCATTGCGAACTTGCGTGACGGCGGAGAGCCGTTCGGCTTCGGCAGCCGTTGCGCGCATCGCTGCGGTGATCACGCCAATGGCGAGCGCGGTCGCGGCGAAGACGCCGATCGAAACAACATGTGCGAGTTGATACGGCGGAACATCGCTCGAGCTTTGCAACGTCCAATGCCATGCGATAGCGATCGAGAGCGCCACGGCCAACGCGGAAGGCCCGAATCCGCCGATCCATGCGGCAAGCGCAACGCCGAGAAAAAACGTGATGTACGGAACGGAATCGCCGAGAACCGGATGCAACCAGATGCGCAATCCCGCTGACAGGCCTACGACAACGATTGCCGCGGAGTAGCGAAATATCGCCGGCCAGTCGTAAAAACCGAAGCGATGGGGCGGCGGATTCTTATCAGAGCCCGCAGAGCCCGAAACGGGTGCGGCGATACTGACACGATCGGCGTCGAGCAATGGATCGAGGAGCCACGCGAGCGTCAATGCGACGAGCGACGGCAAGCCGAAACCGAGCGCCGCGACGATCACGGCGGTACGAAAGTCGTCGACTCCGCGCGTCCACCATAAAGCCCAGACGACAACCATGATGCCGGAGCCCAAAGCGCCCGCGCCGATCCAATTGAGCGCTCGGGTGATCCGTTGGACGTCGGACTGATAGGCCATGGCCGTTCGACGGTCCCGGCACAGGGCAGACACGCCGTTTGCGTAAGAGAACCACCGCTAGATTAGCGCGGTTCGGCACAAAACATCGAATAACCATGCCGGAATCAAGGGGAAAAGGGACTCCCGGGCCTGTAGGACCCCCATCGAGGTCAATTCCTACACGGGTGACCCGTCGACGCCGATAACGGTGCCGGCGCCGCCGGCAGATGATTGCTATGGGACTCCGCAAGTGGTCGACGGATATTTTTCCCTCGGGCGCTTGCGATGGAGGCTTCTATGATCAAGACAGTGATTGGTTCGTTCGACAGCGCCGACGACGCTGATCGCGCAACGCGCGATTTGCGCAGCGCCGGCTTCGCGGACACCGACATCAATCTCGTTGTCAGCAACGTGCGTCAGGGTGACGCCGAGACCGAATTGCCGGCGATCGGTGACGGAACCGGTCCCGTCGCAAAGGGTGCGGTCGCGGGCGGCGTGTTGGGCGGCGCGGCTGGTCTGGCCGCAAGCCTGGCGGGATTGGCCATTCCCGGCATCGGGCCGATTTTGACGGCCGGTCCGATCATCGCGACGTTGGCGGGCGCAGGCGCCGGTGCTGTTGCGGGCGGTGTGATCGGCAGCCTTACGGAGATCGGCGTGGAAAAGCAGGATGCGGAGCTCTATGCGGAAGCGGTTCGCCGCGGCGGTACGCTGGTCACGCTGCGCGCGGAGGAATCTCGCGCCGACGAAGCCTCGGCAATCCTGCGCAAAGCGGGGGCGATCGACATAACGCGCCGCGCGGAGGATTGGCGGGCGACAGGTTGGATGGGCGATGCGAGCGCGAAAGGCGAACGCGCTCGGACGCGCGTTCAAACGCCCGACGTCGGCGAGCCGATGGCAAGCTCTACGGGTTTGTCGGACAGTGCGTGGGCGATGGACGAAGAGATCCGCTCGCGTGCCGGTCCTGGCACGCATATCCCGCGTTGATTTACTAGGCGGGCGACATCGACCCGTCGTCGGAGTCGGATAGTCCTCGTCCCACGAGTCGCGCGCCGAAGATGGCGATGCCGGCAGTGATTGCACCGACGCGCTTCACGTACGCAGCGAGAAACTCCTCGGGCAGGCACGGCGCAATCGCACGCGCGATTTCGTCGCAGATTCCTTCGTCGAGCGGATAAGATTCAAGTTCGGCCGGCGTCAGTCCGCTGATGTCGCGCTCGACCATCTCGCCCGACCACGGATTCTTGATTACGATTTTCTTTGCCACGATTCCCCCGAGAAGTTTGATCGAAGCCGTCGCGGTCTCATGGTCTGCCGCTGTCATTACCCGAACATCGAATTCCCGCGTCCGGCGCGCGTGGGGCTGTGCGCTATCGTAGATCAGTGCTCCGCAAAAACGCAACGGTCGCTGGGCACGCCGTAATGACGACGTCATCATGCCGCGACACAGTTGCTGACGAATCAATTATTTCGCAGTGAAACCTTGCTATCGATAAATTTGCGGCAGCCTAACCCACCCGGCATGTTCGTTAAAATTGACATGGAAGACATGCTGTGAGCGAAACATCGACGCAATCCGCGCACTCAATCGCGGAATCCGTTTACCGCGCCGAATCGCGTCGCGTGTTCGCCACGCTTGTTCGCCTGCTCGGCGACTTCGACGTTGCGGAAGAAGCGTTGCACGATGCGTTCCACGCGGCGCTCGAGCAATGGCCGCGCGATGGTGTGCCGGAGAACCCGCGGGCGTGGCTCGTGTCGACGGGCCGCTTCAAGGCGATCGACGGCATCCGCCGCCGCGCGCGCTTTGATTCGATCGAGGATCACGCCGAGCACGTCGAGAACATCGCCGATGAATCGCCGCAAGGGGACGATGAGAGCATCGAAGACGATCGCCTGCGACTCATCTTTACCTGCTGTCACCCGGCGTTGTCGTCCGACGCGCAAGTCGCGCTCACGCTCCGCGAAGTGTGCGGCCTTACCACCGAAGAGATCGCACAGGCGTTCCTGAGCGGCGCACCCACACTTGCCCAGCGCATCGTGCGCGCGAAGGCGAAGATCCGCGACGCGCGCATTCCGTACGAAGTGCCGACGCCGGATGAATTGCCGCAACGGCTCGAGAGCGTGTTGCGCGTCGTGTACCTGGTGTTCAACGAGGGGTACCTGGCATCGTCGGGCTCGTCGCTGACGCGCGTTGATTTGTCAGCTGAGGCGATCCGTCTCGGGCGGCTGCTGGTCGATTTGCTGCCCGAGCCTGAGGCGGTCGGCCTGTTGGGATTGATGCTGTTGCATGAATCGCGACGCACAGCGCGCACGTCGTCCACCGGCGGGATTGTGCTGCTCAATGATCAGGATCGCTCGCTGTGGAATCGCGAACAGATCGCCGAGGGATTGGCGCTGATCGAGCGCGCGCTCGCATCACGGCGCTTCGGCCCTTACACGCTTCAGGGCGCAATTGCAGCCGTACACGCCCAGGCGACGAATGCCGACGCCACCGATTGGGCGGAGATCGTCGGTATCTACGACGTCCTGCTGCGTCTCGAGCCATCGCCCGTCGTCGAGCTGAACCGTGCCGTAGCGGTCGCGATGCGCGACGGCCCCGCCGCCGGCGTGGCGCTCATCGAGACTATTCTTGGTCGGGGCGACCTTCAGGATTATCACTTGGCGCACGCAGCGCATGCGGACCTTTGCCGGCGACTCGGCGAGACGGCGAAGGCGCGGAGGTCGTATCAACGCGCGATCACGCTTTCGCGCCAGGATCAGGAGAGGCAGTTTCTCGAGCGACGACTAACCGAGCTGCCCGCATGACCTAGCAACTGCGCAAGCAACGGGCGCCCAGCCTGTCGATTTGGGCGTCACCTGTTCGACTAGTTAGTGAAAGGACACAGGTGACGCAAATGCAACGAGTCATATTCATCTTGGCCGCGTGGGCGCGCAGAGTGGGACCTTATCTCATGCTCGAAATCCTGTTACCCGGCGGTACGCTGTTCGCCTTGCTGCTGTTTTTGTACCAGAACCGGAAGGCCAGTTTGGGGCCTGTTGCCTCGCGGTCTCCGCTTGCGATGACGCGCGCGCCGATTCGTAATGTCTAGCATCTTGTACGGACTTGGCGTGACGCTCGACTCGGCCAATTTGTCGCCGGAATTATTTAATGCGACCCATTGTCGATTTCGGGCTTCCCCGATCGACTACAGGGTAGGTCCGCCCGCATTCCATCCCGATCAGGAGTGAGCCATGAAATACCTGTGCCTCGTCTACCTCGAGGAAAGCAAATTGAGAACTATTCCCGACAGCGAATGCAAAGCGTACGGGGAAGGGCTCCGAAGCAACGGACGCTGGCTCGCCGCCGAGGCCCTCCAGTCGGTACAAACGGCAACGACCGTGCGCGTTCGCAACAGTAAGGTGTCAGTCACCGACGGCCCGTTCGCCGAAACGAAGGAGCAGCTCGCGGGCTTCTACCTGGTCGACGCGAAAGATTTGAACGAAGCCATCCAGCTCGCCTCCAAGATTCCTCCGGCGCGCGTGGGCAGCATCGAAGTGCGGCCGGTCAGAGAATTGGCTGTGCAATGACGCGCCCTTTCGATCATTGATTCCCCGAAGGAGATCACGATGAACACCGGAAAAGCTTCTGATCTCGTTCGCAAGTACTACGCGGCTTACGAGGCCAACGACAGGAAAGTCGTCGAAGCGCTGTTGAGCGATGACTTCAGATTCACCAGCCCGTACGACGATCACATCGACAGAGCGGCGTATTTCAAGAAGTGCTGGCCAAACAGCGAAAACATTCGCGCCTTTCGCATCGATACCTTGTTCGACAACGGCAGCGAAGCGATGGTCCATTACGAGCTCGAGCAAAAGGCCGGTGACCGATTCCAAAACACCGAGCATTTCAGATTCGACGGCAACAAGATCAAGGACATCGAAGTCTTCTTCGGATCGCTGCCCAAAGGTGGTTCGAGCGCACAACCGCGCGCGCGCTCAGGGGACGAAAGCAACAAGAAATACCTGTGCCTTGTCTACCAGCAAGACGGGAAGCTCGACGCGCTCTCAGAGCGCGAGTTGGATACGCTGGTCGCCGAGCTCGTCGACTGGGTCGACGAGCTCGAGAAGAGCGGTCGACACATCTATTCCGCGGGCCTCCAATCCGTCCGTTCGGCAACGACGCTGCGCAAGCGCAACGGCCAGCTGTCGATGACCGACGGTCCGTTTACCGAGACGAAGGAACACCTCGGTGGATTCACGCTCCTTAGCGCCAGGGACTTAAACGAAGCGATTCAGCTGGCCTCGCGGCTCCCCGCCGCTCGAATTGGCAGTGTCGAAGTGCGACCGCTGCTGGAGTCGACCGCCGATTTAAACGACCCGATCGACCGCAAGATCGCGGCTGCGTTACGCCGCAACCATCGCGATGCGATGCAACCGCGTGACCTGGGCATAACGCACGCGAGCGCGCACGTTTGAGCATTCGACAGGAGCAAAGTGCATGACAAGCACCATGGACCGCCGTAAGCGCTGGCTGGCATTCATCGTCCTGTGCTTTGGCGTTTTGATGATCGTGCTCGACACGACGATCGTGAATGTCGCACTGCCGTCGATCAAGGAAGATCTGCGCTTCACGGAAACCTCGCTCGTATGGGTCGTGAACGCATACATGCTGACCTTTGGCGGCTTTTTGCTGCTCGGCGGCCGGCTCGGCGATCTGTATGGGCATCGCCGGCTATTTCTCCTCGGACTCACGCTATTCACGCTCGCGTCGCTCGTCTGCGGGCTCTCGAATTTGCAGGGGCTGCTGATCGGCGCGAGAGCCGCGCAGGGCCTGGGGGGCGCCGTGGTCTCCGCGGTCGCGCTGTCGCTCATCATGAACCTGTTCACCGAGCCGGCCTATCGTGCGAAGGCGATGGGCGTTTATGGCTTCGTGTGCGCGGGCGGAGGAAGCATCGGCGTGCTGCTGGGCGGAATTCTGACGAGTGCGCTCAGCTGGCACTGGATCTTTCTTGTCAACATTCCGATCGGTATCGCCGTGTACGCGCTGTGCGTCGCGCTGCTGCCGAATGCTCGCGGCCAGATGCAGAACGCGCGTCTCGACGTCGCAGGCGCGGTGACCGTGACGACGGCGCTGATGCTTGCCGTCTACGCGATTGTCGACGGCAACGCGGCCGGCTGGGCTTCCGCACAGTCGATCGGATTGCTTGTTGCGTCGGCGGTGCTGCTCGCCATCTTTCTCGGGATCGAAGCGCGCGTCCGCTCGCCGCTCATGCCGCTTGGTCTCTTCCGCTTGCGCAATGTCGCGACGGCGAACGTCGTGGGCGTGCTATGGGCGGCGGCGATGTTCGCGTGGTTTTTCATTTCCGCGCTCTACATGCAGCTCGTGCTTGGTTACAGCGCGCTGCAAGTCGGTCTTGCCTTCTTGCCGGCGAACTTGATCATGGCGGTGTTCTCGCTCGGGCTCTCGGCCAAGCTCGTGATGCGCTTCGGCATCCGCGTGCCGCTCGCAGTGGGCCTTTTGTTGGCGGCGGCCGGGCTCGCACTCTTCGCCCAGGCGCCGGCCGAAGGCAGCTTCGCGTTGCACGTGCTGCCGGGCATGACGCTGCTCGGACTCGGCGCAGGCGTTGCATTCAATCCGGTCTTGCTCGCCGCGATGAGCGACGTCGCGCCGAACGAGTCCGGTCTTGCATCAGGCGTCGTCAATACTTCGTTCATGATGGGCGGCGCGCTCGGACTGGCGATTCTCGCGAGCCTCGCGGGCGCACGCACCGAGCATCTGCTTGCTTCGGGCGTCGACGCACTCATCGCGCGCAACGGTGGTTACCACATTGCATTCGGCATCGGCGCGCTCTTCGCGGCTCTGGCCGCAATGCTCAGTGTGATGCTTATTCGCGTCCTACCCTATGCGCCGGCGCGCTCGAGTGAGCCCGCGATCGAGGCGCTGGAAAGGACGTAGCCGCGGCAGCACGAAACCTGGAGCGACGGAGACGACGATGAAATTTCTATGCTTGGGCTACTACGACGAAAAGAAATTCGATGCGATGCCGAAGGATGAGGTCGACGCGCTCGTGCGCAACTGTCGCACCCACGACGAAGGACTTCACCAAAGCGGCCACCTGATTGCCGTGGCTTCTCTCGGACCCACGCGTACGACGAAGAGTGTGCGACCGAAACAGGGCAAAGCCTCGGTGACCGATGGTCCTTTCGCGGAGACAAAAGAGCAAATCGGCGCATTCTTCATCATCGAGGCGCGTGATTTGGACGAGGCCGCGGAGGTCGCGTCACTACATCCGGCGGCGCACCTCGGCGAACAGGTGGGATGGGGGATCGAGGTGCGGCCGATCGATCATTTCGAGCAACACTAGCCGCAGGACATCGATTTTTCAATATTCACTTCAACTGTTACGAGGAGAATGCGATGCAAGTCCAACCGTATCTGTTCTTCGACGGCCGCGCCGAGGAAGCTATCGAGTTCTATCGGAGCGCGCTCGGCGCCGAAGTGCAGACGCTGCTGCGTTTCAAGGACAATCCCGAAACACCTCCGCCCGGCATGGTTCCGCCCGGCGCTGAAAACAAGATCATGCATGCGAGCTTCGTAATCGGCGATACGACGGTGATGGCGTCCGACGGTCGCTGCTTGGGAAAGCCGGCCTTTCAAGGTTTTTCGCTTTCCTTCACCGTGCCTGATGAAGCCGAGGCCGAGCGGGTGTTTTCAGTGCTTGGCAAAGGCGGCCAAGTGCAGATGCCGCTCGCGAAGACGTTCTTTTCACCACGCTTCGGGATGGTCGCCGACCGCTTTGGAGGGTGGTGGATGGTCCATGTCGAGCGCTGAGACCAGGAGAAGAAGTGATGGAGAAGAAGTGATGAGATTCATGATGCTGATGATCCCCAAGGGATACGAAAAGGCCGCGCCCGGCACGACGCCGGATCCCAAGGCAGTCGAAGCGATGATGAAGTACAACGAGACGCTCAAGAAAGCGGGCGTGTTGCTGTCGCTGGACGGCCTTCATCCGCCCTCTGTGGGCGCGCGCGTCTCATTCACCGGCGGCAAGCCAACGGTGACCGACGGGCCGTTCATCGAGGCGAAGGAAGTCCTCGGCGGGTACTGGATGATCCAGGTGAAGTCGAAGCAGGAGGCTATCGAATGGGCGTCGCGCTGCCCTGCATCGGACAACGAAACAATCGAAATCCGGCAGGTGTTCGAAATGGCGGACTTTCCAGCGGACGTTCAGAAAATGGCGGAAAAGTTTCCCGACATGCAGCCGAAATTCGATCAGCCTGCAAGGTCGTGACGTTTATCGATGGAGAAAAAAATGGCGACCAAAATTTTCGTCAATCTGCCGGTGAAGAGTCTCGACAAGTCGATGGCGTTCTTCAAACGACTTGGCTACGGCTTCAACGCCCAATTCACGGACGAGACGGCGGCCTGCATGGTCGTGAGCGAATACATCTATGTCATGCTGTTGACGCACGACAAATTCAAGTCTTTCACGCCCAAAGCAATTGCCGATGCAACCAAAAGCACGGAAGTACTCGTCTGCTTATCTTGCGAGAGCCGCGCGAAAGTCGATGAGATGGTTCGCAAGGCGGTCGATGCCGGCGGAACGACGTACAAGCAGCCGGAAGACCATGGCTTCATGTATGGACACGGATTTCAGGACTTGGATGGGCATATCTGGGAACTGATCTACATGGAGCCCAGCGCAATAAAGCAATAGTAAGAAGCAGGTTCCTCGGACGATAGAGCGTTGTCCTCGGAATGACTTGTAGTGCTGTCATCCCAGGTGCACCGAGGACCTGCTTTAGCATTCAATGCAGGTTCTCGCCCTCGATGGTCGGCCGCGGGCCAATGTACAGTGCCGCGACCGCGTCGGCAATCATCGTAATGTTGCCTTTGCAGCGATTGTGGCCGGTATCGCTATATTCGAACTCGTAGATACGGCGAAGCGTGAGATGCCCGTCATCATCGCGCGCCGGCCACACCGATTGCAGCGCGACGGTATCGTCGAGAAATAGCAGTCCTTCTTCTCTGCATGCCGCGCGCATGGCCGCGTTGGCGCGCTCGCGCACCTTGAGACTGTCCCACAAGAACCAGGCGCCGCAGGCGAGCAGTAGGAATCCAAGGATTTCCGGCATCGGAATTGTCGCGCCGCACGACGACTGTGCAGCACGGCCAAACGGTCGCTTTGTCGAAGATGCGACGAAGTGTACCGGTGCGCCGGCGGCGGGCGAAGCTCTGCGCCCCACCGCGGTGACGGACATGCCCGCGAGCGCGTCGCATCGTTGCGCGAGAACGCTCGACTACCCGCTCTTCGCACGCGCCCCGTGGGCGCGCGCGAATCGACGTGACGACAACAGCTGGCGCGTGCCAGCTAGAAATCGACTACTTGGGACTTCCGGACGACCCGCTGCTGCTTCCAGTATCGCCGCTACCGCTACTTCGTGCCGGTACTGCCGCTTGCGCCGCTTGTACCGCTACTGCTGGCCCCGCTCGCGCTGCTGCTATCCGAGCCAGATGCTCCGCTGTCGGGCTTGGCAGGCGCTGCCTGGGCGCGCCCGCTGTTGGGGTAGTAGCTCTTCTCGCAGTCCGAGCGAACCGTACCCGACATACCGAAGCAAAGTGCATTCGATGCATTTTGTGCGCTTTCGCAATCCGACTTCGCCGTCCCGATCAGTCCGGCGCACGAGCTTGCCGGAGCAGGCGCCGGTGCGGCCGCCGACTTGGCGGGCGCTTCGGTCGATACTGCCGGTGTCTCGGCAAACAATGGAGCGGCGAAAATCAACGACGTGGCACATGCGATCGCACTCAGTCTCCAAGGTTTCATAAATCCTCCGTTCGTGAAACGAACACGTTGCGATGCCAGGCCCACGCCAATCGACAAATGCGGCTGCAAGGCCGCGACCGGGAGAGCCCGCCCTCATGCTGAACAGCCCGATGGATATCGATGCCTAGCGCATGTTGATCGCCGCTGGGCATCGACTTAGCTACTCGATGCGCTGTCGCGAGTCATAACCTAGCAGGCGACGTGCCAAGTGGCGATGCGCGATTTCTGCTATGGAATCCGCGCGCGCCGGCCGTCAAGGCGTCTTGGTGGAGAAAATCCTGATGAGGCGGCATGCATCTTTTACCTACGTCGTAGGCGAATCTGAATGCCCTCCCACGCGCCTTCGCAAAAAGAAAGCGGCCTCGCAAGGCCGCGTGACTTTCGTCGAATCCAGCGAAAATTATCCGCGCGGTTCGCCGTTGATGTTGACCATGACGCTGCGACCAGGAGGCGTGCTCGTTTGCATATGATGCAGGATGCCGCGGAAATGATAAGTGACGTCCCAATACTCCGGACGCGTGTGCGTTTGCACAGTGGCGCAGCGCTGAACGTCCTGGCTGTAGACTTGCGAGCCGCCGCGACCGATATTGGCGCCGATTGCCGCCCCAGCTACTGCACCGCCGGCAGTGGCCACATCCCTGCCGCGCCCGCTGCCGATCTGGTGCCCGAGCACGCCGCCAATCACTGCGCCGGCAATCGCACCGGGTACATTGGCCGCATCGCTGCGATCTTCGACGACTTGCTGGCGCTCGACCCAGCAGCGCTGCTCGGGGGCACCGACGATTGCGCGCACCGACGTGACCGGCACTTCGTATAGCCGCTCATGAGGGCGTTGCTGATACTCGTAGCCGGGTGCCACGAATGCAACCGGCTCACCGCCGACTCGATACGCGCCGCCGCGGTGATGCGCAACATAGACGTTGTTGTACCAACTCTCCTGGACGAAATAGACCGGTTGGCCGCACGCGTTGTATCGGGCGCAGTGTTTGGACCAGTTCTTTGCATGTCCCGGCGGGACGTGCAGATAGATCGGAAGGGACGATACATGCGCCGGCCCGGGTTGGATGACGATCGGTTGCGCGTAGACGAGCTGCGGTGGCGGAAGACTGCCGATTTCGACGCGACCGTAGAAACCGGGTTGGCCGACGCTAACCGAAACACCGACGTCAGAAGCAAGCGCCGGCGCGCTGATCGTCAGCGCGGCGATCGCGTATACGAATCGTTTCATGGCGACTCCCCTTCGATGGCACCCGCGTATTATGACATTGGCATGGTCGCGCGATGCTACCGTTCATCGGGACGACGGTAGAGCCCGGTGCCCTTCTAGGCTTCCATCAAACGACCTTCGTCCTCCCTCAAGTGTCCGTTCCGCCGCGTTTCCGGCATCAAAATGGCCGCGATCAACGCGATGCCGCCCATCAGCGTCACATACCAGAAGAACGTCGATTCCATGCCGATCGACTTGAACCACAACGCGACGTATTCCGCGCTGCCGCCGAATGCAGCATTGGCGAGCGCATACGAGAGCCCGACGCCGAGCGCGCGCACGTGCATCGGAAACAGCTCCGCCTTCACGAGCCCGCTGATCGACGTGTAGAAGCTCACGCCCGCCAACGCCAGGATCGCCCAGCCGAATGCAGCGTATGGGTCCGCGACATGCGCGAGCGCGCTCAAGATCGGCACTGTGGCGACCACCGTGAACACACCGAAGCACAGCATCGAATTGCGGCGCCCGATCTTGTCTGCCAGTGCGCCAAACACGGGCTGCAGCAGCATGTAGCAGAACAGCACGACCGTCATGACGCGGCTTGCGATCTTGGCGTCCATGCCGGCGGTGTTCACCAGATACTTCTGCATGTACGTGGTGAAGGTGTAGAAGACGAGCGAGCCGCCGGCCGTGAATCCCAGGACGGTGAAAAACGAACGCGGATAGCGAAAGACACCCTTCAGGGTTCCCGCCTCTTTCTCGCGGCGTGCCGAAGCGGATGTTGTTTCGGCGAGGGAGCGCCGCAGAAAAAAGGCGATCACCGCCGCCACGGCGCCGATCGCGAACGGAATGCGCCAGCCCCACGCCTTGAGCTCGGTATCCGATAGAAATTGTTGAATGATGACCAACACGAGCACTGCGAGCAGTTGGCCGCCGATCAACGTCACATATTGAAACGACGCAAAGAAACCGCGGTGTCCATGCAGCGCGACCTCGCTCATGTACGTCGCGCTGGTGCCGTACTCGCCACCCACGGACAGGCCCTGCAAGAGCCGCGCGAACAGCAGCAGGAACGGTGCAGCAAGCCCGATGGTCGCGTACGTCGGCAGTACGGCGACGAGCAGCGAACCCGCGCACATCAGGATCACCGCGATCATCATCGATGTTCGGCGGCCGCGCTTGTCGGCAATACGGCCGAACAGCCAGCTGCCGATGGGTCGCATCAAAAAACCCGCACCGAAGACGCCCGCAGCGTTGAGAAGCTGCGTCGTCTGGTCGCCCGCGGGAAAAAATTCCGACGCGAAATAAAGCGCGGTGAACGAATAGACGTAAAAGTCGTACCACTCGACGAGATTGCCGGAGGAGCCGCCGACGATCGCCCAGATGCGCCGTGCGGTCTCCGTCATGCCAATGCTATGGTGCGGGTGCGGCTCTACGATCGTCGCCATAGTTGCTCCTACGCCGACATCTCGCGTCACCATCGCGTCACCGGCGCGACCCGATCGAAGGCGATGATCGGGCCCGCGTTACTTTCGACGCAGTTACTGTTGCTTGTCGCGATCAGGTCCGCCTGCGCCGCGTCCCTCGGGCGGTCCCTTCCCTTCTTGTTGTCCCTTCCCTTCTTGTTGTCCCTTCCCTTGTTGTTGTCCGCCTCTTTCGGAAGGCGGTCCGGCTTCGGGTCGTCCCGCTGGCTCAGGCCGTCCCGCGGATTCGGGCGGTCGTCCCTCTGGTGGTCGGCCTTCAGGCGGTCTGCCCGCTGGCGGACGTCCTTCAGGCGGACGCGCCGATTGCAATGACTGGGCCGCTTGCGGCGCCGGCATCGATTGCGGCGGCTGTCCAGCTTGCTGCGAGCGAGTTCCAGACTGCGGCGATGGCTGTGTCGCTTGAGACTGCGATTGCGGCGGTGCTTGTGCCGGTTGGGCCGCTTGCGGTCGCTGTGGCGGCTGCGCTTGTCCCGACGGCGGCGGTGCTGCTGCGCCCGGCGAAGGCTGTGCCGTTACCGCCGCTCGGCCCTGTGGCGGTCGGCCGCCGCGATCGACCTGCGCATGGACGCGATTTACCCAAACGTCGCGCTCGCGGTACCACGGCCGGCCGCGATAATGCGCGTCCCAATAGGCCGGCAGAGAGAACGCGACGACCGGAATGCCAAGCCGAGGACCGTATTCGATGA
This sequence comes from Betaproteobacteria bacterium, assembly GCA_005881895.1. Classification (GTDB taxonomy): domain Bacteria; phylum Pseudomonadota; class Gammaproteobacteria; order Burkholderiales; family Casimicrobiaceae; genus VBCG01. The sequence continues at coordinate 34,381 of VBCG01000116.1, forward strand.
TTACCACGCGATTGTTCTGGTACGGATAGCCGAGATCGGCCGCGTACACCCAACCGCGGGAATCGGCAAAATTGATATCGCACCAGCTCCAGTCACTCAAACATCCCGCAATCTCAACAGCGGTGTTCGGCGGCAATGTAGCGACCGGCGGATATTCGCTGCCCGGGCCGGTATAGACCTCGACGTCGCGCATCGTAAAAGCATTGTCCGCGCTCGCGGATAACGGGATTGCGGCGACGGCGAGTGCAAACAGGATTCGAGAAGTTGCCTGTTTCATGGAACCCTCCGTTGCGTGAATCAAAGTTCGATCCACGCTCCGTCGCCGTGGTTCCAATGCGGCATCATTGTTCGTGATGCAACGCTGTGGTCGGCAATCTTTGCAACGTCCATCACATCGGACGCCTGTCGGCGCCGCACCGACAGGCGCGCGGCACGCTTGCGTCGACGCGTCAGCCCGGTGCGGCCCCCTGCGTCGCCGTGTAGACCGCGTAGAGCGATTGGCTCGCCGCCATGAACAAACGGTTGCGTTTGGGGCCGCCGAAGCAAACGTTGCCGCAAATTTCCGGCAGCCGGATGCGCCCGATGAGTTGGCCTTGCGGCGTCCACACCGTCACGCCGCTGTAACCGACGCTGCGACCCGCATTGCTCGAGCACCACAGATTGCCATCGACGTCGGCCCGCACGCCGTCGGGTCCGCACTTGACGCCGTCGATCATGAAATTGTTGAAGAGCTTGCCGTTCGAAAGCTTGTTGTCGGCACCGACGTCGAAGACATACATGTCGTCTTTGCCGCCGCTGTGCGTGTCGCCGGGTCCTTGACCGGTGCTGACGACATAAAGCTTCTTGTAGTCCGGCGAGAAACACAGTCCGTTCGGATCGGGGACTTGATCCTCACGCACGACCAAATCGACCTTGCCGCTCTTGTCGACACGGTACACGCTCGTCGGCAGCTCGCGCTTATAGCTGCCGATCTCGGGCGGCTGCCCGAGCCTCGAATTGATTCGACCGGGACGGTTCGCGGGTCCGCCAGCGGCGTCCACTGTTCCCTCGTAGAGCTGTGCCCCATACGGCGGGTCGGTGAACCAGTAGCTGCCATCCGGGTGGGGCACGACATCGTTCGGCGAATTGAGACGTTTGCCATCGAACTGCGACGCGATGATGGTCACCGAGCCATCGAGCTCATAGCGCACGACGCGACGCGTCAGGTGCTCGCAGGAGAGCTGGCGTCCCTGAAAATCGAATGTGTTGCCGTTGCTGTTGTTCGATGGTGCGCGAAAAACGGTGACGCGGCCGTCGTCCTCGATCCAGCGAAGCTGGCGGTTGTTTGGAATGTCGCTCCAGACGAGATACTTGCCTTCGGCGTTCCACGCCGGACCTTCCGACCACAAAGCGCCGGTCCACAAACGCTGAATCGGCGCGTTCGGTTGGCGCATACCGTCGAAAGCGGGCTCGATCGTGAGAACGTCGGGATCGGTGAAATACGTCGTCGGCGCGCCGCGCGGGCTGAAGTCGCGCGGCGGCTGCGTGATCGTGCTCGGCGGCCCAACGGGCACGCTCGCTGGACTCTGTGCGGCGGCAAGTCGCGGGGCCAATATCGCGGCGCCCAACGCAACGCCCACGGTGCGAATCGCATTGCGTCGCGATGTCGACGCGACCGCGTTCGGAACACCAGCTTCGTGAGTCATTTCCACCCTCCTCTCACCCGGTTGTTCGAAGATGCCCCCGCGGCAGGTTAGCACTCCAGCGCGCGCAAATCACGCGGCGGCGCGAGAACGTCGATCCTATGGCGTCCACTGCACGCGTATGCCCGCGATGGTCCACCACGCCGTCGATTCGCCGCCGATGCGATTGCCATAGCTCAAGTAGACTTCGAGTCGATTGCGAATGGCCACGTAGCGCGCACCCAGCTGGAACTTGGACCGCCCCGGCTCATCGCGAAAAATTTCGCTTAACAATTGGAGACGGTCGAACAACGCGTATTGGAGCGCCGCGCCCGCTAGCGCGTAAGTCCCGACACCATACGTGTTCGCGAGTCCGAGATTGACGTCGACTTCGACGTTGTTCGACGGATTGAATGACGCGAGTGCTTTTCCGTAGTAGGTCTGAAACGCCACACGGCCGTGCGGCGCACCGGTGTCGCGTTGCGCTCCGGCGGAAGCGCCGACGGACCATGCACGGTCGCCGGGCGGAATCAACACTGTCTTCGCCTGCAGTTGGAGAAGGCTCGACCGATCACCATCATCCGCCATTGTCCGCGCGCCGCCCGCGGTGATCTCGAGCGCGCCAAGGGGATTGCACGCGGGCAACGCCCAGACTTCGCGGCCGCCGTGAAAGGACTGGACCCAGGCTTCCAGCTGGCACGCCTTGGCGTCAACGAGGGCGACGTTGTCGGTCGCGAGCGGCTGCCCGGCGTTGGCGGACAACGTTGCGATCACGGACAGTACACAAGCGATGGCGCCAGGCCGCGTCAGTTTGTGATTGAACACCGCGTGAGCTCCCCTTCGTGTGCGGTCAATCGATCGAGCGCGCAGCCGCGTCGAACGCCGAAGGCGGCACGACCCTGTATCCTTCGGTGCCGGCCGATGCGCACAGATCACCCCACGCATCGACCGCCAAGCTGCGCGCCACCATCACGATGAAGGCCGGCCGCTCATCCACCTTGTAGAGCAACGCGTTAATGTGGCCCAGCACGCTTTGCGCGCAACGTCCCGCCGGAAACGCACTCGGATGCAAGTCGAGCGGACAACTTCGGTTCAGCGCTCGCGCCGCACGCGCTCCCGCCATCATCCAGCCGACGTAACTTGACGAGACATCGAACAATGCGCCACCCGCCGTATTCAATGCCGTGCGCGTAACGTCGAACTCGTTGCGCCGCAACGCCGGTCCCGCCACCAGAAGCCACGACCTCGGCCCGAGCCATAGCACTGTTTTGCCGGCGCTACGCGTACTGGTGTTCGGTTCCAGCGGCAATGGCAATCCGAGCAAACGCTCTGCTGCGGAGACGAACGACGATTGCGCCGGATTGCCGCGAACGTTCCATGCGAGCGCGAACAAAACCTCGCCCAGCGTGACGCCATGGTCAGCCACGAAGCCGCTCTCCGCTGGGATCGATGAAGCATGACGGGCCGACCTTGACTCGGACTTTTGCGTCGGCAAGCGGTGAGACGGCCCACAACGTTTCGCCGTAACGCGAACGGCCACCGGATAGGAGCGCAAGCGCGATCCACGCATCAAGGTTCGGACTGAAGCACCACGACGTGACGTGCCCCAGCGTCGGGTTGGGCGTTGCGCGATCAGGATCCGCGACAAGCTTTGCGCCTCGCGGCATCGGTGCGCCGCGCTGCGCGGTGAGCCCAACCAATTGCCAGCGGTCGGGCGCGTTCAACGCCGGACGCGTTAACAGCGGCTTGCCGATGCACCACTTAGTCGGATTGACGAGCTTCTCCATGCCGATATCCGCGGCGGTCGTGCGGCCGTCGATCTCGGAGCCGATCACCACGTGACCTTTTTCGACGCGCAACGTGTTCATCGCCTCGGTGCCGTAGGGCATGATGCCGAATGCCTGACCGGCATCGAGCACGGCCTCCCACACCACGCGACCTTGACTCGAAGGTACGTGGATTTCGTAAGCGAGCTCGCCCGAGTAGCTGATGCGGAAGACGCGCGCGGAGATGTCTCCGTTCGCTATGCGCGCGCGGCATGCAGCCACGGCAAGAAACGGAAACGCTTCGTTGGAAACATCGATGTCGACCAGCTGCGCGAGCACCTTTCGCGCCTTTGGTCCGGAGAGCGCGGCGGCCGCCCACTGCTCGGTGACCGATGTCGCGTAGACGTCGAGCTCCGGCCAGTCGATCTGCAGCAGCCGATCGATGTGCTGCATGATCGAAACCGCATTCGCCGTTGTGGTCGTCATCAAGTAATGCGTCGCGTCGAGACGCGATGTCGTCCCGTCGTCGCGCACGATGCCATCCTCGCGCAACATCACGCCGTAGCGGCAGCGGCCGATCTGCAGCGTGTCCCAGCGATTGATGTAGATGCGATCGAGCAGCGCAGGAACGTCGCGTCCCTGCAGCTCGATCTTGCCGAGCGTGGAAACGTCCACGATGCCGACGTTTTCGCGGACATTGTGCGCCTCGCGATTGGCCGCGGCGTCCTCGGATTCGCCGGGCCGCGGATACGAGTGGGGCCGCTTCCACAAACCCGCATTGACCAAGCGCGCACCGTGCTCTTCATGCCAAGCGTGCATCCCCGTGTACCGCGTGGGTTCGACGTGCGGACCCTGCGCGTGTCCCGGGAATGCGCCGAGGGTTACCGGCGTGTAAGGCGGGCGGAACGTCGTCGTGCCGACTTCAGGAATTGATAACCCAAGCTGTTCGCCCAAGAGCGCGAGCCCGATGACATTGCTCGTCTTGCCCTGGTCGGTGCCCATGCCAAGCGTTGTGTAGCGCTTCAGGTGCTCGGCAGCCTGATATCCCTCGCGCGTCGCCAATGCAATGTCGGCAACCGTCACATCGTTCTGGAGATCGACAAAGGACTTTGCACGTCGGTGATGTGACGCAACGGCCCAGAATGGCTCTACTGCCACGGGATTCGCGCGGCGTGTCGGCGGCGCGGGCGTCGATCCGGTAATGTGGAGACCCGCACGCTCGACGGCGGCAGCGCCTGCCGCTTCTCCGTCCGCGATGGCTTCCGCCAGCGAAAAGTGTCCATTCACCGCGCCCGCAGGAATGATCGGCCACGGCGATGCGTCCGGGAAAAAGCTTGCCGTCATCGGGTCATACTTGAGCGACCCGCGCGCCTGCGAGAAGAGATGCACGGCGGGACTGTAGCCGCCCGACACCGCGGTGACGTCGCAGTCGAATGATTTCGCGGCCCCGCCGGCGCGCGGTACGACGTCGACGCTTGACACGCGCAATCGACCGCGTGCGCGTGCAATGACGGACGCCGGTAGCAGCACAAGACCGGTTGCGCGCGCTCGTGCAGGCAGTGCGCCGCCGAGTTGCGACTCCTGCCGCACATCGACGATCGCGGAAATCCTAACGCCGGCCTCGTGCAACCCCAGCGCCGCTCCGTAAGCGCCATCGTTGTTCGCAAAGACGACCGCCTGCGTTCCAAGCCGCACGCCGTAGCGTTTGACATATGTGAGCGCCGCGCCGGCGAGCAACGTGCCGGGCAGATCGTTGTTTGCGTACGCGATGCCGCGCTCGATCGCGCCGCTTGCCAGCACGACGGCCTTGGCGCGAATCATCCACATCCGCTGGCGCGGGAGGTGCGCGGGCGGCGACGGCAAATGATCGGTGAGCCGTTCGATCGCACCTACCAGATTGTCGTCGTAGTAGCCGAACGCCGTCGTGCGCGAAAGCAGCGTGACGTCCGCACGCTCCGTGAGCTCGGCGATCGTCCCATCGACCCAATCAGCGGCCGGCCGGTCGTCGATCGATCCAACATCGATACCGAAGAGATGTCCGCCAAAATGCGGTGATTGCTGACACACGATGACGCGCGCGCCGGCATTGGCAGCCGCGCGAGCCGCGGCCAAGCCGGCAGGACCGCCGCCGATCACCAGCACGTCGCAATGCGCGTATTGATGCTCGTAATGGTCGGGGTCGGGAACGCCGGGCGCACGCCCCATCCCGGCCGCACGACGAATCGCGCGCTCGTACTTGAGCCACCACTTGGGTGTCGGCGGCCACATGAAGGTCTTGTAGTAAAAACCCGCAGGCAGTATCGGCGACATCGCATCGGCGATTGCGCCGGCGTCGAAACGAACGGAAGGCCAGCAGTTCTGGCTGCCCGCTACGATACCGTCGTATAGCTCCTGCACCGTTGCGCGCGTGTTGGGCTCGGTGCGCGCTGCGCGTGCGAGTTGCACCAACGCGTTGGGTTCTTCAGCGCCGGCGCTGTGAATACCGCGTGGCCTGTGATACTTGAAGCTGCGCGCCACCAGGTGCACACCATTGGCCAGCAGCGCGGAAGCGAGCGTGTCGCCGGCGTAGCCTTCGTAGCGCGTCCCGTCGTAGTCGAACGCGAGCGGGCGTGAACGATCGATCGCGCCTCCTTCCGGCAGGCGCCACGATTGCGTCATGGGTCGGCAGGCTGCGGCGGATCGATCGTCGCGCTTTCCAGAATCTGGTGCGTGCGTGTATCGCGCCTGACTTTGAACCAGCTCCGGCAACCGGCGCCGTGATACCACAGCTCGTCATGCGGCCCGCACGGATTGTCGCGTAGATAGACGTAGTCGACCCAGGCGGACTCGGGTGCGTCAGGCGCGGGACGTCGCAGCGTCGCATCGCCGCCGTAAGTGAATTCGATCTGGTTGCGCGGCCCGCAGTAGGGGCAAGGAATCAACATCATGGGCAGTCCACCCGCATCAATGCGCCCACGGATAGGGGCCTGCGCCCTTTTCGTCGATCGTGCGACCCTCGCCAAAACGCTCGAGCGTGAACGCGGCGTTGAGCGGATGCGGCTCGTCGCGCGCGATCGTCCATGCATGCACATATCCGGATGCCGGCGTCGCCTTGAAGCCGCCGTAGCACCAGCCACCTGTCATGTAGAGCCCCGACACCGGCAATTTGCCGATGATCGGGCTGCCGTCCATCGTCATGTCCATGATGCCGCCCCACGTGCGCATCAGGCGCAGCCGCCCGAAGCTCGGAAACAACGCCAGGCACCCGCTCACCACGTTTTCGATCATCGGCAGATTGCCGCGCTGCGCATACGAGTTGTAGAAATCGAGGTCGCCGCCCATGACCAGTTCGCCCTTGTCGGACTGGCTGATGTAGAAATGCACGGCGCCCGATGTCACGACTGTATCCAGCACCGGTTTCACCGGTTCGGAGACCATCGCCTGCAGCACATGCGACTCGATCGGTAATTTGACGCCGGCCATTGCAGCAACTTGACTGGAATGCCCCGCGACAGCGATGCCAATCTTTGACGTACCGATATCGCCGAGCGTCGTCTGCACGCCACTCACCGCTTTGCGCTCGATGCGAATGCCGGTGACTTCGCAGCGTTGGATGATATCGACGCCGAGCGAGTCGGCCGCGCGTGCATAGCCCCAGGCGACCGCGTCGTGACGCACCGTGCCGCCGCGCGGCTGCAGCAGGCCGCCGACGATCGGGAAACGTGCATTCGGCGAGCAATCGAGATTCGGAATGCGCGTTGCGATCTCTTCGCGTGACAGGAATTGTGCGTCGATCCCGTTCAAACGCATCGCATTGCCGCGCCGCATCGCCGCATCGATTTCCGCCGGCGTATGGACGAGGTTGAGCACGCCCCGTGCGCTGTACATCACGTTGAAGTTGAGCGCCTGCGACAGCCGCTCCCACAGCTTGAGCGAGAGATCGTAGAAATGCGCGTTGGGATCGAGATGGTAATTGGAGCGAACGATCGTCGTGTTGCGGCCGGTGTTGCCGCCACCGAGCCAACCTTTTTCGAGCACGGCCACATTGCGGAGGCCATGCTCCTTCGCCAAGTAATATGCGGTGGCAAGCCCGTGACCGCCGCCGCCGATGATTACGACGTCGTATTGCTTCTTCGGCGAAGGGTTCCGCCATGCGAGCGGCCAGTTCTGGTGGCCGCTGAGTGCGTTGCCGACGAGAGAAAAAATCGAATAGCGCTTCATAGGGTCAGACTCCATTTTGTCGGATCTTGCAAAGCGCTATCCAAGCGGACTACGGAGTCTGACCCTACAAGATCTGCGACAGAAATGCCCGCGTTCGATCTTTTCTTGGATGGTCGAAGAGCTCCGCCGGACGTCCTGATTCGACGATCGTTCCGCCGTCGGTAAACAGCACCTCGTCGGCGAGCTCTCGCGCGAAGCGCATCTCATGTGTCACCAGGATGCACGTCATGCCCTCGCGCGCAAGCTCGCGGATCGTGTTCAACACTTCCTTGACCGTTTCGGGATCGAGCGCCGCGGTCACTTCGTCGAACAGCATCACCTCGGGCCGCATCGCAAGCGAGCGGGCGATCGCCACGCGCTGCTGCTGGCCGCCGGATAGCTCGCCCGGATACGCGTCCTGCTTGGCAGCAAGCCCTACTTTAGTCAGCAAGGCAATGGCACGTTCGCGAACCTCTTTCGGATCCTCCTTGAGCACGTAAATCGGCGCCATCATCACGTTCTCGAGCGCGGTCTTGTGGGGGAAAAGGTTGTATTGCTGGAACACCATCGACACTTCCTTGCGCAGCGCGATCTTTTCCTGGTCCGTGTGTAGATTGTGGACCTCGAAATCCGCAACGCGGATGCTGCCGCTCTTGATCGGCACGAGGCCGTTGATGCAACGTAAGAGCGTCGACTTGCCCGAACCGGAAGGGCCGATGATGCAAACGACACCGCCCTTCGCAACGCCGAACGACACGCCCTTCAGCACTTCGACGTCGCCAAACGACTGATGCACATCGCGCAGCGCGACAATCGGTTCGGAGTTGGCTTCCGGCATGACGGTCACTGGTTGACGGCGTAGCGCGCTTCCAGACGCACGGTCCAGCGCGCGATCGGATAGCAGTACAGGAAGAACCACAGCAGCACATAACTGTAGAACGCAAGCAGCAGGCCGGGACGGCTCTCAGCGGACAACGCGCGCTGCGTGAGCGTCATCATTTCATTCACGCCGACGATTGACGCAAGAACCGTTGCCATCGTAAGAATCGCGTACAGATTCATCCATGGCGGCAGCATGCGCTTGATGCATTGGGGGAAGATGATCATCCACAACGCCTGCCGGCGGTTGAAGGCGAGCGACGCGGCCGCTTCCCATTGCGTCGTCGGGATCGACTGGATCGCGCCGCGAACAATCTCCGACACATTGGCCATCACGGGCAGCGCGAGACCCAGCGTCGCCTTCGTCCAATCCGGAATCGGTATCGTCACGCCGAGGACCGTCACCTGAAACGGCAACAGGAACATGCAATAAAAGAGCAGCACCAGCCACGGTGCATTGCGGAAGAAATGCGTCGCGAAAAAAGCGCCCTTCTTCACCGGCGGCAGCAGCGAGATCTGCGCGAAGCCAAGGAAAAGGCCGGCAATCGTGCCGATCGCCATCGCCATGAAGCTGATCGCGAGATTGAACACGAAGCCGCGTGCGAGCAGCGGCGTCCACTTCCAGAGCGTCGTGAAGATCGAAGGATCGGCTGCTTGGGACTGCGCTTGCGTGATGCCACAGCCGCAGAGAAACGCGACTACGAGCGCGACGCCGTGCGATGAATCGAGTCGCAACGTTGGCGAGCCCATCGCGCGCTCGCGCAACGCAGCGCGAGTCATTCTTTCCGCGAGTGGAAGAAGCACCGGCAGAACGCCGCTCGTTTGCGCAACGTGGGAGTCGTTCATATTCCGAAGCCGGGAACGCGAATCGCCCGCTCCCACCGATGCATCAGGTATACCAGGATGCCGACCAGCACGAAGTAACAAATCAACAAGACGTTCATCATCACCGGCACGTTGAGCTCATCCGACCAGATCTGGCTCGACACATAAAGCATCTCCGGCACCGCGATGGCGTACGCCAGCGTCGTCGTCTTGACTAGATTCACCAGATTGTTATTGAGCGCCGGCAGGCTGATGCGAAATGCAAGCGGAAGCACGATCCGCAGATACGCCTGCGCGCGACTGAAGCCGAGCGATTCAGCCGCCTCGAGCGTCGTCCGCGGAACCGCTTCGATGCCCGAGCGAAAGATCTCGACGTTGAATGCGCCGGCAAAGAATGACAGCGATACGATCGCCCAAGTCACGTTGGTGATGAGCGGTCCGCCACCAGCCGCCTTCAGCAGACTCCCTAGACCAAAGTAAAAGAAGTAAAGCTGAACGAGCGGCGGCGTGTTGCGAAAGGCCTGGATGTACCAGTGGACGATCGTGCGTGCGACGCGCAGGCGCGAGCCTTGTATCCACGCGCCCACCACGCCGATCACGACGCTCGACACGATGCAGATGACCGAGAGCTTGACCGTCATCAGGAAGCCGCTCGCGAAGCGGCTCCGATCGAACTGATCGTAGAAGATCGTGAGATTGATCCCGGTGCTTTCGTTCAGCCACCGGAACCAATCCCAGACGAGCTGCATCGCTACACGACTATTTGGCGTATTTGTCGTGCATTTCCTGGGCGAACTTCGTCGGCTTGATGCCGTACTTCTTTTCCAGCTCCTGGATGAAACCGGTCTTATGCCAGTCGGCGATCGTCTTCGACATGAAATCCGCGAACGCTTTTTCGCCGGTCTTCACCGCAAGACCCCACGGCTGCGGGAGAATCGAATCGAGCGGCATGTCGTAGTCGCTCCATTCCGGCTTCTGCAATTCGCCCACGATCGCCGTGTCGTCATAGGCGAACGCAACGCAGTTGCCGTTACGGAGCGCCGAATAGGCTTCGGCGGTTCCCGGGAAGGCGACGCCGTCAACGCCGTACTTCTCCTGCAACTCCTTGTTGTAAAACGCGCCCTGGATCAGGCAGACCTTCTTGCCCTTGAGCTGATCCCAGCTTTTGAGATTCTCGGATTTCTTCGCCATGACGTTCGTACCCGACGCGTAATAGTCGGGATCGATGATGTCGACCGTCTTGCGCCGCTCGGGCGTGTCGCTCATCGTCGCGATCATCAGATCGATCTTGCCTTGCTGCAGGAACTGGATCCGATTCGATGCCACAACCGGCAACAGCTCGAGCTTCACACCAAGGCGCTTCGCCACATCGGCCGCAAGATCGGGCTCGAAGCCGATGATCTTGCCGGATGGATCGAGATATCCGAACGGCCGGTAATCGGCCTTTGACCCCACCGTGAGCACACCCTTCTTCTTCACGTCCTCCAACACGTCCGCGTTCGCAATGCGGACGCCGAACACGCCGAGCAGCACGGCGGATGCGACGATCGTAAGCCACTTGTTACGCATGTTCTCCTCCTCCATTCACTAAGGGATCGATGCCCTAGACCGGCTCCCGGTTTCCAGGTCCGGCGCAATTGTGCCCGATCGCGGCCGTCCTGCAATCGTTGATTTCATTTCCGTCAACGCCTGATCGAATATCGTCATCGCGAGGTCGATGTCTTCGCGCTTCACCGTCAGCGGCGGCGCGATGCGCCACACCGAGCCGCGCTCGGGACGCCGGCGGATGTTCATGCTGAGGCCGAGCTGCAAACATCGTTCGGTGGTAAGCGCGCCCAGTTCGTGATGCGGCTCGCGCGTCTCGCGGTCCTTGACCAACTCGATCCCACGCAGAAGGCCCATACCCCGAATGTCGCCGATCTCCTCGTGGCGCTGCTGCAGGTCTTTGAGACCCGCGGCGAGATACTCTCCCATCTCGCGGCTCCGCGTCAGCAGGTGTTCCTGCTCGATCGTCTGCAGAACGGCGAGACCCACGGCCGACGGCAGCGGATCGGATACGTGCGACGTATAGAAACTGAAGCCGCGTCGATGACACGTGTCTTCGATCGCGTCGGTGGTGATCACGCCGGCGAGCGGTATCCCGCCGCCCAACGTTTTCGAGACGGTCATGATGTCCGGCGTCACGTTGAGATACGACGCGGCAAACCAATGACCGAGCCGGCCGAAGGCTGTTTGCGCCTCGTCGAAGATCAGCAGCATCCCGCGCTTCTGCGTTTCCTGCTGCAACGCGTCAAAATAACCGTCCGGAGGAACGATGATCCCGCCGGCGCTGATGATCGGCTCCGCGACGACGGCGGCGCGAGCGCCGGTGGATTGCGCGTCGTACAGCTCAAAACCAACCTTCATGCACGTTCGGTCGCACTTGTCGCGACAGTGCTTGATCGGACAACGATAGGCGTTCGGCTCCGGCAGGATGAACGTCCCCGGCATGCCGGGACCGTAGCCTTTGCGATCGCTCGCGAACGACACGGAGCCGGCCGTGCCGGTGACGCCGTGCCACGAGCCGCCGAGGCCCATGACCTCGAAGCCGCCCGTGTACAGCTTCGCCATCTTGATCGCGGCCTCGTTGCTTTCGCTGCCGGTGTTGACGAACAACGATTTTTTGAGCGGTTTCGGAACGATCCGCGCGAGCGCGTCGGCCAATTGCACGACGCTGCGTGGAATCATTCCCGAGAATAGGTGGAGGGCGGTATCGCAACTTTTCTTGATCGCCGCGACGATGTTCGGATGATTGTGGCCAACCGTCGCGCACATCTGGCCGGACGTGAAATCCAGAATTTTCTTCCCGGCCGCGTCCCACACGTAGCACCCCTGCGCCTTCTCGACAATTTCCGGATAGACATCCCCGCCGTAACGGATCAGATGCTCGCTGAAATCTGCTTCGCCTTCGCCCTGCACACCCATCATCGGCCCCCTTTCCAAATAGGGTCAGACTCGATTTTCCGCTTGCCCGCGTGAATTCTGGATTAGACGCTCGGAAATTCGAGTCTGACCCCACCTGCGCTATTTGCGGCCCGGCACCTCGATGATACGCACCGAATGGCCGGTCGCCGCAAGGAAACGCTCGAGCTCCGCGTGCGGGATGACCATCGTGGCGTCATTCACGAGCGGATGCGCATGAACGGCGTCAGCGTCCCACAAGCGGCGATCGATGACGAACTCGACCGCGTGCGCCGTATCGTTGACGAGCGCGAGCAGGCTGACCGATCCCGGCGTGATGCCGATATGCGTCATAAGGCGCTCGGCCGAAGCGAATCCCAGGCGGCCCACGCCGAGTTGCGCGCCGAGCGCGATGAGATCTACCGCGAGGTCATGCGGAACCGTAACGAGAAAATGTCGTGCACCTTTCTTGTCGCGCAGAAACAAGTTCTTCGTCTTCGCACCCGGCAGGCGCGGCACCAAGCGTTCCGATTCCTCGACGGTCATCACGGGCGGATGGGCGAAGCGCTGCAGCCTGATGCCGTGATGTGCGAGAAATGCCGTTAGATCCATCCGCGTTCGGCGAAGCGCGTCCATTAGCTCCACGGAAACGGGCTATGCGACACCGGGTGCAGTTTTCCTTCGGCATAACGCGCAAACCGAAACGGTGCGAGCAACGTCGACTTCTCGCCGAGAAGCTCGGCGGCGACGAGTTCGCCCACGCCGATCATCTTGAACCCGTGGTTGGAATCGGCGATCACATAAACATTGTCGCGAAAGCGATCGAACACCGGAAAGCTATCCGGCGTGAAGCACCCGATGCCACCGGAAGGTTCGTGGCGATAGACGCCGTGCTGCCCTTCGAAACGTTTCTGACAGAAGGCGAGCGCGGATGTCCACATGTCCGCGAAATTGTCAGTAACGACGAACTCCGGCGACTTCGGCCCGTACGGATCGACGCGCACGGCGTCGGCGTCGCGCTCGACATTCGCCGGCATCGCGCCGCCCTGCACACCGTTGAAATGGAAGTCGGGCTTGTAGTACAGGCCCCACAGCTTGTCAGTGATCAATTTTCCGTCACGATCGGAATAGAGCGGCGCGTCGGTGTCGACGTGGATCACGGGCGGCATGCACCCATCGTTCATCTTCTGATAGTCCGGATCGACGCCGAGCGTGCCCTCCTGCAATGCCATGTAGTGCCACATCCGGACGCCGTCATGCACGCTGCCGTCGCGGCCTTTCACGCTGATCGTCTTCGGTAGCTCGAGCATGTTCCAGATCGAATTGATCCATGGGCCGACGCCGACCACGACCTGATCGCAGCCAATCGTCCCGGCGCTCGTCTCGACGGCACTGATCGCACTGCCGCCACCGGCCGAGCGAAATCCGGTGACTTCGACGCCGGTGATGATCTCGACGCCGAGAGCGGTCGCTTTCTTGGCGAGACCTTCCACGGCCGCAAGATTGTTCGCATATCCGCCACGCTTTTCATGGAGCACCGACGTGATGTTGCGTGCCTGCCAGTCGCTCAGCAGCCCTTTCATGTAGTCCAGCGAATCGCGTTCGCCCTCGATGAACACCGACTCGTAGCCGATCGCCTTCTGCTGCTCGTAAATCGTGCCTACCTGCGCGTGCATCACTTCAGGACTGATCTGCATGTAGCCGACCGGGTGATAGCTGTACGCTTGCGGATCGCGCTCCCACACGGACACAGAGTGCGCCATCAGCTCGCGCATCGCGGGCTGGTAATAGTTGTTGCGGACGACGCCACACGCGATGCCCGACGCGCCTGCGCCGACGCCCGACTTGTCGAGCACAACGATCGGTGTGCCGCCTGCGCCAATGGTCTTGCCTTGTGCGCGCAGCCGCTGTGCGAGATGCATTCCCGTCGATAGGCCGTGAATGCCGGCGCCGATGATCACATACATCGCGCTCGATGGAAGGTTCGACATTGGGTTCTGCGATTGATCGATGGGATGCTAAGTGGCCGGGTGCAGCAGGTCTTCCAGCAACGTCGAAAGCGCACTGTTGTCGGGCAACGCATTGACGACTCGTTCGATTCGCTCCGCACGCACGTGTCCCAGCACCGGCGAGGCCAGCGCGAAATACTTCTCGCGCAGTTCTTCGTCCGAAAGCGGGTTCCCGGGATCGCCCCGGGCTTCCGCAGGTTGCGAGCGGAAGGTACGACCGTTCTTTAGCGTGATTTCCACGCATGCAAAGCGTGCGGAGGGAAAGCGGCGTGAGAATTCACGATCTTCGGTGAGCGTCATGACGTCAAGCAAACGCCGCACGCGAGGATCTGCGAGAGCCGTTTGAACGATTTCGTCGCCGCCAAGCCGCCCGAACACCAACGCCGCCGCGACCGGATACGGCAAGCTGTATTGCGCATCGTCCGTCGTCTCCGGAACAACACGGCCTGAACCCAGCGCGACCGCCTCGGAAAAGGTGTCGATGTTGATGTGCGCAATCTCATCGGCGGCGAAACCGTGTTCGCGTTGCACTCCGAGGGCGGCTTCGATTGCAGGTTGCGCCCAGCGACAGACCGGATAGGCCTTGAAGTACTGCTCGCGAATGCGCCAGCGCGTGCCGAGGTCGCTCCACAGCGAACGAACGTCGTCATCTTCGACGGTGAGTGCAGGCGCACCCGTGAAGCCGTCGCGTGCGAGGAGCGCGGCCGTTACGCCCGCATGCGCGCCCCAGCTCGAGCCGTCCTTCAGCATCGTCGGATGCGAGCAAACGCGAAGGATTTGGCCACGCGGACCGATGTATTCGGCGATGCCGAGCGCTTCGCGCAATCTCGCACCGTCGAGGTGGAGCAGCCGTCCAACGATCGCGGCGCACGCGAGCGCGTTCCAGGCACCCGAGCAGTGATAATCGGCGGTGCTTGCATGCAACGCGATGCCCGCCCTTGTGCCGATCTCATAGCCGAGGACAAGACACGTGAGAAACTCCGCCCCGCCGCATTCGGCGCCACCATCGATTGCCGCGAGCAGCGCCGGCAGCGCCGCGACACCTGCGTGTCCTTTGGTCAATACATGGCCGTCGTGCGCGTCGAGCGCGTCGATTGTCGATGCGCCGGCGAACGCAGCGCCGGCGCGGCTCGCGCGTCGGCCATCGAAGAGCAGGCGCGCTTCTGCATCGCGGCTCGTCATTTGCGTTGCGGCGTACGTATTGGCGATCGACGCCGCCGGCATCCGTGAACCGCCCGCGGCGACGCCGATCAAGTCGAGAACGCAGCGCTTGCCTTGCCCCACGACTTCCGCGGGCAGGACGTCGAAAGACAGCGTGCGCACGAAAGCGGCGACATCGATCACGATCGTCGTGCCCCCTGTTGGCGAAGCAACCGCGATATTCATTGTTGTACCCCCACGCTTGCGGACTGTCGCCGCTACGCTCTGCCCTCTGCCCCCAGAGGGGAAGCAGTTCGCGCCTTCGGGCGGCCCGGCGGCGCTCATGACATTACCGTTTCGCTGTAGCGCGCGATCAGGTCGCGCTTCAGCACCTTGCCACTTGGGTTGGTTGGCAGACTGTCGACAAAGATGATCCTGCGTGGCCGCTTGTACGACGCGAGATCGCGACTCGACCGGCAGAACGCGTCGATCGCCGCCGCATCGAGGCCGGGTGTGTCCCGAACGACGAACGCCGTGACCACACTGCCCCACTTTTCGTCGGGCAGCCCGACCACCGCCGCCTCTTTCAATCCCGGACAGCGGTAGAGCACTTCCTCGACCTCGCGCGGATAGATGTTCTCGCCACCGGAGACGATCATGTCATCGACGCGTCCGCGAAAATAGAAAAAGCCCGCATCATCTTTGCTGACGAGATCGCCCGTGTAGAGCCAGCCGTCGCGCAGTTTTTTCGCCGTCTCGACCGGATCGTTCCAATATCCCCACATCACCTGCGGACCGCGGACGATCAGCTGCCCGATTTCGTTGTGCGCGACAGTCTCGTCGGGCCTCGCGTCGTCTTGCGGCCGATGCGCGATGACGCGGCAGGCCGTGATCAACGTCGGCTTGCCGCACGAGCCTAGATGCGACAGCGCGTCCTCGGGATGCAGCAACAGCGCGAGACTCGCCTCGGTCATGCCGTAACCGTTGAAGATGCTCGGACAGAACTCCTTGATGACGCGCTCCATCGTCGCGGCGGCGATTGCCGCGCCGCCGGTCGTGATCATCCGGAGGCTCGAGACGTCGTACTCGGCAAATCGCGGATGGTGCAGCATCTCCTGGATCTGCGTCGGCACGGCGAACAGCGTCGTGATGCGCTCGGCCTGAATCGTTTCGAGCGTCTTGACCGCGTCGTAGTATCCGAGCACGACGCTCGTACCGCCTACCATCATATGTGGGATGAAGAACGCCTGCATGCCCCCCACGTGGTACAGCGGTGCGATGTGCAGCGCGATGTCGGTGTGGCGCAAGCCATACTCCATCACGCAGTTCATTGCGATCGCGACGTCGTTGATATGGTTGTGCATCACCCCTTTGGGCCGGCCTGTCGTGCCAGACGTGTAAACCAGTGCCGAAAGGTGGCTCGATGACGGAACCGGCCGTGCAACATTGTCGTCGCGCGTCTGTTCCGCAATCGTGTCGAAGTGATGATGACCCGGCGGCACATTCGCCGGGTCGTACGCGCACGAGATAAAGTCGTGGACGCTGCGAACGCGCTTTTGTACTTCAAGCACGTTCGGCGTCAAGTATCGTCCATAGACGAGCACGCGGGCACCCGAATCCTTGAGCACAACTTCGGCTTCGCCGGCAGCGAGGCGGAAGTTGAGTGGCACGGCGACCGCGCCAAGGATCTGGCAAGCGAAGTACGTCGTGACCGAATTTTCCGACGTGGTCACGTAGAACGCGACGCGATCACTTGGCCTCACGCCGAGATCTGCCAGCCCTTGCGCGAAGCGGCACACGCGCGCGTACCACTCGCGGTATGTCCAGCGGCGGTTTTCGAAAATGAGCGCGGTATGGTCCGGATAGCGTTCCGCCGCTTGGATGAAAATCGACGCGATGTCCATGGCGCGGAGGCTCTCAGAAACTCAGAGTCCCGGCTTGATCGCCGGCAGATCCGCCGACGCGATCAAATAACGCACCATCTCCGACGTCCCGCCGACGATCGGCAGCGCTGCTCGGCCCGTCCGTATTCCTTGGTAAGCCCGTCGCCGCCGAGAATCTGCACGGTCCGGTCGGCGCAGAACGTAGCGGTTTCGCTGGCGACGAGCTTCGCCATCGCCGCGGGCTTCATCAGCTCGCGCGGCGCCGTGCCGGCATCGTAGAGCTTCGCAGCTCGATAAGTGAGGAGCTCTGCGGCGTCGATCCGCCAGCTCATCTCCGCAATGTCACTCCAGACCAACTCCTTGCAACCGAGCTTCTCGCCGAATGCCTCGCGACGCTGCGCATGCGCCGTGGCGATATCGAACGCACTTCGCGCGACGCCGAGCGCCGATCCACCGAGAATGATCCGTTCGAAGTTGAACATCTCCGCCATCACGCGCATGCCACCGTTCGTTGTGCCGAGCAGATGGTCCGCCGGCACCCGGCAATTCTCGAACGCGACTTCGCCGACGACGCAACCGCGGCGTCCCATGAACGTGTAGCGGCGCGGAAACGACAATCCCGCCGTGCCGCTCGGAACGACGACGGCGCTTAAACCTTTGCCCGCCGGCAACGCCGGATCGGTAACGCCGTAGACGATGTAGACGTCGGCAACGCCCGCATTCGAGATGTAGCGCTTGTTGCCGCTCAGGGATCCGCGTCGCGAGCCGCGACGTGTCTGATCCGGCGTCGGGCTCGGTAACACATATCGCGCCCACCGCGCGTCCGTCGACGATGTCCGCAAGATAGCAGTCGCGCACGGGAGCGGTTGCGTGCCGGTGCAACGGATATGCGCACGAGAGCGCGGTTGCAATCGTCGTCTCGAAAGCGTAATTGATCGCGCTCGCTTCTTCGGACAAGATCGTCGCATGAGTGAGGCCCGGTTTGGTGAGCGGCCCACGATAGAGATCGCGAAACATGAGGCGCAGGTAGCCGGCGCTGCCCAGTGCCGCCACGACGGACTGGATCGCGCTCCAGTCGTCGCGGTCCTCGATGTCCGCCGCGCGTGGCGCGAGCTCGCGTGCAAGGAACGCACCGACTTCCTCGCGGAAGGCGCGGTCTTCGGCATCGAGAATGAAATCGCGTAGGGTCAGACTCGACTTTCCAAATCGTTAGCGGGCGAGTGGAGTGCGCCGGAAAGTCGAGTCTGACCCTATTTGCCGCCGCGCGATCCGCTCGATCTCACGTTGAACCAACGGAAGGTTGGCATCGCGGACGGTCGGCAGCAGGTAACGCGCGCGGCGGACCTCGGCGAAGTCGATGCGTGCTCGCACAAGGTCTTCGCCCTCGCCCGTCGCTTGCGCGAGCGTGCGACCGAACGGATCGACAATGCGGGATCCGCCCCAAAACGTGAGCTCGCCTTCCCGGCCAACGCGATTCGCCATCGCGATGGGCAAACCGTAGGTCAGCGCGTAGAAGCGCAAATTGATGTCCCAGCCGCCTGGATTATCGAAGTCCGCACCGACTGCTTCGATCGCCGAGCTGATCGGCGCGAGCACCACCGTCGTACCTTGGATGGCCGCGAGATGCACAAGCGCGGGGTTCCACAGGTCGGCACAGATCATGACGCTCGCACGCCAGTCGGTTGCCAAATCGAATGTGTCCACGCAACGGCCGGCCGCGAAATGCTTGCCGTCCTCGAGTCGCCCGTACGTCGCCAGGTTGATCTTGCGATGCACGGCCAGAATCGCGCTATCGCGCACGGCGATCGCAGCGTTATAGAACTGAGCGGCGGATCCTTCCTCGATCAGGCCGAACACCGTGCACATCGCACCCGATGCATGAGCGATCTCGGCAATGACTGGATTGTCGCGGCGAAGCGCGAGCGACAGCGTATCCGGCCCTGCCGCGTGTCCGGTCAGCGACAGCTCGGGAAACACCAGCACGTCGACGCCCGCGGTGCGCGCAGCGTCGATGACGTCGAGGTGTTTACGGCGATTGGCCGCGACGTCGCCCAGGACCGACGCGATCTGCGCGACCGCGACGGTGAAATTCTGCGCCGGCGACGTCACACCAATCCTTGCTCCTTGAGGAATGTCTTTGCCACATCCTCGACCGTTTTCTTGTCGACGTCGACGCTGGCGTTGAGCCGTGCCATCGTCGCGTCGTCCAGTTTGGCCGACAGCGCGTTCAAGTATTCCGCGAGCTTCGGATTGGCGTCGAGCACCTGCTTTCGCACGACCGGTGTCAGCGCGTAGTTGGGAAAGAAGCCCTTGTCATCCTTCAGCACGACGAAGTTGAATGCCGGGATCCGGCCGTCCGTCGCAAAGACCAGGCCGACGTCGACCTGCTTCTCCTTCAGCGCCTGATAAACGAGCCCGGTATCCATGCGCTTCACGCTCTCGCGCGGAAACTCGAAGCCGTACGCTTGCTCGAGCGGCTTCAACCCGTCGGGCCGCGCGTAGAACTCCGCGTTGCTCGCAAACGTGAGCTTCGCGCCGCCCTTCACTTTTGCCGCGAGGTCACTGATGCTGACGATCCCCTGTTTCTTCGCGTCGTCCTGGTTCATCGCCAGCGAGTAGGTGTTATTCGCCTTCGAGGGGTTGAGCCACACGAGGCCTTTGGCGGCATCGAGATCTTTCACTTTCGCATACGTGTCCGCGGCCGACATCCGGTCGTTGATCTTGTTGTACGTGATGAGCGACGTGCCGGTGTATTCCCAGTAAACGTCGATCTGGCCGTTTTCCTGCGCTTGCCGCAGCACCGCGCTGCCCATGCCGGCCTTGACGTCGACCTTGAAGCCCTTCGCCTGCAGGAGCTGCGCGGTCATCTGCGACATGATCTGCTGTTCGGTGAAGTTCTTGCCGCCGACGACGATGTTCTGCGCCGTTACAGGCGATGTGACGTTCACGAGCAACGCCCCCGCGACGAACGCGAGAATCCGAGTCATCTTCATTTTTTCCGCCTCCTATGATTACGTTCTGCCACTACGTTACACGTCAGAGATCGAAGTTCTCTCATCGTAGCGGATTGACACCCCGTGGAACGACCCAATACGCCAATGCACCAACGGCGTAATCGACGAGTACCGCAAGAAGCGCGGTCGGAATCGCGCCTGCGAGCATCATGCTCGGCTCGTTGAGGTCGATGCCGGTAAAGATCAGCTCGCCCAGGCCACCTCCTCCGATCAGGAACGCGAGCGGCGCCGTACCGACGTTGACCGCCAGCGCGGTCCGAATCCCGGCAAACATGACGAACAACGCGTTCGGAAGCTCGACGCCCGACAGAATCTGTAAAGGCCGCATGCCCATCCCTGTCGCCGCCTCGATGAAATGCGCCGGTACGCCCAGCATGCCCGCGTAGGTATTGCGTACGATCGGCAGCAGCGAGGCGGCCCACAAGCCGAAGATCGCGGGAACGACGCCGATACCGAGAAAGGTCATCGCGAGCGCGAGCACGGCGAGAGTCGGAATCGTGCTGCCGAGGTTCAACGCCTGCATGATCGTCTCGGCGGCGCGGCGCATTCCCGGCCGGCTGAGCCACAAGCCGAGTGGTACGCCCACGGCGATGGCAAGACCACCGGAGATCGCCACCAGCTTGATGTGTTGCTGCGTGAGGAAGACGATATCGCCGCGGTACTTGCCGATGGAATCGATCAGGCCGTTGCGTTGCGCGATGATGCCGAGCGAAAACGCCACGATGAGCGCAATCGCCATTGACCACCGTCCCGACATGACCGCGCGGATGGCCATTCAGTGCGGCACGGCGTCGGGGGCGCGGTAGGTTTCGCCGAGGAGCCGCGTGATGCCTCGCTGCGTGACGCAGCCGACGAACACGCCGTTGCGATCGACGCACGCGAGCCAGCGGATGTCGTGCATGAACATCGTCGAAACCGCCGCACGCAAATCTTCGTCGAGACGAACGGTCGCCGGCAGCGGTGCGCAATGCTCGCCGACCGCGCCGGAGCGATCGCGGACAATGTCGACGTCAACGTAGCCGCGCGGACGACCTTCGGGATCGACGATCACCATGAATTCCTGGCCGTGCTCGTTCATCAGCGCCACAGTCTGCTCGACCTGCTCATCACCGGAAACGCGCAACGACGACGCTTGCAGCACATCGCCTACCCTGACGAGGCGCAGGCGCTTCAGCGTGCGGTCGCTGCCGACGAAATCGGCGATGAAGCTGTTGCCCGGGTGCGCGAGGATGTTGTCCGGGCTGTCGAACTGCTCGAGCTTGCCCGCGCGGAAAATCGCGACTTTATCCGCCATCTTCACGGCCTCGTCGATGTCGTGGCTCACGAACATCACGGTTTTTCGCAAGCGGTGATGCATTTTCAGGAACTCGTCCTGGATCACTTCGCGGTTGATCGGATCGATGGCGCCGAACGGCTCGTCCATCAGCAGCACCGGCGGATCGGCCGCCAGCGCGCGCGCCACGCCGACGCGCTGCTGCTGGCCGCCCGAGAGCTCCTTCGGGTAGCGCTTGAGAAAGAGCGCGGGATCGAGGTTGATCGTCGCGAGGAGCTCGCTCGCCCGCGTGCGCGCCTTAGCGAGGTCCCATCCCAGGAGCTTCGGCACCACGCAGATGTTCTCTTCCACTGTCATGTTGGGGAAGAGACCGATCTGCTGAATCACATAGCCGATCGTTCGGCGCAGTTCGACGGGATCGTATCGGTCCGTATCCTTGCCGTTGATGAAGATCTTGCCCGACGTGGGTTCTATCAGCCGGTTGATCATCTTGAGCGTCGTCGTCTTGCCGCAGCCGGATGGCCCCAGCAGTACGCAGATCTCACCGTCGGCGACTTCCATCGTAATACGGTCCGCAGCGACCACGGTGCCCGCCGGCGTTTCGAACGCCTTCGTCAAGTTCTCGAGCTTGATCATGCCGCCAATTTTCCTTCGACGACGCGGCGAACACGAAACCGCGCGTGACGGATGCCTTTCGGCGTCAACTGGTGTTGCGCCCAGAGCAGCAGATAGTCGGCGGCAATCGCCAGCAGGCTGACGGCGAGCGCGCCCGTGATCAGCTGCCGGGGGTCGGTCTGCGAGATGCCGCGGCTGATGAAAGCGCCCAGCCCGCCTGCGCCGATGTACGTCGCGATTGCGGTGATGCCGATGTTGATCACGACAGCGATGCGAACGCCCGCCATGATCACGGGAACCGCCAGCGGAATTTCAACTTGCCGCAAGCGCTCGAGCGCCGACATGCCCATGCCGCGCGCGGCTTCGCGCAGCGCCGGATCGACGTTGCTGATCGCCGTATACGTGTTGCGGATGATCGGCAGTTGCGAATAGAGCAGCACGGCAATCACCGCCGGCAGGTAGCCGATCCCCTGGCC
The DNA here is from genome assembly GCA_005881895.1 of Betaproteobacteria bacterium. Classification (GTDB taxonomy): domain Bacteria; phylum Pseudomonadota; class Gammaproteobacteria; order Burkholderiales; family Casimicrobiaceae; genus VBCG01. Next base: position 57,041 of record VBCG01000116.1, read on the forward strand.
GATCAACGAGAGCGCCGGAATCATGACGCCGAACAATGCAATCGACGGAATCGTCATGATCATCGCGGCGGTGTAGAGGACGATGTCGGCCGCGCGCTTGTTCTGCGTGATTGCGATCCCGATCGGCACGCCGGTAATGACCGCAAGGCTCACGGCGACGCCGACGATCGAGATGTGCTCAATCGTCCGCTGGCCGATGGCCGGCAGGTTGTCCAGGATGAACTTGAGCGTCTCCATTCGTGCGAGTGAAGGATAAACGGTCCCGTCGGCGGGAAATGTTCCAGATGCGACATCGGCTGGCCCCCGTCGGACAGCACGGCACGGAAATGCGCCTCCTGGAGTTAGGAGGGAATGCAGCGTTTGCGATGTCGCGACCGCGACAAATTGTGTCGCATGCCGACGCGTCGCATTCGTTGGAAGGTGCGATATTGGGTTCGATTAACTCCACGACGGGATTTCGCCATGACCGCACCGAAGCCGCATGCCACGCTTATGCAACGACTCGGCGCTGGACCGGTCATCTGCGCCGAAGGCTATGTCTTCGAGCTCGAGCGGCGCGGTTACCTGCAGGCCGGCGCATTCGTACCGGAAGTCGTGCTTGAGCATCCCGAGGCAGTGACGCAGCTCCATCGCGACTTCGTTCATGCGGGCTCGGACGTCGTTGAAGCGCTCACCTATTACGCCCACCGTGAGAAGCTGCGCATCATCGGACGCGAGCAGGATCTCGAGCCGATCAACCGCCGCGCGCTCGATCTCGCCAAAGCCGTCGCGCACGAGAGCGGCGCGCTCTTCGCCGGCGACATCTGCAATACGAACGTCTACGATCCTGCGGATCCCGCTTCGCACAAGGCCGTGCGCGCGATGTTCGAGGAGCAGGTCGGCTGGGCAGTCGATGCCGGCGTCGATTTCGTGATCGGCGAAACGTTCAGCTACGCCCAGGAAGCACTGATCGCGCTCGACGTCATCAAAAGAGCCAAGCAGGTTGCCGTCATCACGCTGGCGATGCACCAGGCTGATGTGACGCGCGAAAATTGGAGTGTCGCCGATGCCTGCAAGCGCATCGCCGATGCCGGCGCCGACGTCGTGGGCCTCAATTGCATCCGCGGTCCGGCGACGATGATGCCGCTGCTGCGCGAGATTCGCGCGACGGTGACGACGCACTTGGCTGCGCTGCCCGTTCCATTTCGCACGACCGAGCACGAGCCTTCGTTCCAATCGTTACGCGATTCGAAGTGGAACGGTGCGCCGGGCTGGCGGCCGTTTCCCGTTGCGCTCGATCCCTTCACCTGCAACCGCTTTGAGATCGCCGAGTTCGGCCGTCAAGCGGCGGAGCTCGACATCCGTTACCTCGGCGTGTGCTGCGGCGCAGGCCCGCATCATGTTCGCGCGTTGGCCGAAGCCGTCGGCAAGCACCCACCCGCCAGCAAATATTCGCCCGACATGTCGAAGCATGCGTTCCTCGGTTCGCACGAGCGCATCCGGCAAGTACAGAAGGACTACGCCGACAAGCTTTGACGGAGCGGCCACGCCGTCACTGATGATCGTCAATGACGTCGTGACCGCGATGCCGGAGCACGCGTCCCCAGCAGCGCGGCACGCTCGTCGCTTGGTCGGTGGCCGTACAGGGTGCGGTAGCAGCGGCTGAAATGGGACGCCGATGCGAATCCGCACGCCACGGCTACGTCGAGGATCGGCTTCGCCGTCTGCAAAAGCATCGAGCGGGCACGATCGAGGCGGAGCTTGAGATAGTAGCGGCTCGGACTCACGCGCAGGTACTTGGCGAACAGTCGCTCGAGCTGACGTGCGGACAGCTCGACATCCGTGGCAATGTCGTGCACCGGCCGGGGGTCCTCATTCGTTGTTTCCATCATGCTGATCGCGGCAATCAGCTTATTGTTCGCGACGCCCACTCGGTTCTGCACCGCCATGCGCTGCGAGTCGTGCGCGCCGCGGATCCGCGGATGGATGAACTGCTCGGACACGTCGTTCGCCAGTGCGCGACCATCGCGCTCCGTGATGAGATGCAACATCATGTCGAGCCCCGTGGTGCCGCCGGAGCATGTGTGCCGGTTGCCGTCAACGACGAAGATATCGGTGGTCGTGCGGACGCGCGGAAACTGCTCGGCGAACGCCGCCAGGCTTTCCCAGTGCAGCGCGCAGCGGCGGCCATCGAGCAGACCCGCGCGGGCGAGCACGTACGCGCCCAAACTGATTGCACCGAGTGCCGTGCCCGACCGGGCGAGGCCGCGCAGCCATTTGGACACAGCGGCATCGCCGGGATTCGCGTCGCGTGTCCCGGCGCAGACAAGGAGCAGATCGACCGCTGCTTCGTCGTCGATTGCGCCATGTACATTGATGTCGATGCCATTGCTTGCCCGTACCGGCGCGCCATCGCGCGAATAGAGCTGCCAGTCGAAGAGCTTTTCCCCGCGAAGGCGATTGGCCGCACGCAACGGTTCGATCGCCGACGCGAATGCCATCATCGGAAACTCGGGCACAAGGTAGAACCCGACGACGTAAGGCGGTAACCGCGTCTGCGGTGTAGGCCGCGTCACCGGCTCACGAGCCTTGCGAGACTTGGCGGTCCCGGCTGAATGCGGCGGACGCCTGCCGCGCGACTGTCGGCTCACGCGCGGCGAATCGGAATGGCGGTGTCCACGTCGTAGTAGTCGCCTTTGCTTTCGACGTAGATTTGCACGACCGTTCGAAGACCCGTCGGCGCATCGAGCGTGCCCGCAGCGATCGAGATCGTGTGCCGGCCAGTCCCATCCCAGAACAGCGTTCCGCCGCATTTACCGCAAAAGCCGCGCCGCGCGATGCCGGAGGATCGATACCATTTGAGATCGCGCGATTCGATCAGGTGAAACGCATCCCTTGCCGCCGCGGTATATGCGCCGATGTGCCCATGCGACTTGCGGCACATTTTGCAGTGACACACGACGGCGTCACGCAAAGGACCGGTCACTTCATAACGGACTGCGCCGCACAGGCAACTTCCGGTGAAGCGGGTCGAGGTCAACATCTCCGCAAGTTTATCTCAGGGACTCGACCGCGCCGCCTGCACCTCTGCAATCACCTCGGCAGCGCGGCCTTCATACCGGGGCGAAAAATGGAACGGCTTGACCGTCTTCGCGCGTACCGTGCGCGCAATGCGACCGGCCTGGCCTGCCGTAAGGTGATTCTTGCGAGCCCCGTGCTCGGCATCCTCATCGAGAAACACGCTTTCGATGAAGAGCACATCGACATCTTCGAGCAACGCCGAAAGTACTTTTACGTTCGCTTCGGTGTTGCGGAGATCGGTGACGTATCCGATGCGCTGGCCAGGAGCTATGTCGAGGATCAGATGGCAGAGCTCGTCGACCGTTCGTGCCATCGCGTGTTCACCATCGCGGTCACGCCATTGCACGTCGATGGGCGTTGTGCCGGACGCGCCGGTCAAAACCGCGTGCTTCAGCTCGCGCAGCCATGGACCGACACCAACGCCGAGCGCTTCGAGGCGATCCTTCGCGACGTTGACGTGCGCCTTCTCTTCGATCGCGTAAGAGAGGCAGGGGATGTCGTGATCGACGAAGCGGCCACGAACGCGGAACGTCGCCTCATCGTGCACGATGTCACCCGACCACTCGAAAGACGCGTTCGCTTCACGCTTGAAACGTGTCCGACTCGAGAAACGCGCGCGCCGTCCGCGACCGTCGGTGCCGATCTCGCACACATCGAGCACTAACTCGTCGTAGCGGTGCACGACATTCCACGTGTACGCATGCAGCTTATGCTCGACTTGCGCGACGAAATCCGGTCCTCCGAACAGCATCAAACCGGCCTTGCGCCCAAGCACCACGCGCAACAAATGATCGAACCCGGCGAAGTGATCCATGTGCGTATGCGTGACGAAGACATGCGAGACACGCATCAGCTTTCGCGGAGGGAGCACCGTAATATCGCCGAGGTCGAACAGCAACGCTCGACGCTCATCGCGAAAATCGACATACAGACCCGGGTCGCCGAACGTATCGTTGACGAGACGAGGTTCAAAAAGGCAGCGCATCGGTCGTCAAGCCGGCGCGGCGCTGCCGGCCGCGCCCCGTTGCGCCCAGCTATTTCGTGCGCGGATTGTTCTTGTAGAAATCCAAGTACTCTTTTTGGTCAATCTTTCCGTCCTTGTTCGTGTCGGCATCGCTGAACTTGGTCAAAAGCCGCGGCTCCATCATCGCTTCCGCCTTGTCGAGGGCGCCATCGTGGTTCTTGTCGAGCTTCGCGAACTCCGCCGCGTCATCATCGCCTTTGCGTGCAGGGGCGGTCGTTGCCGGCGTGCTCGGTGTTGCGCTCTTCATCGTGCTCGGCGGCGTAGTAGGCGTCGTGCTTTGCGCGCCGGCTGGCAACGCCAATGAAAGCATTGCGGCGCCCGCCAGTGACAGAACCACTGCCGAACGTGTCCAAAACCTTGTGCTAGTCATGGTGTATTCCTCATGAGTGATTAGACGGCCGAAGATTTGCAGCCATCCCAAAGACATGAATCAAGTCGCGTGCCAGGGCCTAGGATGATAAATAGGATTGAAATCGGCGAAAAAGACTGCAGAATCGCCGACGATCGAGTCGCCCGCCTCAAGAAGAGGCCGGTGATATTGTAACTATTGCAGGCCGGCCGATCAGAATGGTCACAATTCGGCTCGACGTGCCCGGATCGAGAAACGTAGATTCACGCGGTCTTGCACCTGAAGTGCGCCGCCGAGAAGCGACAGCGGGTTGATCGCAAAATCGCTTTGGTCGAAGGCTAGACGCCCGGTCACGTTCAAGTCATCGGCACTCATTTCGACATCGGCGGCAATGCGCATGTTGCGCGTCACGCCATTCAACGTGATCGCGACGTCCAGATAACGGTTGGCATCGATGCCCGCGACCGTAACGAGTGCGAAAGGATGTTCCTCGGCGTGGAGCACCCGCCCGAGCATGTTCGCGCGTGTGGCTGAAATGGCGGCTTCGGAGATTTGCGTATCGAAACCCGCAGCGCTGCGGAGGTCAGGCTCGTCCACAACCAGGCGATCCAGCTTGACGTACAGATCTGCGCGAGCATCTTTTGGCGCCGCGATGCCCTGAACATCATGGCTTACGACCACGTGGTCGTGCCCGGCTTGAGCGATTGGTCCGCCGCGGAGTACTTCGATCACGACGAGTGAGCGTTTGGCATCGACGCGAAAAATGGGCTCGCCGCGCTCCGCGGCGCGTTGATAATAAGCGTCGGGAAATCCGGCGGGTCGCTGTTCTTCGCGCGCTGTCGGCTGCACAACGGGTGGCGCGCAAGCGGACACCCATCCCACGATCAAAGCAAGCGTGATGAATAGCCAACGTCTGTCACGCATTTTGCAAGCGCGAGAGCTTCCCGCGGGTCAGCCGTTGGTCATGCGGCCAAGGACGGTTTGAATCGTGCGAACGTCGGTCAAAATCGCATCTCCGATAAACGCAATGCTTGCAAGTGCGCGATCGCCGGCGTCTGCATGACCCGCACCACACGCATCCGTCACCATAATGGGGATATAGCCGAGATCGCTACCATGGCGAATCGTGGGCTCGATACCGATTTCGGTTGCAACGCCCGCGATGATGAATGAGTTGATGCCGCAGTCGCGAAGGGCGATGTCGAGCGGCGTCCCCTCGAATGCCGACATCGTGATCTTGTCGAAAACCACTTCAGTTGGAAGCGGATTCAGATCCGGCACCAACTGAAATCCAGGCGAGTCGCGCAGAAACCACGGCGTTACCTCGGCGACCGTTTTCACTTTTTGCCACGCCATCGCCTGACGCAGTTGGAAAACGCCGGCCGTTTCCTTCGGCAACGACATGTGGCGCATGAAAAACACGCGCAATCCTGCCGCACGTGAAGCTTCGAGGACCCGCTTTACTTGCGCGACAATCTCCGGGCCGTTTTTCATCTGTCGGATGATGCCGACTTGCATGTCATAGACCAGTAGCGCGGTGCGTTGGCGGTTGCACGCTTCCCCGAGGTTCTGCGGAATCTCCAGACTGTATGCAGGTTCCACGGCATTACCTCCGTTACAGCAGCGGACTTTTCTCGAATAACGCGACGCCGTAGCGCGGGAGATGGACGAGTCCCACATCCGGCTAGCAGTTCGTTGAAATTAACACTGA
>VBCG01000260.1 GCA_005881895.1 Betaproteobacteria bacterium
TGCCCCATCGATTACCGAGAGAACGAAAAGCTGAGTCAGGCATTGGGAGAGGTGATCTGCCAAGGCTGATTGGTGCGCTAGGCAGCCGCATCCACCGGCGACGCGCTCTCGGTCGAAGTCAGCTCGCGACCCTTCCTCGTCGGCGTTGTTTTGCTAGTAGCGGCGGCGTCAGTCGGCGCGGGGGCTGCTGGCATCGATGCGACCTCGCGAAACTGGTAGGCGTAATGCACGCCGTCGGCCAGTTCGTGATCGACGAACATTCTCGTCGATCCGCCCCGCGCACACTGCGCCACAAGATGTCAGTCTCGGCATATGAGATGCAAACGAGCAGCGCCACCAGGGCCAAATGCCGAAGCATCATTGGGCCTTCTTCCCTGTCAGGCGATGATGGACTCGTCGCGGCGGCGCAGGCGCTTAATGGGTCCGACCGCAAGGGTTGCGAGCATGGCGGCGAACACAGCATCGCAGGCGAGAACTCCACGTGGCATCGATTGGTGCGCACCGCGAGCGCCTGAAACGGAGGAGTTTTTTCCTACTGCGTCCACGCACACTCCCCTTGGGTCTTCACCCAAACAGGAGCAGAACTTGGACGCCGCAGCGTCTTGGGAAACCGGGGAGTCTGCTTGCAATCCCCAGGTGGTACCTACAACGTCGCTGTGCTAACGCATCAGCCTGCGACGTTCAACCGCTCCGACCGGAAGAGTTTGCATGCTGCGATGACGGCCAGCTGGTGTCGACGCCCCTGGCGTCGCCTCGTTCTCGCCTCGGTCCGCTTGAAAATGTTCCTCTGCCCCACAGGAGGAGCTCATGGCCGCGACACGCACATCCGGCATCACTGTCGATACCGGCGGTTTACGTACCATCAATAAAGAGCACCGTGGCGAACGCATATTCGCGCGCCTGGGCTTAGTAGGTCAGGAGCAAGCGGAGCGTCGTCTTGCGAAGGAACTGGAGCGTCTCGATTGGGAACTGGAACGAAGGGCGCACGCCCGTCCCCTATTCTCCGACTGCGCCAAACGGTTCCTGCTCGAAGCCAAGTACAAACGGAGTCAGGCCGATATTGCATGGCATCTAGGAATGCTATCGCGTTATGTCGGCGATCTCGAGATTCGCAAAGTGCATGATGAAACGTTGCGACCGCTTATCGAAGCCCGCTTGGCCGATGGCGTGAGCGCGACAACGATCAATCGAACGCTGGAAGTCGCGCGTACCATCCTGCACCGCGCCGCGCGCGCCTATCGTGATCGAGATGGTTTCCCCTGGCTGCGAGTCACCTCGTCTTCCGCATCCGATCAATTGGGATGAGCAAGATCGGATTTTTCGGCGGTTGCCTGACCATCTCGCCCGTATGGCGCTCTTCGCCGTCAACACCGGGTTACGTGATGCAAACCTGTGTGGCTTACAGTGGTCGTGGGAGGTGCCGATCGCCGAACTCGGTCGTAGCGTGTTCGTCGTTCCGGCGCAAGCGTTCAAATCGCGGCGCGCGCACGTGGTGATCTTGAATGACGCGGCGTGGTCAATTATTGAGACGCAAAGAGGAAAGCACCCGGTATGGGTGTTCTCCTATCGAGGCGAACGGGTCAAACGCATGAACAATCGGGCGTGGCAGCGCGCGCGTCGCGAAGCGACGCTGGCAGACGTTCGGGTTCATGATCTCAGGCACACCTTTGCTACCCGACTGCGCGCCGCGGGCGTAGCGGAAGAAGACCGCGCGGCGCTACTCGGCCATGCCACGCGAACGATGCCCGAGCACTACGCCAGTGCCGATGTCGGGCGCCTCGTAGGCCTCGCGAATCGAGTGCTCGATCGCGTCGGAACAGTGACAATTCTGCGCGTTGCAAATGGTGATGCGACGCGAAATGGAGCGATGCGTGACCCTAACCTGTGGATAAAGGGTCGCGCAAAAGTCGCGCAGACGGACCAAGCATCTGGTTTTGAGGTACTAAGCCATTGAAAAGTGGCGCGCCCGGCAGGATTCGAACCCACGACCCCCTGGTTCGTAGAGTCTTTCATAAGACGCCAGCGGATGCGCGTGCGGACAAGCCGAATGGGCGTGTGTGGCGAACGCAGATACGCAATCAGCGCGGCTGTTGCGATGACGTAATACGCAATCATCGCTAGGCCGGCACCGGCGACGCCAAAGCGCGGAAACGGTCCCCAGCCGAAGATCAGCAGCGGTGAAAGGCAGAGCGTCATCGCGGCGCCTACGGCAGTTAGGATCGCCGGAATACGAACGTTGCCCGCGCCACGCAAAGCCGCAGCCAACAGATTGACGATCCAGATCGGAACCGCTGCTCCGAACACCAGATTGGAATAGCGCAATGCGTTGGCGAGAACGTCGGCGCGACCGCCGAGTGCACTGAACAGCGCTTCACCAGCGCCCAATATCGCAGCGGTGAACACCGCACCGAATGCGACGGCGATAACCACGCTGTGGCCCATCAACGCTTCGGCGTCACGCATGCGGCCCGCGCCGATGGCGCGCGCGATAGCGGATGCCACACCGCCACCAATCCCGCCGTTCGACATCATCGTCATCAACATGAGGATAGGAAACACGAGCGCAACGCCGGC
>VBCG01000170.1 GCA_005881895.1 Betaproteobacteria bacterium
CCCGATGCATTGCTCGTCAACTTCAAATCGGTGCGGCTGCTGTTCACGCCCGATGCGATCGCCGGCACCGTGTCCGTGAACGCCGAGCCTCGCCTCGATGACGTGATGCTGGGACGTTTACCCGCGCTCGACTCCAGCGATTGCGGCGATTGGCGAAGCGCGGTCGGCGCAAACTTTGTCACCGCGGGCGACCGAGCGAGCGTCGCGTTTGCCGGCCACTATGCCGCGAATTGCGGCGAGCGCGATTGGTGGGTTGCGTTGCTCGATCACCCGCACTATGTCCACGCGGCGTTCACAGCCGCTTTTCGCGATGCGGGCGGGAAATTTACCGGCGGTCTCAAGGAGCGGCGCGCGGCACGCGGCGCGGAACCGTTCGCGACGCTGGAATCGCCGCCGCTCTACGACATCGTCCGCGACGTCAACAAGCTGTCGAACAACGTCATGGCGCGGCAGATTTTTTTGACGCTCGGCGCCGCCACGTATCCGCCGCCAACGACACCGACGAAAGCCGCCGACGCGGTCAAGTTCTGGCTCAAATCGCGCAAGCTCGCAATGCCGGGACTGGTGCTCGAGAACGGATCGGGGCTTTCGCGTCACGAACGCATCACGGCCGGCGGTCTTGCGCGCCTGTTGCTCGCCGCGGACGCAAGCGCGGTGCGCGACGAATTTGCGTCGTCCCTCGCGGTTGCGGCCACCGACGGCACCGTCGAGCGACGTTTCCAGAACGGCACGGTCGCCGGACAAGCCCTGCTCAAAACGGGTTCGCTGGAAGGCGTGCGTGCGCTCGCCGGTTACGTGATCGGCGGCGAGGGGCGCCGTTTCGTCGTTGTGGCAATCATCAATCATAATAACGCGGCGGGCGCCGCAAGCGCGCTCGACAATCTCGTGCAATGGGTCTATCAGAACGGCGCGACGTGGAACCCGCAGCTGCAACATTGATCGAAGATTGAAATGTCCGCGCTCGATCTCATCGCCGAAGAAAAGATCCGCGACGCGATACGCGCCGGCGTCTTCAACGACTTGCCGGGTGCGGGTCGCCCACTCGCCCTCGACGACGACACACTGATTCCGGAGGAGCTTCGGATCGCGTATCGGATCCTCAATAACGCCGGATGCCTGCCGCCGGAGATCGAAACGCGCAAGGAGGCGGCAACGCTACGAAAACTCGTTGCTGCCGCGACCGACGACGCCGCGCGACGCCGCGCGTTGGCGAAGCTCGCGTTGATCGAAGCCCGTCTCGCGGCACAGCACGCATCGCTGTCCTGCACCTCGGATTATTTCGACCGGATCGTCCAGCGTTTCGAGGGCGGCTAGCGCGCGCCTCAGGCGGGAATCGGCTTGCTGTCCTTGAAGTAGAGGTAGCCGCGCACGAGGCGGTAGATCACCCAGATTGTCGTGATCACCCAGATTGCGATCGCGATCGGGAATCCAATCAAGATGATGCCGAGCGTGATCAACACGAGCCAGCCGACGCAATTCCACAGAAACGACCACCAGAACGTGCGGATCAGCCACGTCAGATGCGATTCGGTCCACGTCCCGCGCGCATCGTCTCGCTTCACGTACGCGATGATCACCGCGACGATTCCGATAATGGTGAGGAGCGGCGCGCCAACCAACATGCCATGTCCGACGAGCGCCACCACGGCCGCAAGTGCAAACAGGATATAGACGACGAGCGTCGTGCTGACCGGTACGTTGGACGTCGGAGTCGATACTGCAGTCGGCGGATCGCCGGGAAGGTCTGCCATCGGTTGTTCCCCATGAAGATGGCGCCGCAAAGTCGGCGCCGGCGCCCGTGGCCGGTATTTTGGGGCAATGCGCGCAGCGGTCAACGTCCACGCAAAAAACCACCGGCGAGGCGCGCTGCGTGGTGCAGCGTGCGCCGCCGGTGGCGTTCGTGCGGCGAAAGCCGCGTAAATTACCGCATCAGTAGGCCGAGATGATCCACCACGTCGAGCCGTCGGACTGCACGGTGATCCCGCTGCCGGTGCCGGAGGCAGAAAGCGCGAACGTTGCCGGGCCGGCCACTCCATCCAGCGCGCTCCCCGCCGTCGTCGCAGCAGCGCAGGCGGTGCCGCCGATCCGCTTGATGTTGAAGATGCGGCCGGTGTTGCCCGCTGCGGCGGGCAACGTCATCGATTTCGAGCCGCCGGCCGAGCTGTTGCACAGGACAGTGAAGTCGCTAGTCGTGATCGTGTAATTCGTCGTCTGCACCACGATCGGACCGCTGCCCGTGCCGGCGCCCGCGGCGCCCGTGGCACCTGTCGCGCCGGTCGGCCCCGTCGGACCGGCAACGCCGGCACCGGTTGCGCCCGTCGGACCCGTAGCGCCTGTCGCCCCGGTCGCGCCCGTCGGGCCCGTGGGGCCGGCTGGGACCGTTGCAGAGACTATGGGGTCCGACGCCGTCCCGGTGACCGATATGCCCGTGCCACCTGTCACGCTGGTTACGTAACCGCCCTGCGGCGCCCCGAAGTAACCGACCAAGTCGATGGCCACATCCGCGGCACCCGTTCGTACCTGGACCGCGATCTCGTTGTTCGCCAGATTGACGGTGGAGGTCGTCCCGGCGGACGAGATCAACACGTTGTTCAGAAACACAAGCGTGGCTGTGCCGCCGAAGGTGGCGCCTTCGGGTTGGATTTCGATGTCGCCCGACACGCCGTTATTGGGAATGCCGAAAACCTGAAGCTGCACCGCGGACGGATGCAGCCCGCCCGGCAGCTGGCTCGTACACACGCCATTGCCGCTTTGGATAACGTAGGTCCGAATCTCCCCGGCGGCGAATGGGCCGCCGTTCTGATAGACGGCCGGAAATGCGTTCCGCGTTTCGACCAATCGGCACGGCACAACCGGCGTATACACGACGTCGTTGCTCGCATCGCCGAGCGCCTTTGTCGGCCCTTTCTCGGACGCCTTTGCGGGTGCCGCATTGGACAGCACGTCGCGAAGGCCCGACAGCGATCCCGCGAGGCTGGCGGCGAGCAGCTTGTCAGCTCGCAGGCCCTCCAGCATGGTCCTGAGATTCGCGCTGGTAATGTGGGCACCGGACTTTTCCAGGTCCGAACCCCAACTCGCGACGATGCCGTCGATGACCGTCGAGCGGTTTGAATCAACGGCCAACAACGTATCGGGTTTGTTCTTGACTGTGTTCGCGACAGCGACAGCGACGCCGCCCGGCAGGGCTAGCGCCAGGCAGACGGCCCTGACGATCAATTTTTGCCTCATGAATGCGTTCTCCTTCATTGTGGAAGACTCCCTACCCCCGGGTGTGCGATTGGTGGAGCCACGCAGGCACAGCGACGCTGCCCGGGAAACGTGTTTGCAACGGTACAGACTCCTCGCCAATTCCAAGGCGCGGGGTCGGCGTTACAACGGGGACGGGTCTGCAATAACTGCGCCAAGCAGATGAAATGGGGCTACGACTGTAGACAACAGGTCGAACGGCCGCCTGTCCAGCACACGCAGAGAGTGTGTATCCGCGCTCTACAATCTGTCGCATCACGTTGAGGCTCATGCCGGGAAGTGGTAAGAGGATCGCCGGCGTATCGAAATACCGCCCTTGCAGGGCAGAAAGTGCGCACTCGGTCAGTCCCGAGGATTCCGCTAAACTGCGCGGCGCGTTCCGCACTGCAACAGTTTCCTCTGAACGATGCTCTCTACGCTCTGCCTCAACATGATCGTGAAGGACGAGGCGCATGTGATACGTCGCTGCCTCGATTCCGTCCGGTCCCATCTTGCCAACTGGACGATTGTCGATACCGGCTCGACCGATGGAACGCAGGAGATCATTCGATCCCATCTGCGGGACCTTCCCGGTGAGCTGCACGAACGGCCGTGGCGCGATTTCGGCACCAATCGAAGCGAAGCGATCGCGCTCGCTCGCGGAAAAGCCGACTACATCCTCGTTATGGATGCGGACCATGTGTTGCACACTCCGCCGGGTTATCAGTTCCGCGACCTCGACGCCGACGCCTATTTCATCGCGCATCGATACGCCGGTGTCGATTACGGCATTGCGATCCTCCTCGCCGACCGCATCGCTTGGCGCTACGAGGGCGTGCTGCATGAATACGTAACCGCCGATGTCCCGCACCGGATCGTCCCGCTCCCAGGTCCTTGGGTCGACGTCCATCACGAAGGGGCGCGGAGCCGCGATCCGCAAACCTACAAGAAAGATGCCGCGATCCTGGAGGCAGCGCTGGCCAAGGAGCCGGGTAACACACGCTATGCGTTCTACTATGCGCAAACCCTCAGAGACGCAGGCGAACTGGCGCGTGCGCTGGCGGCGTTTCGCAAACGCGCGACGATGGGCGGATGGGACGAAGAAGCGTGGCAGGCGCGCTATCAGGCCGCGTTGCTCATTGAACGCCTGGGACTTTCCGCCGCCGAAATCCAACGCGGATATCTCGAGACGTGGAATACGCGACCTTCGCGGGCCGAGCCGCTCGTGCAACTCGCGCGCTGGCATCGTGCGCGCCTGGAATGGCCGCTTGCGTTAATGTTCGCGCGCCTTGCGGTCGCAACGCCGCGTCCTCCCGATCAGCTTTTTGTCGAGGACGCCGTGTACGCGTGGCGCGCTCTCGATGAGCTGTCGATCGCCGCTTGGCACGCCGGCGCTCGCGACGAAGGCAAGCGCGCGGCGGAGCGCCTCGTCGCCGAAAAACGGTTCCCGCCTTCCGAACGCGAACGGATCGAAAAGAATCTAACCTGGTATCGGTGATGCGGCCCGCCGCTCGCGGCTGTCCCGTCGTGGCCCGGCTATAATGAGTCGCGGTTCGGGATTTCCGCGACGGAGGCTCCGGTCGCAATCCTTTCCGCGCCTTCCTTTCGCTGGAGCAGATCATGCGCACAACACGTGAAAAACTCGTCGACGATTTTGCCGAAATGCTGACGGAGGCTGAGGATTTGATGAAGCGCGCCGCCAGTGAAACGGGCGACCGCGCGAAGGATCTGCGCTCGCAGGTCGAGGCGAAGCTTCTCGCCGCCAGGTCGCGGTTGCAGGAAATGCAAGGGGACGCGCTCGACAGCGCCAAGGCGGCCGCGCGAGTCACCGATGATTACGTGCACGACAATCCCTGGGCGGCAATCGGCGCCGCGGCAGCGGTCGGATTTATCGTCGGCTTGTTGATGAATCGTCGCTGATGGTCGAAACGCATCACGCACCGCCGCGGTCGGATTTCCGCAGCGCGGCGGCGCGTTTCTTCAATTCCGCACTCGCCCTCGCGCACACGCGGGCCGAACTCGCCTCGGTCGAATTCGCCGAAGAACGGGCACGCCTGAAACGCACGGCAATGATGATCGCCGGCGCGGTTTTCATGCTGTCGTTCGCAGTGCTGGGCGTCGCAACCTGGGTCGTTGTCTACTTTTGGGATACGCATCGGCTCGAAGCGATTGCCGGCGTCACGCTGATGTTCGCGCTCGCGGGCGCGTTGCTGCTGTGGCGCAACGTCGCGCTCGAACGCCAAGCGCCGCCGCCCTTCTCGGCTACGCTCGCCGAGCTCACCAAGGATCGCAGCTGGATCATGGACCGCGATGAGCGGAGAACCGGCGAATGAGCACCAAGTCACAAGATCTTGCAGCGCGTAAAGGGCTTCTGACGGCGCAAGCCGATCTTGCGCGGATTCAGCTTGCGCTCGCGTGGCACGACATGCGCAGCAGCATTCTGCCACCCCCCGACACACCGCTCTTTACCGGCACGCATCGAGCCGCTGCATTCATCGTCGGTCTCGCCGCGCCATTGATCGGCCGCACGCGATTCACGCGCGTGTTGCGCTACGCATCGATCGCGATGGCGATCTTTCGCGCGGTGCGCAGCTTGCGTGGTTAGCGCAACGACCAAGCGAAAATAACGACCCGCGCAACCCTCCGATGCGGCTCGTCGGCGTGGCAATGGTGCGCAACGAAGCCGACATCGTCGAGGCCTTCGTTCGTCACAACATGACGGTCGTTGACGCATTGACCGTCGTCGATCATGGGTCAGTCGACGGGACGACCGAGATTCTTTCGGCGCTCAGGGCGGAGGGGTTGGCGTTGACGGCGGAGCCCGAATCCGAGCTCGCGCAACACCAGCCGGAAGTTTTGACGCGCGTTGCCCGGACCGCCTTTGGGCGGGGGGCCGATGTCGTATTTCCGCTCGACGCCGATGAATTTCTACTGCCACCGAGCCCGTGAGCGTGCCGCCGCGGCTCGCGCGATTGCGGCCCGATATTGCTGCGCTCGCGCATGTGCCGGTGCGAAGCGCAGAGCAAATCACACACAAAGTGACCGTGGGTTGGCTCGCGCACCGCGCGGCAAGGCGGTGTGATGCGGACCTCGCTTTTCATTGGCGCGAGCTTTTTGAGACGTTTGAACGCACCGGGCTTCCGTCGTCAAGCGAGCTACAAACGATTGCAGCTAACTACGGAATCGCGCGCGCACTGGTTGCCGGTAAGCGACGTTGC
>VBCG01000171.1 GCA_005881895.1 Betaproteobacteria bacterium
CACGGTCGAGCAACGCACCGGCGAGATCGGCGTCCGCATGGCGCTGGGGGCGCAAACACGCGACGTGTTGCGCCTGGTTGTGAACCAGGCAATGAAAGCGGTCCTCATCGGGCTAGGCATCGGAATTGGATTGGCCTTCGCGGTCGGTCGTTTAATTGCTTCGCAGCTTTATCAGGTTTCGGCGTATGACCCAGTGCTGCTCGGCGGCGCAACAATTCTGCTCGCGGCGACCGCACTGATCGCGTGTCTGCTTCCGGCGCGCCGCGCCACACGTGTCGACCCGATTCTAGCACTACGCACCGAGTGATATGAATGATCTAAAGTTTGCCTTACGCCAGCTCCGCAAATCGCCTGCGTTCACTTTGATTGCTGTTCTGACGCTCGCCCTCGGCATCGGTGCGAATACTGCGATCTTCTCGGTCGTGGAAGGCGTGCTCCTGCGTCCATTGCCCTTTCCACATGCGGAACGGCTGGTTAGGATCTACGAAGCACTTGATGAAAGTGGCGCGCGCTCGGCGTCGTTGAATCTGAGCGATCGCACGGTCGCGAGGTTCCGAGAGTTCGGGCACGACATTTTCGAAGATGTTGCTGGTGGAACCGGCGGCGCCGCAGTCGTTGGTCTGAACGGCAGTTCGCCTGCGAAGACGGTGCCTGCGGCGCGAGTGACTTGGAACTTCTTCGATGTCGTCAGATTACCGCCAGCGCAGGGGCGCAAGTTCACTGCCGAAGAAGGACGCGACGAAACAGCAAACGTCGCAATCATCAGCGACGACTTCTGGCGCAACACACTGAATTCGCGCCGCGACGTGCTCGGCAGCATGATCGTGGTCGACGGAACGCCGCGCACGATCATCGGTGTGATGCCGAAAGCATTCCGGCACCCCTATCGCGCGAACCTGTGGCTGCCGCTCGCGCTTGAGCCCGACAACCCGGCGACGATTAATAACCATTACCTATATGGCGTCGCGCGACTGCGTCGCGGCGTCACGCCGACGCAAGCGGAAGCCGCAGTGAAACGCATGTGCGCTACAATCAATCGCGACGATCCGAATCCGGCGAACGCACGGGCCGCTTACATCCCGCCGTTGCGCGAGAGCTTCGTGATGGATTTGCGGCCGAAAATTATCGTCATCGTCGGTGCGGCGGTCTGTGCGCTGTTGATCGCCGCGGCGAACTTCGCCGGTCTGCTGCTTGCTCGCGTCATCGAGCGAGAAGGGGAGTTTGCCTTGCGCGCTGCGCTCGGGGCGAGCAGACGACGACTCGTCAGGCAACAGCTCACCCAGGCGCTCTTGCTCGCTTTCGTTGGGACCGCGCTCGGTCTGCTCATCGCATTCTGGATCACGCCGATGCTCTTTGCGCTCAGCCCGGAAGGCGCGGACGCAACCGGCAGCGCGATGCGTGAATTCGATTACGCCGCGCGACTTGATCTCCCGGTCTTCGCTTTCGCTGCGGGCGTGATGGCGCTGGTCGGTTTGGGTTTCGGTTTGCTGCCCGCCGCGCGTGCATCACGGACCGATTTACGCTGCGCGATGAGCGTCACTTCACGCGGCGCAACACTCGACTGCAATACGCGCCGATTGCTCGGCTCATTCGTCGTGATCCAACTGGCGATTGCCGCTGCGCTCCTGACCGCGAGCATTACCGCGACGCAATATTTTCGGAAGCTGATCGATGAGCCATGGGGGTTCGAAACGAAAGATCGCCTCGCCTTCAACGTCGCTGTTCCCGATCGCTTCTTCCCTACGGCGGCTGCGAAACAGAACGCGCTGGAAGCTTCACTCGCGCAACTACGGGTATTGCCCGGTGTCGATTCCGCCACGGTCGTCTCGCCTTCGCCAATGGACGCGTCGTGGACGTTGATGCTCTTTAACGTCGAAGGCGCGCCCGCACCCGAGCCGCGCGGTGCTTACACGGCCTACTCGCGCGTGCCCGTTCCCGGCTACTTCCAGAGCGTGGGCCAGCCGATCTTCCAGGGCCGCGATTTCAACGCTAGCGACACTGCCGATGCGCCGCTTGTCTGCATCACCAGCCAAAGTATCGCAAAACGCTTTTGGCCTAACGATTCGCCGATCGGCAAACGCATCCGTTGGGGGCGACTCGATGGAACTCGCCCGTGGTTTACGATTGTGGGCGTCGTCGGTGATATGAAAGCGATCGCGGACCCGCGCGACGGCGAAGTGCTCGGCATGATCGCGCGCCCGCTCGCGCAAATGCTCGTGCACGCCAGCACACAGCTCGACGACATCACCTTCGTTCTGCACACTGAGCGCCGCTCGGTGAACGAGCCGACAATCCGCGCCGCGCTGGCCCGCGCGAATGCCAATCTCGCTGCCTACAACTTTCTTGCGCTCGAAGATGCAGCAGCGGCCTCGCGCACGACGGAGCGGTTCATCTTCGTCCTCGTGTCATCCTTCGGGTTCGTTGGGCTGACGCTCGCTGCCGTCGGTTTGTATGGCCTGCTCGCGCTCCAGGTCGCACGCCGCGAACGCGAGTTCGGCATCCGCAGCGCACTCGGCGCTACCGCGCGCCAGATAATCCAGCTCGTCGCCCGACAAGGCGCGACCTTGCTCTCGTTAGGCTTCACTGCCGGCGCACTCGCGACTTACGGAGTCGTGCGTCTGGTGCGAAATCAATTTACCGAAATGCCCGCGCCGAATCTGATCGCGTGCATTTGCGCTGCAATAGTGCTCGGCATCGCGGTCATGATCGCGTGCTGGTTGCCTGCGCGTCGCGCCGCGCGTGTTGATCCTGTTATTGCGCTTCGCGCCGAGTGATATGAATGACCTAAAATTTGCGCTTCGTCAGCTCCGCAAATCGCCTGCATTCACGGCGATTGCTGTGATCACCTTGGCGCTCGGGATCGGGTTAAACACCACGATATTCAGCTTGATCAACGATCTGTTTCTGCGCGGTCTACCGTTCAAGGAACCATCGCGGGTTCTTCATCTCTACGGCGGCGACAAATCCCGGGATTTGGTCGACATCGGAATATCGGCCCCGCGCTACCAACATTACCGCGACGGTCAGACAACCTTTGACCGCCTCGCGGCGGAAACTTTCTTCGCCTTTACGCTGACCGGATTGGGCGATCCAATTCAAATTTTCGGTGGACGATTAACCTCAAACTATTTCGAGGTGCTTGGTGTGCATCCAATTCTTGGCCGGAATTTTTTGACCCAGGAAGAAGAAGGCGCCGACGTCGCGTTGGTGACGAAAAATTTCTGGCAGAAACGGCTGGGCGGCGACCCGAATGTGATTGGACGTAGCATCACGCTCGATGGCACGGCTCACACGATCGTGGGTGTTTTGCCAAACATGCCGGCGACATGGTTTGGGGCGAACCCAATCGCCGAAGTCTGGACCACGAAACCTTTTCAGCTTCCCGGATTCAGTTACGAGCGAATGATGCGGGGCACGAGTTTTCTCCGCGTGATTGGAAGAGTGAAATCGGGCATTACGGTGGAGCAGGTCTTGGCAGCGCTGCCTTCGCTCGATCAGAGTTATCGCACTGAGTACCCCAACAACATCGACAGCGGCTTGACGACCACGCTCCGGACGCTGCCTCACGATGTGACACAGAATTTTCGCGCGGGCTTCGCCACTCTTTTCGCCGCGGTCAGCTTCGTTTTGTTGATTGCCTGTAGCAACGTTGCCAATCTCTTGCTGGTTCGCTTCAGCGGTCGGCGCCGAGAGATCGCGCTGCGAATGGCGGTCGGCGCGTCGCGCAGCAGCATCGTGAGGCTCTTCGTATGGGAAAGTTTGCTGGTGAGTCTCTTTGCCGGCGCGCTCGGCGCGTTCATGGCGTGGCGGCTTGTGCCGCTCGTTCCTAAAATGGCGTCCAATTTTCTTCCGCTTGAGGGAAACACGGCCAGCAGTCTCTCCCTAGCTGTGCTTGGCTTCACCATTGCGTTGTCCGTCTTGACCGGTCTGCTGATGGGAATGTATCCCGCGCTTCAGGGGTCCCACGCGGATTTAATTGGTGGTCTAAAGGAAGGCGGCCGCGGCACGAGTGGCAGCGTGCACCAACAACGTTTCCGTAAAATTCTCGTCGGCGCCCAAGTCGCACTTTCAGTGACGTTGCTCGCAGGCGCCGCGTTACTCATCACGAGTTTCATTCGCTTGAGTCAACAGAACATCGGTTTTCGTTCTCAAAATCTCTGGACTGGTGCGATCACGTTGCCAGCGGCGCAATATCCCGACGCGCCGGCGCGCCAGCGTTTTGTCGCACAAACGTTAGACGCGTTGCGTGACGTTCCCGGCATCGTAAGTGCAACCATTAGTGGCGACATTCCGCTCGCGGGTGGCAACCGAACTCTTTACGCGCGCGGCGATCGCGATGTTCCGCCGGTTGAGAAACGTCCGAGCGGGCCCAGCCACGATATTGCTCCGGCATATTTTAGAACTTGGGGAATTCCGCTTCTCGCCGGTCGCGAATTCAACGAACACGATCTCGCCGATAGCCAGAACGTCTGTCTCATCAGTGAGGCTGGCGCGAAAAAGATTTATCCAAACGAAAACCCAATAGGCAAAACCCTGCTCGTTACCAGCCTCGGCGTGCCCTGCGAAATTGTGGGCATCGTCGGCGATGTTCGAACGATCCGTGTGAACGAGGTGCCGGGAATGGAATTCTATCGGCCGTGGGCACAGGAAAATTTTCCATTCATTAATATAACCGTTCGCAGTAATCTCAGGGTTGAAGCGGTCACAAAGCTGGTGCAATCGGCACTCGCGAAAGTGAATCCAGGTCTGGCGATCGCGGTACCGCAAACCATGGACGCCGTTGTCGCGCAGGCGCTTGGTCAGGCGCGCTTAATGATGTGGTTGCTTGGAATTTTCGCCGGGGTCGCACTATTGCTCGCGAGCATCGGGATTTACGGAGCAGTCGCGTACAGTGTTGCGCAACGCACGGGCGAAATCGGCGTGCGCATGGCACTAGGGGCACAAACCGCGGATGTGCTGCGCCTTGTTGTTCGTCAGGGAATGGCTCCTGTTTTACTGGGGCTTACCGTCGGAATGGTGGCTGCTCTTGCGTTGGGCCGTTTACTCACCACGCAGCTTTACCAGGTTTCGCCGCACAATCCGGCGCTTCTCGCTACCACAGCGCTCATACTCGGGGCAGTCGCATTGCTTGCATGTTTCTTGCCTGCTCGGCGCGCAACATTCGTAAACCCAATCGAGGCACTTCGAGCCGAATGACGAACTAAATGCAAACATTTCTCCAGGATATTCGTTTCGGTTTCCGGATGCTTCGGCGCAGTCCCGGATTTTCCATTCTGGCAATCCTGTGTCTGACGCTCGGCATTGGCACAAACGCCGCCGCCTTAAGTTGGATCGAAGGAATTCTTATCCATCCCTATCCGCTCGTCGCGCACCAGGACCGAATGTTCGCGCTCAACTGCACGACCCGGGGCGCTCAGGGTTTCACCGGGCTTTCTTATCCCGACTTCCTCGATCTCGAAAAAAACTCGACTCTGTTCGAGTCGTTCATCATCGATAAGATCACCGGCACAACGCTGAGCAATGGCGACCGCGCCGAGCGTGCCGTCGGAGGAATGGTGTCCGCGAATTATTTCGACGCGCTCGGCGTGCGGCCGATTCTCGGCCGCGGATTCAGACCGGAAGAAGGAACCGGTCGCAACGCCCATCCAGTCACAGTCATAAGTTACATGACGTGGAAGAATCGTTACAAAGGTGATCCTGACATCATTGGTAAGACGCAGTACATGAACGGCGTTCAGCACACCATCATCGGCGTCGCCCCGGAAAGATTCCACGGCACGTTCATCGGCTACTCATTCAACTTCTGGGTGCCGACATCGATGCAGGAGACGTTCGATAACACGGGCTACAAACTCGAAGATCGGGGCGCGCGCTGGATTGAAGGTTACGCTTTTCTCAAACCCGGAGTCACGCAGCAGCAGGCGCAGGCGGAACTTTCTGCGATCGCCCAACGGTTGGAGAACGATTACCCGCAAACGGATCGCGGCCGCGAGGTTGGGCTGTTACCGTTGTGGAAAACGCCGTTCAACGCGGCAGGCGGGATTTCGACGACGCTCGGAATCACCGCGGCCGTCGTTTTCTTTGTCCTCCTCATCGCTTGCGCCAACGTGAGCAATCTACTTCTCGCGCGATCACTC
>VBCG01000172.1 GCA_005881895.1 Betaproteobacteria bacterium
AGCGTCAAAAGATCGGCCTGCAGACCGGCGCCGCCGGAAGGATCGGACGCAGCGAACGCGAGAACGATGGGAGGGCACTCGGCTTGCGCGTCGGCCATTCGGGAACCTCTGAACAAGCCTTAGAAGTCGCGAAGAGCAACGCGTTCGCGAATGAGATTGTTACACTATGAATTCTACTCCACCCGACCGCGCGCTCCGGGATATCGGCAGGCGTTCGAACGACACTTAGAATTTATCCGTAAATAATATTTATCTTCGCGGGCACCCGCCGGAAGCTGATGATGGCAGCGGCGAGCATGGTGAGCGCGAGATAGGATCGATGCATCTTTTCGTAGCGGACCAGCAGTTTGCGGAAGCGCGTGAACCAGGAATGGGCCACTTCGACTACCCAGCGCCGGGCACGCTTGCCTTGAGCGCGTTGCGTGCGCTCCTCGCCGCGAGGACGCACATGCGGTGTGTACTGGCGTTTGAGCATGTCCTGTCTCGCGCTCGCGCCACGGAAGCCGGCGTCAGCGCACAGGTGCTGGCGGGCGCGCGGAGCAACTTCGGGTCGCGGCACAACCACGGCGTCCAAGAGGGGAACCAGCTGGGTGATGTCGTGATGGTTAGCTGCGGTCACGATGATCGACAGCGGGACTCCACGGGCGTCCACCAACAGCATTCGCTTGCTTCCATTTTTTTCCCCGGTCAGTGGGGTTTGGCCCCACTGACTCCTGTGCCAGCGGGGCCTTCAGTAATGCTCCGTCGACGCTTTGCCATCGCCAGGCGATGCCTTCCATCTCATCGTATTCGGCTAATCCCGCCTGCCACAGCGCCAAGAAGAAGCCGGCTTTCCCCCATTCTAGGAAGCGTTTGTGAATCGCGCTGGCGCTACCGAAGCGTTCGCGCGGCAGCGCCTTCCATTGGCAGCCGGTACGCAGCACATACACGATCGCCTCGAATACCAGGCGCGCCTCCTTCGGCTTGCGGCCGCCTCCGGCTTGGCGTTGATACTTGCGCCTCGCCCGTCGCGGTGGGCGCTGCGGAACCAATGGCTCTACTCGCTCCCAAAACGCATCCGAGACGACCCATGATTCAAGCCTTGTTCTTCCCATCGCATTCCTCCGTCCCGCGCACCGGCGCAGACGGAAGGACAGTGTACTCCTTTATTTACGGATAAGCTCTAAGTCTGGCAATCGACACACCGCGCGACGTCGAACATCTGCGGGAGGCCTTTGAGCGTTAGCGCGGCTACTCTCCGGCAGCGCCATACGCGGTGCGTGGCTCGACTGCATCCCGTGCAATTCGCTCCCGCCGTTGCGCTCGCCACCGAATCAACAAATAGGCTGCCGGCACGACGAACATCGATAGCAGCGGTGCGGTCGGCGACCTTGCGCGGTCGATCGATTTCTATACGAACGTGATGGGCATGACCATTCTTCGCAAGACGGACCGCCCCGAGCAGAAATACACGCTGGCGTTCGTCGGCTACGGCGATGAAAGCCGCGGCGCAGTCCTCGAGCTCACGTACAACTATGGCGTCGACAAGTACGAGATCGGCGGCGGTTATGGACACGTCGCCATCGAAGTCGACGATGCGGCGGCGACCTGCGAGACGGTGCGCTCCTCAGTTGGCAAATACGGGGGCGCCGTCACGCGCGAGGCCGGTCCGGTGAAAGGCGGCACGACGGTGATTGCGTTCATCGAAGATCCGGACGGCTACAAGATCGAGCTGATCGAGCGAAACGGCTGAGATCAACCAGCCTTCAGGAGCTCGCGCAGGTCGTGTGCAAACACGTCGGGGCCCTGCGCGAGTCCGACGTAGAGCCGCAAACGCCCTTGCGGGTCGAAAATAAACGTTCCGGCCGAATGGTCCATCGTATAGCTGCCTGGCGATGCGCCAGGCTGCTTCTGATACAGGATCTTGAATTCCTTTGCCGTCCGCGCGGTTTGCTCAGCGTCTCCGCGCAATCCGACGAAACGCGGATCGAATGCAGGTACGTATTTGGATAAGAGATCGGGCGTGTCGCGTTCGGGATCGACGGTGATGAACAACACCTGCACGCGGTCCGCCTCGGGACCCAGTCGTTTCATCGCTTCGGCAAGCGCCGCGAGCGTCGTCGGGCACACATCCGGGCATTGCGTATAACCGAAGAAAACGACGACCGCCTTCCCGCGGAAATCGGCCAGCGTGCGTTCTTTTCCATTGAAATCGGGCAGCGCGAAATCGCGCCCGAACGTCGAACCGGTCACGTCGGACGACTGAAATGTCGCGCCTTGCGGCGTGCATGATGCAAGCGCAAACGCCAACATCGCGACGAGCAACACGCCCAGCGCTTTCAGCGCAATACCCATCCGAGAGAAAGTGGCCCAGCCGGCAACCTAGCGCCCATAGTGATCGAGGAGCAGCGCCGAGAACAGCGCCGCGAGGTAGAGGATCGAAAAGCGGAACGTCGCGCGGGCGAGCGCATCGCTGTAAGCACAGTAAAGCTTGAACGCGTGATAAACGAAAGCAGCGCCGAGCGCAATCGCCGCGACGAGGTACGGAACACCGCTCATTCGAGTTGCGTACGGCAAAAGCGAGACGGCAAACAGCACAAGCGTGTAGAGCACGATCTGCAATTGCGTATAGCGAGGCCCGTGGGTAACGGGCAGCATCGGAAGGCCGGCCCGCGCATAGTCGTCGCGCCGATATAGCGCCAGCGACCAGAAGTGCGGCGGCGTCCAGACGAAGATGATCAGGAACAGCAACAGCGCTTCCGGCGCGACATCGTTGGTGACGGCGGCCCAGCCCAACACGGGCGGCATCGCACCGGAAGCGCCGCCGATCACGATGTTTTGCGGCGTCGCGGGCTTTAGCAACACCGTGTAGACGACGGCATATCCAACAAATGTCGCAAGCGTGAGTCCCATCGTCAGCGGATTTACGTATCGAAACAAGAGCCACAGTCCGAGCGCTCCGACGACGGATGCGAAGACCAACGTCTGCAACGACGTGAGCTCGCCGCGCGGCAACGGTCTGCCGCGTGTTCGCCGCATCACGGCGTCGATCTTTTGTTCGACCAGGCAATTGATCGCCGCCGCGGCGCCCGCGACGAGCGCGATGCCCACGGTTCCAAACAGCACCGCCTGCGCCGGCGGCATTCCGGGTGACGCGAGAAACATTCCGATCACCGCGGTGAACACGATCAACGACACGACACGCGGCTTGGTGAGCGCGAGAAACTGTCGGAAGCGGTGGGGCGCGAGAGCGAGTGTCGTCATCGAATGCCGGTCGGCGGGGATTTGAGGCAAACACCCGGAAGATCAGATGCAATTCGCCTGTGTCGAACCGATGATTTTACCATCGCAGCCTCCTTGTTATTCCCGCCCCAAAGGGACTGGCTCAGCCGATCTGCGACGCGCGCAGCAAACGGCCAAGGTCCTTCGCCAATGCTTTGATGTCGGGATCGGCCGGCCAGGCAAGCACCCAATTGCCGAGCGGATCGATCAAGTAGATCCGTCCATCGAAAGTGGCCGGGTTCGCTTGCGCCGCTTCGTCGATGCGAACGACTGCGAGTCCTGGATGTTGTGCGAGCAACGCGGGAGAGGCGTCGCCTTCGCCGGTGACGAACCACACGCGCATGACGCGGTCCTGATCGCCGCCCTGGATCGTTCGCGCTTGCCGAGTTGCGTACAACATCCGCTCGCAGATGGCGTCACAACGCGCTGGCGATGACATCAGCAACACCCACCGGCCGCGAAGTTCCGCCAATCGAAACGTCTGTCCATCGCTGCGCACGCCCTCGACGAGCGGCGCGGGCCGCGTCGATAAGAGTTCTCCGTAGTTGTCGCGCGCCTGAGGGGGCCAAAAATAGTACGCGGCATACGAAGCGATGACAGGCGCGATGCCGATCGCGGCAATCAGCAACAATGTGCGGCGGGCGCGTGACGAAGCCGTCTTCTGCGCAGCCACGTACAAACCCTCCGTCATGACTTGAACAAACGCGGCCGCAACGCGAACCAGCCCCAGAACCCGAGCGCCAGCGCGGCGAACGCGTACCACTGGACCATGTAGATCCGGTGTCGTTCGATTCCAAGATCCGGCGCCGGCCAATCACGTTCGAGCGCGTCGTCGCCACCGGTGGGCAGGGTTGCTTCGATCACGATCGGTAACACTGATAGACCCGTCGCGGCGGCGTATCGACGGACGTCCAAGTGCTGCCACAACGCGCCACTCGGCATTTCGTGCCCCAGCTCGAAATAATTCGTTGCCGGCAAATTGATACGGCCGCGCACGGTCACGCGTCCGGAGGGCGGCGGCACCGTCGGAAACACTTCGCGCGACGGCCCGGCCGCAACAAACCCACGATCGACGAGAACGATGCGGCCATCATCCAAACGGAGCGGCGACACGACGTCGAAACCAACGTTGCCGCCGTGCACCTTGTTATCGATCATGATCTGATGATCGGCGTCGAACGTGCCCGTCACGGTGATCGGGCGAAAGCGCCACGCAGACCAATCGGCAACATTTTGCGGCAATGGTGACGCTGCCGTGGCGGTCGCGGCGTCGAGCTGCGCGCGTAACGACTCTTTCGCTTCCATGCGAGCCCGCTGCCAGTTGCCCGCGGTCACGAAGATCGCGACCGCCACCACCATCGCGAACGTCGGCAACACCGGCGGCCATCCCGCATGCGTGCGCGCACGCGTAACCGGCGGCTCAGTAATGCGTTCGTCGATGTGCATCGCGAACAGGTCTACACTGGCCGATCGTGAAAATCGTGATCATCATAGGGCTCGTCGCTGTCGTCACCGCGCTCATCGTCGCGGGCGTGTTCCTGTACCGCGATCGAGGGCGCGGCAATCGCGTCGTCATCGCGCTGGCCGTGCGCGTGCTGTTATCGGCAAGTCTGGTGGGATTTCTGGTGTTCTCGTACTGGATGGGATGGATCGCTCCTACGGGGCTCCGCTGATTCCGGTTCCAAGCGAGGTTCTAAAACTGTCACGCCATCCAGTAGACGAGCACGAACAGCAACAACCACACGACGTCGACGAAGTGCCAGTACCACGCCGTCGCTTCGAACGCGAAGTGGCGCTCGGCGTCGAAATGGCCTTTGAACGCCCGCCCCAGCATCACGGTGAGCATCGTGGCGCCGATCGTCACATGCAGGCCGTGGAAGCCGGTCAGCATGAAAAATGTCGAACCATAGACGCCGGTGGAGAGCTTGAGGTTCTGCTCGGTGTAGGCGTGGGTGTACTCATGCGCCTGGAACCCCAAGAACGTGAAGCCGAGGACGATCGTGATGAACAGCCAAAATTTGAGCGCGCCGCGGTGCCCGGCCTTAAGCGCGTGGTGCGCGATCGTCAACGTGCCGCCGGACGTCAGGAGGATGATTGTGTTGAGCAGCGGAATTCCCATCGCGCCCATCGGCGAGAACTGCTCTTTGAAGTAGGGGCCGACCGTCGGCCATTGCGACGCATAGTCGGGCCACAGCACGCGGCCGGTCAGCGCATCGCCCAGACCGGGAACCGAAATGTTCCGTATGAAAAATAGCGCGCCGAAAAACGCCGCGAAGAACATGACTTCGCTGAAGATGAACCAGCTCATGCCCCAGCGAAACGACGAGTCGACCTTCTTGTTGTAGAGCCGCGCCTCCGACTCGCCGATGACCGTTCCAAACCAGCCGAACAGCATGACAAGCAGGACGAGGAACCCGGCGCCGATGAGCCACGGCCAGAACGAAATGCTGTTAACCCAACACGTCGCGCCAAGCGCAAGCAGCAGGAGCGCGCACGAGCCGGTGATCGGCCAATGCGAAGGCTGTGGCACGTAGTAGTACGGTTTGGTGCCGGGCGTCGCGGCTGCGTTCATGTTCAGTGCTCCCGTTTGTTAGCTTCCGTTGCCCTCGACTTCGAAAAACGTATACGACAACGAAATCGTCGTCAGCTCGCGCGGCGCCGCGGGATCGACGACGAATACGACGGGCATCTTTCGCGTTTCGCCGGGCTGCAGCGTTTGCTTCGCGAAGCAGAAGCAGTCGAGCTTGCGGAAGTACTGCGCCGCGTACTGAGGGCCGTAGCTCGGAATTGCTTGACCGGTTATCGGACGCGTTTCGTTGTTGACGACTTCGAACTCTGCCTGCGTGACTTCGCCCGGGCGCACGGACACGATGGGCGTCGCCGGCTTGAAGCGCCACGGCAGGTTGCGAACATTCGCGTCGAATTCGATACGCACATTGCGCGTCGTGTCGATTTGCGTGTTCATCGGTACGTCGGCGCGCGCGATGTTGCGGATACCGGTGACTTCGCAGATCTTCTCGTAGAAGGGGACCAGCGCAAATCCGAAGCCGAACATCGCCAGCGCGACCACGCAAAGCCGCACGAGCAGCGTGCGATTCGAGCGTTGCAACTCGCCTTGATTCTCGCTCATTTTCCACTGCCCACGTTGCGGCCGATCGCGATCACGAGATAGAGCACGACGGCGATGCCGAGGACCGACATCCCGGCCGCTACACCGCCGAGATAATGCGAAACGATGATCCCGGCGAAGAAGACGAGCGCGATGGTGAAGAGGATCGCAGCGGTCCGCAGGTTGACCGCTCTTAAACGCGCGGGGTCCGCCGAGCGAGGCCTTGTAGGAACCATCGTCACGTTCGCTTTAAGCAGGGCCAAGACAATTACTGCACAATCGGCGGCGTTTCGAACGTGTGGTACGGCGCCGGAGATGGCAACGTCCATTCGAGTGTCGACCCGCCCTCCCACGGTTTCGCCGGCGCTTTTTCGCCGCCGCGTATGCATTTGACGACGACGTACAGGAACACCAGGTTCGACAGACCGAAGCCGAACGCGCCGATCGACACGATCATGTTCCAGTCGGCGAATTGCTGCGCGTAATCGGGAATGCGGCGCGGCATTCCGGCGAGACCCAGGAAGTGCATCGGGAAGAACGTGATGTTGAAGAAGATGAACGACAGCCAGAAATGGATCTTGGCGAGCTTCTCGTCGTACATGTGGCCCGTCCACTTCGGGATCCAATAGTAGATCCCCCCGAAGAACGCGAACAGCGTGCCCGCGACCATCACATAGTGGAAATGCGCGACGACGTAATAGGTATCCTGGAACTGGACGTCGATCGGCTGAATGGCCAGCACGAGGCCGGTAAAGCCCCCCACGGTAAACAGGAACAGAAACCCGATCGCGAAGAGCATTGGCGCCTCGAGCGAGATCGCGCCCTTCCACATCGTGGCGAGCCAGTTGAAGACCTTCACACCGGTCGGCACGGCGATCAGCATCGTCGCGTACATGAAAAACAGGATGCCCGCCGTGGGCAGCCCGGTCGTGAACATGTGATGCGACCACACGAGGAACGACAGGATCGCGATCGCGGAGAGCGCGTAGACCATCGACGCATAGCCGAACAGCGGCTTCCGCGAAAACGTCGGAATGATCTCCGAGATGATGCCGAACGCCGGGAGGATGATGATGTAGACCTCCGGATGTCCGAAGAACCAGAACACGTGCTGGAAGAGCACGGGATCGCCGCCGCCGGCTGCGTTGAAGAACGATGTGCCGAAGTGACGGTCGGTGAGCAGCATCGTGACGGCACCTGCGAGCACCGGCATCACGGCGAGCAGCAGATAGGCCGTAATGAGCCATGCAGCGTCATCCCCGGCGCACGCAGGTTCAGGATCGTCGTGATGATGTTGATGGACCCCATGATCGACGAGGCGCCCATGATGTGGATCGCGAAAATCGTCAGGTCCATTCCCATGCCTGCCTGCACGGTGAGCGGCGGGTAGAGTGTCCAGCCCCCCGCCGCCGCCCCACCCGGCACGAACAACGAAAGTATCAGCAGCAGCGCGGCAGGCGGCAGCAGCCAGAAGCTCCAATTGTTCATCCGCGCGAACGCCATGTCGGGCGCGCCGATCTGCATCGGAATCATCCAGTTCGCGAAGCCGACGGCGCCCGGCATCAGCGCGCCGAAGATCATGATGAGACCGTGCAGCGTCGTCAGCGAGTTGAAGAACTCGGGATTGACGATCTGCAGCCCGGGCTTGAAGAGCTCGGCGCGGATCGTCATCGCCATGAGGCCGCCGACGATGAACATCGTGAACGAAAACCACAGGTACATCGTGCCGATGTCCTTGTGATTGGTCGTCGTGATCCAGCGAATGATGCCGCCCGGATGGTGCGCATACCCGTGATCGAGGGCGTGCTCTCCGGGGGCGATCGTGTGAGGCGTGCTGCTCATCGAGTTCTCCAAAAAAAAGCAGTTCCTTCGCGTCGCTCAGGATGACGAAAGGCAATCATTTCCGCGCCGTCTTCACTTCCGCCGGCTGCACAACGTTCTGATCCGCCTTGTTGCCCCAACTGTTGCGCGTATAGCTGATTACCGCCGCGACGTCGACGTCCGACAGATGCTTCCACGGCGGCATCTTGCCGTTGTTCTGGCCGTTCAGCACGACGTCGATCTGATGCTCCTTCGGTCCGAGCACGACCTTGTCGCCGACGAGCGCAGGTGCGCCGAGCGCCGGATTGCCCGCGCCGGTTGTCTGATGACACGCCGCGCAGTTGCCATCGAAAATCGTATGGCCGCGCGCCACGAGGTCATTCAAGCTCCACGTCTTGTTCGGATCGTCGGCCGCGGCGGCGAGCTTGCTCTTGTGCTCGTCGACCCACTTGGCATAGTCCTCCTTGGACTTCACCTCGACGACGATCGGCATGAAGCCGTGCTCTTTGCCGCACAACTCGGCGCACTGGCCGCGATAGATGCCGACCTTGTCAGCTCTGAACCAGGTATCGCGAACGAATCCGGGAATCGCGTCCTGCTTGACGCCGAATGACGGCATCCACCACGAATGGATGACGTCGCCCGCCGTCACCAGCACGCGGACTTTGGCGTTGATGGGAACGACGAGCGGATTGTCGACCTCGAGAAGATAGTGCTCGCCCTTGGGTTCACGGTTTTCGATTTGCGCGAGCGGCGTAGCGAGATTCGAATAGAAACCGAAGCCCTCCTGCAAGTAATCGTAGCCCCATTTCCATTGGTATCCGGTGACTTTGATCGTCATGTCGGGCGCCGACGTGTCGTGCATCGCGAGCACGGTCTTCGTCGCCGGATAGGCCATGAACAGCAGGATCAGAAACGGAATGATCGTCCAGACGATCTCGACTAGCGTGTTCTCGTGAAACTGCACCGCCTGGTGGCCAACCGACTTGCGGTGCCGGTACAGCGCATAGAACATCACGCCGAATACACCGACGAAAATGGCGACGCAGATCCAGAAAATGTAGGCGTGCAGGCCGACGATCTGCACGGCCATCGAGCTCACCGGCGGCTGGAAATTCCACTCGTAATCCGCGAACGCAAGACCCGGCACGGCGACCGACAGAGCAATGGCAGTTCGAAGAAGACGCGCGACGACGCCTGGTCCGGTGCGATTCTTCATGCTATCCCCGATCAAAACCTTCTTGCGTTTTCTCGTTGGTATCGCTATCCGATCGCGTGCGCGCCGGTCAGTCGCTTCAGCTCTCTCGCGATGGCGCTGCGGTCCCGATCAGGCAGCGCATCACCAAACTGCCACTTCTCGGTTCCGCAGCACAACAGCAGCCGCCCGGGACGTCCAAACTGCGATTCGGTCATCTCGGCGCGCACCCACGGGCGATTCCATTCGCGCCGCTCGCGCGTGTTGCCGTTACATCGTTCGACGATCACGCGATCACCCGACACGGTCAACCGTTCCCACTCCATCGCGCGGCGCTCGATGTAATGGAACGCACCAGCGAGAATTCCAAGCTCGAGAACCGAGTACGGCAAGACCATCCACGCACCCGCTGCCGCAAAAGCGATGGCGAGCGTCAAGCTAACGGTCGCGAGGAATCCAAATATCCGCCAGCGCGTCTTCGCCGGAAGCGACAGATTCCACCGCGACACCACGCAGAATTCCGGGTCGACGGCAAGCGGAGGAAGGGTGACGACCGGCATCGAGCGGTTGCGGGGGAGGATCGTTCCAGTCACGACAAGCGCGAGCGGAGGTCCTAACCGATGAGCCTATCGCCACGCCACCTTCGGCAACGCGTGCTGAAGAACTTTAAAATCTTAGCACGGTTGGAGGGTCGCACGAATCCATGGCCGCCGCGGATGTGGACCGACGCAGCCGCAACGTTTCTACGCCGAGACGCTCTCATGGCTTCTTCCGTTGCAACTTGACGATTGCATGTCCTTCGTCAGTTTGCTTCGGCTCGCCTTTCCATGCGTGCCCATAGATGATTTCGAACGTCGCGGGGACCCGTCCGCCGCGCCGCAGCCGCTCGAGCGCGGCCAGCATCCGTTGCCAGCGCGCTCGTCCCATCAGTCCACGCGGCCTTCCTCTCGTCGCGTTCGATGCGCCGACCGCCTTCAACTCCTCGAGCAACGCCCGAGGCTCGG
Source organism: Betaproteobacteria bacterium (assembly GCA_005881895.1). Taxonomy (GTDB): domain Bacteria; phylum Pseudomonadota; class Gammaproteobacteria; order Burkholderiales; family Casimicrobiaceae; genus VBCG01. The sequence continues at coordinate 10,391 of VBCG01000172.1, forward strand.
AGTAAGTCAACGTCAACTGTTCCATATCCATCACCGGATCGGCGAATCCCGCTTCAATCAACATGTCGCCCACGTCGTGCATGTCGATGAACCGGTTGGTATGCGTGTAGCCGTCGGACCGCACGAACGCGGCGCGCAGCTCCTTCAGCGTATCGGGGCCGAGCGTCGTGAATGTCAACAGTCCGCCGACCTTGAGCACGCGCCGGCATTCGGCAAGCACGCGCGGCAGATCGTTGGCCCAGACCAGTACCAGGTTGCTCCACACGAGATCGAACGCGACGCCCCGCAGCGGTAACGACTCTATGTCCGCGCAAACGAAGAATGGCTCCGCGCCATTTGCATGCGGCATCAACGGCGCAAGCAGCTTGCGCAGCATCGAGCGGCTGCCTCGCACTCGCCGGCGCGCCGCCGTCAACATCGGCAGCGCTACATCGAGCGCTAAAATGCGCGCCGACGGATAGCGAAGCGCGAGCTCTCCGATCGCGCCGCCGGTACCACAGCCCGCCTCCAGAATCGTGAGTGGCGCAAGCTTGATGTAGTCGAGTCGCTGCGCCATCCGCGCGGCGACCTCGCGCTGAAGGATCGCCGCGGCGTCGAATGTCGCGGCGGCACGGCTAAACGCCCGTCGCACGATCCGCGGGTCGACCTCACGCGGATCCGGTGCGGAATACTTCGGTTCTGCGGGCATTGAACGTGATGTCGCCGCGCGAAGAATTGAATCGCGGCGGCGGCGTTTAAGCGTTACATCGCGGCGAGCCCGAGCTTCGCGAACAGCGCTTGATCGGCTTCGACATCTGGATTGCCGGTGGTCAGCAGCCGATCGCCGTAGAAAATCGAATTGGCGCCGGCGAGAAAACAGAGCGCTTGAACAGCGTCGGAAAATTCGCGCCGACCGGCCGAAAGTCGCACCATCGCCTTCGGCATCGTGATTCGCGCGGCGGCGATCGTACGGACGAACTCGAGAGGGTCGAGCGCGCTTTGGCCGTGCAAGCGATCATGGAGCGGCGTGCCCTCGACCTGAACGAGATGATTGATCGGCACCGATTCGGGATACGGATCCAAATTGGCAAGCTGGGCGACTAAACCGGCGCGTTGCCGGCGAGATTCGCCCATGCCGACAATGCCGCCGCAACAGACGGCAATGCCGGCGTCGCGGACCCGCGCGAGCGTATCGAGCCGATCCTGATATACGCGCGTCGACACGATCTCGCCATAGAATTCAGGTGCCGTATCGAGATTGTGATTGTAGTAATCCAGGCCCGCTTCCTTGAGCGCTTCGGCGTGACCCTCCTTCAGCATCCCGAGCGTGCAGCACGTCTCGAGACCCTCGCTCTTCACCGCGCGCACCAGATCGACAACGCGCGCCAGTTCCCGATCCCTCGGTCCACGCCACGCGGCCCCCATGCAGAAACGTGTTGCGCCGGCGGCTTTGGCAGCCCGCGCGGCGGCGGCGACTTCCGCAACGCCTTTTAGCGTTTCGTTTGCGACGCCGGTGTGATAGCGCGCCGCTTGCGGGCAATACGCACAGTCTTCCGGACAACCACCGGTCTTGATCGACATGAGCGTCGACAACTGGACGCCGTTGGGCGCGTGATGCGCGCGATGCACCCGTTGCGCCTCATACAACAAATCGCCGAATGGCAACGTCAACAGCGCGTCGACATCGTCGATCGTGAAGCGCTGCTTCGTTGCAGGTTTCGCGCGATCAGCGCTGGCGTGCGCGTTGGATGTTGCCGCGTGTGGATCAAGATTCATTCCTGTATCCCCGCCTTGGGCATTTCTAGCGCTCATTGTTGTACCCGCACGCTTGCGGCCTTAGTGGCCAATGAGGCCGCTACGCTCTGCCCTCTGCCCCCAGAGGGTAAGTAATTCGCACCTTGGGGGCCCGGCGGCGCTCATGCGTTTGGATGATGGCGACATGGTTGAAGGAGCGCTTACGATGCGGGCGAGTGTCGACGAGCACCCGTCAAATTTTCACACGCCAAAATTTGACAGCCCACGGTCCGGGGCCATGATCGGCACGCTCGCCACGCTGAGGACACGAGGCCTTCGATGGTTGCAGCAGGCGCTGCCTCAATCGTGTGCGCTATGTGCGGCTTCGTCCGGCAACGCGTTGTTGTGCGAGCCATGCGCCGGGGCATTGCCCCGCACCACGACCGCGTGTCCGTCATGCGGCCTTCCGTCGATCGCGGCCGCCGTTTGTGGCGTGTGCCTGGCACGGGCGCCTCCGTTTGCGGCTACCATTGCGCCGCTGACCTACGCGTTTCCGGTTGACCAGCTACTGCAGGCCTTCAAATATGGCGGTGCTCTTGCGCTCGCAGAGCCGCTCGCCGACGAACTCACGCGGGCCGTTCGAGGAAGGCACGGCGCGCATCCGGACGCGATCATCGCATTGCCGTTGTCGCCGGCGCGGCAGCGGCAACGTGGATTCAACCAGTCGCATGAGATCGCGCGACGGGTTGCAGTCGGAGTTGGAATCCCGCTGCTTCGCGGCTTGGCTCGCGTGCGCGATTCGCCGCCGCAGGCGATGCTGCCCTGGAGTGCGCGGGTCGACAATGTGCGGCACGCCTTCGCAGGTGACGCGACGCTGCGAGGCCGTCGCATTGCGATCATCGACGACGTCATGACCACGGGGGCGACGCTCGCCGCCGCGGCCACGGCGGCTAAGCGAGCGGGCGCTCTCGCGGTGGAGGCGTGGGTGGTCGCGCGCACGCTGCCGCCGGCGTAGCCTCGATGACCGTGGCAAGCAGTCATCCGACAGCCTCCGGAGCATTCATGTTCGCCGTCGTCCTCGTCGCACCGGAAATTCCGCCCAATACCGGCAACGTCATACGCCTTACGGCAAATACCGCGACCGAGCTGCATTTGATCGAGCCGCTCGGATTCCGAATGGACGATCGCGCGTTGAAGCGAGCGGGCCTCGACTATCACGAGTACGCCCGTGTGCGGGTTCACCGCGATTTCGCGACGTGCCAACGCGTGTTGAACGACGAGCGCAGCCGGCGCTATTTCGCGCTGGCGACGACGGCATCGCGGTCACTCTACGACGCACACTTCGAACCCGGCGATGTGCTGGTGTTCGGGTGCGAAAGCCGCGGTCTTGCCAACGACGTACTCGTGCAATTTGTACCTGAGAATCGTTTGCGAATTCCGATGCGACCGGGCGTGCGCAGTCTTAACTTGTCGAATGCGGTCGCCGTCGCGGTCTACGAAGCGTGGCGCCAGCAGGGATTCCGCATCGAGGGTCAAGAATGACGCACTAATGCTGCTGCGCCTTGTGTATACCCCCCACGCTTGCGGCCTTAGTGGCCAATGAGGCCGCTACGCTCTGCCCGCTGCCCCCAAAGGGGGAGTAATTCGCGCCTTGGGACGGCCCTGCGGCGCTCATGCCAAGCACGCTCATCAGGAAACGCAATTCGTAATCGCGATCGATGACGCGCTGCTGGTTGGTCTTTCCCGTGCCATGGCCGCTGTCGAAGTCCATGTACAGCAGAAACGGCGATATCTGGCCCGGATTGTTCTGAACGGTGGCGACAAATTTCTTCGCGTGCATCGGATCGACGCGCGAGTCGTATTCGCCTGCGACGACAAGCGTCTCTGGCAGATTGACGCCGAGCCGGACGTTTTGATACGGCGAATAGCGGAGGATCCAGCGGAAATCATCGGCCTGCTCCGGGTCGCCGTACTCGGGAATCCAATAGCGCGCGATCAGGAATTTCTGGAAGCGCACCATGTCGAGGAGCGGCACCTGACAAATCGCCGCGCGGAAAAGATCCGGACGCTGCGTGATGACCGCGCCCACTGTCAGCCCGCCGTTGCTGCCGCCTTCGATGGCGAGGTTTGCCGGCGACGTGTAGTTGTGCGCGACCAGCCACTCGGCCACCGCGATCATGTCGTCGAACGTCATCTGCTTGCGCGCGAGCATGCCCTGCTGATGCCACGTCTCGCCGTATTCGCTGCCGCCGCGGACGCCGGCGTCGACGAAGACGCCGCCTCGATTCACGAACGTCGCGTAGCTGCCGAGATAGAACGGCGCTGCACTGTGATTGAAACCGCCGTAACCGTGGAGCAGCGTCGCGTTCGCGCCGTTCAGCTCAAAATCCTTGCGATGCACGAGGAAGATCGGAATCTTCGCGCCGTCCTTCGCCGGCACGTAGACGCGTTCGGACACGATGGCCGACATGTCGAGCGGCGGATCGTCTTCCCAAACCAACCTCCAAGCGAGCGTCTTGCCGTCGAGCGAATAGACCTTGTAGGGCGCCGTGTGCGACGCGATTGTCGCGTAAAGCCAGTCGGTGTCGCGATCGTAGGCCGAATGACTGACATTGCCGAAGACCGGCAGCTTGAGCTCGCGCACATGCTTGCCGCTCTTGTCGTAAACCGAAAGACGCGACAAAACGTCTTCACGGTCCTGGACGATGACCCATTCGCTCGTCGCGGTCACATCGTCGATCACGGTTTGCTGCTCGGGAATCAGCGCGACCCAGTCGCGAAATTCCGGCTTGTCGTACGAAGCGACCATTAATTTCCAGTTGGGGGCTTCGTAGTTGGTGCGGATATAGATGCGATCCTTGCGAAAGTCGGCCTGCGCCTGGAACTTGTCGCTTGCGTAGATCGTCCGCGGCTCGACGTTCGATGCGAGCGGACGAATGCGGATCGTGTTCGACCAGAAGTCGCCGGTCTCGAATACCGTCAGATCGGCTTCCTCCGGCTCGTAGACGCTGCACCAGTTCTTGGCGTCCTGCATCGCGATCAGCAGCTCATCGTCGCTCCGGTTGCCGCCGAAACGATGGCGGTAACAACGATGCGGCTCCTGCTTCGCATCGGACTCCGCTGTGCGTGGCGAAAGGAACGCGTAGCGCTCGTCCCGCGCCCACGCAAACGAACGGAGGCCCGTGAGCACGGGGCCGATTCGAGACCCTGTGCGCGAGTCGACGATGTGAAAGTCCTCGATTTCGGAACCCTTCGCGTAGATGCCGACAGCAAGCTTCGACGCATCCCGATTCGGCACGACCTCGCCGAGCTTGGTCTTGCCCGATGGATCGAGCGCGATCGGATCGAACAGCAGGATTTCCCGGCCGTCGAGTCGCGTGAAAAGCCTCGCCTGCGGCTCGCCTTTCTTCGTCCGCTGGAAGAATTCGCGCCCATGCTTGAAAAACGGCGCATCGGTCTTGTCGCGATCGAAATAGCGCGTGAGCTCATCCTTAAGTCCGGAGATCGCCGGCGCCGAGCGGTCGAGATACGCGATTGTCGCCGTGTGCTGCGCGCGCGTCCACGCCTCGACCGCTGGATCCTTGCCGTTCTCGAGCCAGCGGTACCGATCGGTCAACGTAACGCCGAAGAGCCTATCGATGACCGGCTTGGCGGGTGTTTCGGGCGGAAAGAACGCGGACTCTTCCCCTGATGCGCTCTGCGTCATGGCGACAAGAAGTACAAGCGCCGCGCGGGCGAACGACGACATGATGCGATGTTCCCTTCTGCGATGAAAATGGTCGCGTGCATCGGGTGCCGGATCGAGCGCGTACCGGTCACGACGATTCGGATTTCGGCTCACGCGCGAGCAGCGCTTCGACGGCACGGCGCACGGGCAGCCCTTCATACAGCACGCGATATACCGCTTCGGTGATCGGCATCTCGAGACCGTGGTGCCGGGCCAGAACAGCAGCCGCGCGCGCGGCTGCAACCCCCTCCGCGACATGTCCGAGCGCTGCCAGGATGTCGGACAACGTCTCGCCGCGGGCAAGTGACAGACCGACGCGCCGGTTGCGCGAGAGATCGCCGGTGCACGTCAAAACGAGATCGCCCACGCCGGCCAGTCCCATCAACGTCCTCGCATCGCCGCCCAACGCGGCCGACAAGCGCGCGGTTTCGGCGATGCCGCGGGTGATCAGCGCGGCGCGCGCATTGTGTCCAAAACCGAGGCCATCGCTCAATCCCGCAGCAATTGCCAGCACGTTCTTGACCGCGCCACCGACTTCGACGCCGGCAACGTCGTCGCTATCGTAGCTTCGCAGCGTTCCTCCGCGAAGAAGATCCGCGAGGTCGCGAGCGAATTCGCGCTCGGTTGCGGCCGCGACGAGTGCCGTCGGCAATCCTTGCGCGACTTCTTCTGCAAAGCTCGGGCCCGAAATCACCCCGACCGGCGAAGGCCAACGTGGCCCAATGACTTGGTGCGCGAGCCCTACGCCGGA
>VBCG01000184.1:0-618 GCA_005881895.1 Betaproteobacteria bacterium
TTCGCTCGGCGTGACGAACCTCTTCGACAAGAAGTTCAATTATTTCGATACTGATTTCAAAAATCCGAGCATTCAGCCGGACAGAGTGGTTTATTTCAAAGCCACCATAGCGCTACCGTAGCTTTCAGGGCCACACAGTTCACGAACAACGGGGGCAAATCATGAGCAGAGTTGGCACGGGTTCTCAGGGCCTATGAGCGCTTCGAGAGATTTGTAGAGCAGACAACGACAGGCGGTACGGGGAACGAGATTAAGCGGAATCAACACAGAGGAAATATCATGAATACGCGAAGTGTATTGATCGGATTGTTGGGCGTCGGCGCAGTATGGATATTCGCGAGCCAGTCATGGGCGCCAACGTGTGCATTGAGAAGTTCGAGCGGGTCGTGCTTGTTTTGGTCGGGAAGCGTTGCAGGTGATCCGCTCGTGACCGACAGCGAAGGCAGTCTTACAAAGCACCCAGTGATCACTTTGGAGGTGACTCCCACCGGAGCCCCCCCCACCGGGGTTATAGCGTGCGCAAATCAGGGTTCGCATAACACGTCGCCCGGCATCCAGACCGTCTTCGTACTGGACGCGACTTCCATCGGTACATTCCTGGTGGGAACGTCGATAACG
>VBCG01000184.1:632-1191 GCA_005881895.1 Betaproteobacteria bacterium
ACGGAATAGCGACGCTGACCAACGTCTTGACCAAGCCAATCCAGTCAAAGTTGGACACGTTGGTCGGAAACTGTCCGAACTCCAATTGGACCGTAGTGGACTTCGTACCGTGCAGTGCGTCGATAACCGTAGCACTTAGCAACGACTCTGGTGGAATTGACTCGGCGAGTTTCCCCAGCTGCACGCTTGACTACGTGCCCGGCTCCTGCGCGGCGTTGCAATTCAACCAGACCACCCAACACTTTAATAGGCAACAGTATCTGGATCCGTTCACCGGCGCAGCTTGCCATCAGTAACTCGGCAAATCGAGCCCGGCTCGCCTGCGCCGCGCTCGATTGCCTTGACGACGCGATCGATAACCGTGAGGATGAGAGCATCGGGTACGTGATCGCAGCGTGAAAGAAGCGAAACCACGCGATGCGCGCTGGATGGCAGTCGGCGCGCATCGTCATTTCTGGCCTCGCAGCCATGCTCCGTGGCACGTGCCAACACTAATGCGTGCATAGGCCGTCGTGGAATCGATTTGGGTCACGGTAATCGGTTCGGGTCACCCATGAAG
>VBCG01000184.1:1346-9755 GCA_005881895.1 Betaproteobacteria bacterium
CGTCGCCCAACGTGGTTCTTGCGGTCATCGACGAGAGGAGCCTCGGTTCCGAAGGGCGCTGGCCGTGGCCGCGCTCGAAATTCGCCGCGTTGATCGACGTCCTGTCGCGCGATGGCGCCAAGGTGATCGGCTTCGACGTTACATTTGCTGAATCTGACGATAACGCCCAGCTCGCGCTCATCAACGGCTTCGCCCGCACTGTCGATTCCCTGGCGATCGACAACCCAAAGCTTTCCGATTTCATCCAAGACAGTCGCGCGAAGGCCGACAACGATCGCGCCCTGCTGAATGCGCTTAGGCGCTCGTCGGCCGCGGTCGTTCTCGGCTATTTCTTCCACATGGATGAGGCCGCCGTCGGTTACAAACTGGACAAGGCCGATATCGACCGGCGATTGAACGGAATCAGCGCCTCAAAGTATCCACTGGTCTACTCCGAGGAACCGGCAGACGGCGCTTCACCATTCATCAAGTCCTACGCACCCCAAGGGAATCTCGACCTGTTCGCGGCCGCGGCGGCATCCACCGGCTACTTCACCATCGTAAGTGATCCAGACGGACGGGTACGTTGGCTGCCGCTCATGATTCAGGGCGGCGAGGATCTGTTTCCGCCGTTATCGATCCTTTGCGTTTGGCATTACCTGGGCAGACCGCAGCTCGCGGTTCGGACCGACGCGTACGGCGTCGAAGGCGTCCAGATGGGTGGGCGAGCGCTTCATACCGACCGATGAAAGCGGTCAGCTTCTGATCAACTATCGCGGGCCGCCGCAGACGTTTGCTCATTACTCGATCAGCGACATCCTCGGCGGCCGATTGCCGCCGGGCACGTTCGCCGACAAGATCGTCATCGTCGGCGCGACCGCGCTCGGTATCGGAGACATTCGGAGTACGCCATTCAGCCCTGTCTACCCGGGACCCGAAATCCACGCGTCAGTGATCGACAACATCCTTGCGGGCGATTTCATCGAAAAGCCCCGCTGGTCGATGGTGTTCGACCTCTCGGCGATCGTGCTGCTATCGAGCGTTGTCGGCATCGCGCTGCCGCGGATCAGTGCGCTCAAGGGCGTGCTGGTTGTCGCCGGCATCGCAGGCTTTTATGTCGTCGCAGCCTACGAGCTGTTCGCGCGCGCCCACATGTGGCTCAACATGGTGTATCCGATCTTCGGGCTCGCGGCCACGTACACGATGTTGACGTTGTATCGCTACATCGCCGAGGAACGCGAGCGCAAGAAGATCAAGGACACATTCAAGTACTACGTCTCGGGCGATGTCATCGAGGACATGCTCTCCGATCCCGATCGCCTCAAGCTCGGCGGTCAGGAGAAATTACTGACGGTAATGTTCAGCGATCTCGTTGGCTTTACGACCTACTCCGAAAAGTATCCACCGAGCGCGGTCATCGCGATCCTGAGCGACTACTACAACCGGATGACGGAACAGGTGTTCGCCAACCGCGGCACCCTAACCAACTATATCGGTGACGAGCTGATGGCGATCTTCGGAGCGCCGGTTGAGCAGCCGGACCACGCGAAGAGCGCGTGTTTGGCCGCGATTGCCATGCGCGAGCAGCGCGGTGCGCTGGCGGAGGAATTCGCGAAGATTGGCCGGCCGCCGTTGCGCGCGCGGACGGGCATCAACAGCGGCACGATGCTGGTCGGCAATGTGGGATCAAAATATCGCTTCGCCTACACCGTTCTCGGCGACCATGTGAACCTCGCGTCGCGGCTGGAGCAACTCAACCGGATCTACGGCACTGAGACAATCATCAGTGAGCATACGGCCGCACTCGTTACGAACTCGTTCATCTTGCGGCAACTCGACATGGTCCGCGTGAAGGGACGCGAGCAGGCGCTGCGGATCTACGAGCTTGTCGGATTGGCGAACATAGTGCAGCCACCCAAGGAGCAACGTGTCCTCGAGCTCTATCCGGAGGCATTCGAGGCCTATCAACAACAACGCTTTGCCGAGGCGCTCGAGATGTTCAGCCACTGCCTCGTGCTATTGCCCGAGGATAGACCGTCGCGGCTGATGGCGGACCGATGTCGCTTATACAGCGAACATCCGCCCGAAAACTGGGACGGCGTGTATGAGCACTTGACCAAGGATTGAAAAGCTGGCGCAGCAAGGCGCGCGCCCCCGCGGCACGCGTAGCGAAAATGCCGGCCCGCGCAAAGGCGAGCCTGCTGCCACGCAAACGCTGAATCAGCGACCGTCCCACCCCCCGTTACGTTACGTTACGTCGACATCCGATCCGAAGTCTTATCGCCGTGTCGCGCTCATCACGCCGCGCACGTCTTTCACCAGCGCCAACGTGCGCTTCAACTGCGCGACGCTATCGACTTCAAGCGTGAAGCTCATGCGGGCCTGCATGTTTTTCGTCAGCGTATTCACCGCGGTGACGTTTATCTTCTCGCGCGAAAAGACCTCCGAGACATCGCGCAACAGGCCCTGACGGTCCATCGCCTCGACAACGATGTCGACGGGAAATACTTCTTCGCGCGGAGCGCCCCAGTTTGCATCGCGCGGGCGCGTATTCGCGCAACGTTCGCGCAGCTCGCGCGATGGATCGTCACGCCCTTGCCGCGGGTGACAAAGCCGACGATGGGATCGGGTGGCGCCGGCTTGCAGCAGCGTGCAAGGCCGGTCATCAACCGATCGACGCCGACGACGAGAATGCCGCTACCGGAGCCGCCGGCACGGCTTTTCTTCGTGACGACCTCCGGCGCCTCGACTGGCGCGGGCTGGACGTGTGCAAGGGACTGGATCGCGCCTTGCACCTGCTTCGAATTGATGTCGTCACGCGCGAACGCGGCAAAAAATTCTTCGAGTTTCGGAAATCCGGCCCTTGCCGCGACTGCTTCAAGCTTCAATGCTGACCGGCCATGACGGGCAAGCTCGCGCTCGACCATCGCGCGTCCTTGCGCAATCGTCTCCTCCAATTGCTGCGCCTTGAACCATTGCCGCACTTTCGTGCGCGCGCGATGGCTGTGCACGTAACCAAGGTCGGGGTTGAGCCAGTCTCGTGACGGACCGCCCTGCTTCGCCGCGATGATTTCGATCCGCTGCCCGTTCTTCAGCACGTGGTTAAGCGGCACCATGTGCCCGTCGACGCGCGCGCCGCGGCAGCGATGGCCGAGCCCTGTATGCACCGCGTAGGCGAAGTCGATCGGCGTCGAGCCGCGTGGCAGATCGATCACCTTTCCTTGTGGCGTCAACACGTAAATCGAATCGACGAAAAGGCTGCTCTTGAACGCAGTCAGCCATTCGCTCGAATCGGCGACGGCATCCTTCCACTCGAGAATTTGGCGCAACCAGCCGATCTTTTCGTTGAAGCCCGTATCGGAACGCCCGAGTGTGCCGGCCTCCTTGTAATGCCAATGCGCCGCCACGCCGTACTCGGAATGCCGATGCATGTCCCACGTGCGAATCTGAACCTCGAGCGGCTTGCCCTCCGGTCCGATGACCGCTGTGTGCAATGAGCGGTAATTGTTCGCTTTCGGCTTGGCGATGTAGTCGTCGAACTCGTTTGGCAGCGGCATCCACAACTGATGGACGATGCCGAGCGCCGTGTAGCAGTCCTTGATCGAATCGACGAGAATACGCACCGCGCGAATGTCGTAAATCGCGTCGATGCCACCCGGCTTCCGCCGCATCTTGTTCCAGATGCTGTAGATGTGTTTCGGGCGGCCGGTCACATCGGCCTTTACGCCGGCGTCGGCCAATTCCTGCCGCAGAACAGCGACGACGTTGTCGATGAAGCGCTGCCGGTCCAGGCGGCGCTCGTCCAAATACTTCGCGATCTTCTTGTACTCGTTCGGCTCGAGTGCGCGAAGGCTCAGATCCTCGAGTTCCCACTTCAATTGCCACACACCCAGCCGGTTTGCGAGCGGCGCAAAGATGTCGAAGACCTCCTTCGCCGACTGGCGGCGCAAGGTCTCGTCGGCATTCATCAGATAGCGCAGCGCCTGCGTGCGCTCGGCAAGCTTGATTAACACGACGCGGATGTCGTCGACCATCGCCAGCAGCATCTTGCGGAGGTTCTCTGCTTGGAGAGCGGCGTCGTGTCCGCGACCCGTGTTCGCGTGGGCGCGAATCGATTCCATCCGCGCAACGCCGCCGACGAGCGTCGCCACATCGGCGCCGAATCGCGCCCGAATATCGTCCGCGTCGAACGCGTTGACGGCCGGCAGGCCGCTTAACAATGCCGCAACGATTGAATCGGGATCGAGATGGAGCGACGCGATGATCGTCGCGGTGCCGACGGCGCGATCGAGGACGCCTTCGCCGTCGGGCAATCGCGCATCGGCGCAGCGGTCGCGCGCGAGCTCGAGCGCTCTCGCAAACGTCTCGCGCACCGGTGGCAGATACGTCGGCGCGAGCGATTCGAGCCACGCCGCAACCGTCTGCGGCGCAGCAGCGCGAGGCGCAGCGTGCAGCACGGCAACCATGTGGAAATTATAGGCGTTGAAAGTAGGGTCAGACTCGATTTTCGAAGCATCACTGAAAGTCGAGTCTGACCCTACTTTAGCCGTTCGCCAGATCAAGGCGAATCTGTTCCGCTGCACGGAGCGCGAACGCGGCAATGGTCAGCGTCGGAGGCGACGACGAAATCGTAGGAAATGCGGCCGATCCGACGATGAACATGTTCCGATGATCATGCGCGCGCAAGTTGCGGTCGACCACCGACGTCTTCGGATCGCTGCCCATCCGACACGTACCGCCCATCACGGCGCCGTCCGTCACCGGTCCCTGCGGTAAAACGTTTGTTGCACCCAAAACCTTCATGAGCGCGCCGACGTGCGCCATGCCGATCTTCATTCCCTCGAGCTCGTAGGCGCCAAACTTGAAATGGATGCGCGGTCGCGGCAGACCCAGCGGATCGCGCTGATCGAGTGCCAGCGTGACGCGATTATCGGCATTGGGCAGCACCTCGACCGACGGACCGATCGCCAGTTCGCGCGAAATATGGTCGCTTACCGCCTTGCCCAGCGCTGCACCGCGCACGCCCTTAGCGGCCAGCGTGCTCGCGACCTTCATCGGACCGATCGCCCGAGTCCAACCTTCGTTCGACGGCGACATTGCGCAGGCACCGAATTGGCTGCGGAATGATCCATCGCGCAAGTCTTTTATGCCCGACGTGGAAACGGGACCTCGATACGGATAGATCGGTTCTCTGGTGAGGCCGATCATTCCGGCGTCGAGCTGGGTAAGCAGATTGCGTCCCACTTGATCGCTGGAATTGGCGACACCGGACGGATGCGCATTGTCACGCGACATCAACAGCAGCTTGGCGGATTCGATCGCATGCGCGGCGATCACGAACACGCGTCCGCGTGCCTCGTGCACAGTACCGTCGGGTCGTAAGAAGCGAACCGCGGAGACGTTACCGTCGGTATCGACGATGATCTGATGCGCGATGGCGAGCGCTTCAACGCGCGCACCGGCCGCTTCGGCCTTCGCGACATGGACGCCGGCGTCGTACTTCGCACCGATCGGACACAACGGCACGCACGATGCGTTGCCGCAGCAGGGCGGCCGACCGTCGCGGCCGATCGTGTTGCGCGCCTGCGGAAACGGCGCCATCGACAAGCCGATTTGCGCGCAGGCACGCGCGATCACCTGATCGAGATAGGTCGGCGCGACCATCGGCATCGGATAGCCCGCGGACCGGGGCGATCCCCAGTCCTCGTCCGGCGGCCCCGCGACGCCCATCGCATTTTCCGCTTCGACATACCACGGCTCGATGTCGATGTACTGGAGCGGCCAATCGACGCCAACGCCGTATTTCGACTGCAGCGCGAAGTCGTTCGGGTGATAGCGGAGCGCAAGCCCGCCCCAATGCCACGTCGTGCCGCCGACAACGCGCGCTTGCAGTGTATTGAACGTGTCCGGACCCGCTTGCACGTAATACGCCCCGATCGCGTCGGAGTCCGGCTGCGGCACCATCGGATGAGCGGGATAGGGGGAGTTGGGACCTTTTGTGGCCGATGCGAGGAAATGCACCAACGCTTTCGCGCGATCGATGCGCGGGCCCGCCTCGAGAATCAGCACACGCGTCCCGGTACGTGCGAGCGAATAGCCGGTGATCGCGCCGGCGACACCGGAGCCGACGATGACGACATCGGCGTTCAGCACATCATTCATGACGTGACGCCAGTGGGTGCATCGGCCCAGTAATTCGTCTGGCCGCCGCAAAACGCATTGGGCTTGGTCCATACGCAGGCCTGCCAAACGAGTGCCTGATCGTAGGAGATGACGATCGCTCCTTTTGGGCCGTCGACCGTACCTGTATAAAGCGCGGCGACCACGATCTCGGCCGTCCGCTCCATGCCGGCCGTTTTGAGCGCTGCGTCGAGCTGTCCCGGCGGCGTATTGATGGCGAGCTTGGCGAGCCGGATGAGATTCGCGCGGCCGACGCTGTCGTTGAGCGCGCGAAGCATCGCGGTTGCGACACGCGGGTCATCGAACGCGTAACCGGTGCAAGCGATGGACGCCGCGGAGAACTGCGTTGGCGAGAGCGGCGGGGATGACGCGCTTTGCGCCAACGCTGTCGGGAGCCACCCCGAAGTTGCGAGCGCCGCGAGTCCCTGCAATAGCTCGCGGCGACTCATCCGTTCGCTTGGTTTTCTGCCATCGGCGCCATTCATGACGTTCTCCCCCGCGATCTTCGCGCCGCGCATTGTCCGGGCGGCGGGCCGTCGTTGTCAAAGATGGCGACTTGTTACATTTGACACTTATATATATGTGCCGTATCGTTTGTAACATCGTCTCCCATCCGTTTTATCCGCTCGAATGACCAACGCTGCATTAGCGCGAATTCACGACGAGTTCGAAACGCTGCCGCGTGCGCTGCAGCGTGCCGCGCAATGGGTAAGCGATCATCCCGCCGAGGTCTGCTTCCTGTCGATGCGCGAGCAGGCGCGACGCGCGGATGTCGTTGCGCCGACGATGTCGCGTCTGGCGCAGGCCCTGGGCTACATGAATTTCCGCGCGTTGCAGGACGACTTCCGCGAGCACGCAGCATGGGGTCGCGCCGATTTCGCGATACGCGCGCGTCGGATGCAATCACGCTCGGGCCGCGCGCGGGCGACCGGACCGGAGCTTGCGCACCTGCAAGCGTCGAATATCGAGGCGCTCGGCGCGTTGAACGAACCGGAACGGTTCGCGCGCGTCGCACGGTTGCTGCTCAAGTCACCGATGACGGCATTCCTCGGGTTTCGCAGCTGCCACAGTGTCGCACTACACGCGCATTACCTCTATTCGATGCTGGCCGGCCGCGGCGTCCTGCTGCAGGATGCGTATGGCACGCTGGCCGAATCCGTTGCCGCGCTTCGGCGGCAATCCGTTGTCGTGGCCATCGGTTTGTCGCCGTATTCGCGCCAAACCGTCGACACGGTGCAGCGAGCGGTAGCGCAGGGAACCACGGTCGTCGCATTGACCGACTCCGAGCTGTCGCCGCTCGCTCGCGCAGCGTCCGAGCGGCTGCTGTTCGAGGCGGCGTCACCGTCGTTCTTCCATTCGTTGCTGGGCGCGCACGCACTCGTGGAGCGCGTAATGGCGGAAATCGCCGCGCGAGGCGGGCGGGCGGTTTTGCGCCGTCTCGCCGCTCGCGAGGGATTGCTCTCCGCAACGGGCGCGTACTGGCGACGCGAGACGCGAAGAGCCGACGAATGAGCCATGTCATTCATCGCAATCTACGCGCGGTGCCGCCGACGGCGGTCAACGCAACCGGCATCGAGATCGTCGATCGGGATGGCCGCCGCTACATCGACGCAAGCGGTGGCGCCGCCGTGTCGTGCCTCGGCCACGCGCATCCGCATGTCCTGGCGGCGATGCACGCGCAAATCGATCGAATCGCCTACGCGCATACGAGCTTTTTCACCACGGATGCCGCTGAAGCGCTCGCCGACACGCTCGCCGCCGATGCTCCGCAGGGACTCGATCAGGTGTATCTGGTCTCGGGCGGATCCGAAGCGATGGAAGCGGCGCTCAAGCTTGCGCGCCAATACTTCGTCGAAATCGGCGAGCCCGAGCGCCGGGTGTTTGTTGCGCGGCGCCAGAGTTATCACGGCAATACGCTGGGTGCGCTTTCCGTTGGCGGCAACGAATGGCGGCGGCGCGAATTCGCACCGCTGCTGATCGATGTCGCGCGCGTTTCACCGTGCTTCGAATATCGCGAACGACACGGCGATGAATCCCGAGAGGCGTACACCGATCGATTGATCGCGGAGCTCGAGGCCACGATTGAAGCGATCGGGCCGGAACGCGTGATTGCATTTTGCGCAGAACCCGTCGTAGGCGCAACCGCCGGGGCCGTGCCCCCTACTCCCGGCTATTTCAAACGCGTGCGCGAGCTGCTGGATCGACACGGCATTCTGCTGATCGCCGATGAGGTGATGTGCGGCATGGGTC
>VBCG01000185.1 GCA_005881895.1 Betaproteobacteria bacterium
TCGTCACCGTACCGCCGTTGACGTGGCACCAGTTTCGCGCCGGTGCGACCTCGCCGCTCGGTTTCCTCTGCATGGTCGATGCGGAGCGCGACAAACCGCAGCTGCCGAGCGGGCGCGATCTCGAAGAAATGCGCGCGAACCTTGCCGTTGCCAAGTTCTTCTCGACGAAAGGTGATTGACGCTAGCGGCGCGCGCTCGCCCACTCTCTCGCGTGATCCCATAATTGCGGCCAGAGCGTGAGCGCGTTCCCATAATGCTTCGCCATCGCGGAGCCCGGATCGCCCAACGCATGGTTTTGCGTCAGCAGGATCTTCGCGTTCCCGACGAAGCGCATCATCGCCGCTCAATGCCACGACACTCGTAGCGGATGCGTGGTTCGCGAAGTGCGACCAAGCGCTACCCGCTGGCGCCCCGAGCCATTCCAAATGCGAGACAAACGGATCGACATCGGTCGGTGGGCATGCGTGGTCGGTCTCCGCCTGGTCCGCGAAGCAGAACAACTCATCTGGAGCCGACGAAACGCCAAAGCCTGAATCGCCCGCGGGCGGGCAGCGCGGTTCGAGCAGCGCATCATCATCGATCATCAGAACGCGGCGTCCGGCGGTGAGGAGGAGCGCGAGATTGACCGGGCGACCGTAGGTCGTTTCGCCTTCCATCGGTGGACCCAACAACCAGCCGATGGTGTCCGTTGCCGTGGGAAAAGCGCGCGTCAGCTCGTCGACCAGCGCATCGTTTGACGCCAGGTCCCGATAGTGGGTGTCGAGCGCCGAGTCCGCAACGATCCGTGCATTGATTGCGCGGTTTGCCGGATCGCGCGAATCGTCGAGAATGTGATATCGATATCGTCGCTGGACGCGCGTTTCCAGCGTAGTTGCACTGGCCAGAACACGCGTGCGCAATGTCGGCCGATCGCAGGTGCGGATCACAATTCCAGCAAACGGCGGCGCGACCCACTCCGCGGGCGCGCTGAACCGCTGCAATAGCGCGTCCAACGACAGGAAGAGACCTTGCGATGCGAAATCGCCGAGCCAGTTCGATATTGTCGCGCGGTCGCCTTCGCGAATGCCGAGCTTGCGGTGCACGGCCGCAGCGTGCCCGTCGATCGTGTGGCATCCGTCACACGCGGTCAGTACCGCGTGCTGATCCGCGGACAGCTCCGCCACGACACCATTTACAGGATTACGGACGCAGCAGCGCCGCGCCGCAAGTGGCAGCGTGACCCATGCCGGCGCGTACCATCGTGGTTGCACGGATCCAGGATATAGGAAATGCTCCGAACCGCCGCGCATACCGCGCTGGCACGCCGGTTGTCGTCTCAATCGCGGTCGGGATGGAATATCGCTCCGTCGAATCGGTTAACAATTGAGGCGCCGGATTTGAGCCCGGCAAGGGGCATCAATGCGCGGTAACTCCTCCTTCGTAGCCGCAACACGCACGAGCGTACGCACACCGGGCGGCGAGGGGGCGAAGTGACCGGCCGCGTGCTGCAATTCGACCCGGCGGCCCATAAAGTCGCCGACGTATTGTTGCCGTGGCTCGTCAACGGGACGCTGGAAGGCGACGAGCTCGCGTTCGTGCAGCAGCATGTCGCGACATGCGCACGGTGCCAGCGCGAAGTCGAATGGTTGCGGGAATTCCATGCGGCATGTGTGGCCGGCGAATCGGAGCCGAACTCTTCGACATCGGCGGCCTTCCGGTCGTTGCGCCACAAGCTCGAGGCGCGGCCCAGAGCGCGGTCCGGTCGCGGCCGCGTTGGACGGTCGTGGACGCGGTGGGTGATCGCCGCGCAACTCGCGGTCATTGTCGTCCTGGGCGGCGTCGTCATCGTGGGCGACGATTTCCCAGCGGTCTACCGGACGCTCGGTTCGGGAAACGCGAACGCAGTGACAACCGGCAGTTTGGTCGTGGTGTTCGATCCGGCGACCACCGAAGCGGACCTGCGCCGCATGCTGCGCGACATTGGCGCTCGATTGATCGACGGCCCGACGCGGACGAACGCTTATGTTCTCGAAGTCCCGGAGACGCGTCGCGAGCAAGCGGTCCGCGTGTTGCGCAACGAGCGCGCCGTCGTGCTGGTCGAAAGTCTCGGTCCCAAGGCGGGCCGTTGATGATGAACCGCGCGTGGACGCTCGCGCTCGTCTGTCTCTGCGCAGCTGTGTGCGCGTTGCTTGACCGCCCGGCCGTAGCCGCTGTCGACGAGACCGCGAACCGGCAAATCCTCGTGATGTTGCGGACGGCGCCGCCGCATTTCCGCCCCGATGTGAGCTACACGGGGAGCTACGACTCGCGTATCGGTCGCGATGCCCGCCAGCGCATTGCCGAAGGGCTCGCCAGCCGCCACCGGCTTAGCATTGTCACCAACTGGCCGATGCCGGCGCTAGGCGTCGATTGCTTCGTGATGGATGCGCGGGCAGACGATTCTATCGCGCGAATCGTCGACGAGCTGGCGCAGGACCCCAGCGTGGAATCGGTCCAGGCGATGAACCTGTTCAACGTGCTCGCGCACAACGATCCACTGTACCCGCTGCAGCCGAGCGCCAGCGCCTGGCATCTCGCCGATGTGCACAAGGTCGCAACCGGCAAGCGGGTCAAGGTGGCTGAAGTCGATACCGGCGTCGAGATCAACCATCCGGATCTCGTCGGGCAAATCGCCCTAGCACGCGATTTCGTCGATGGTCAGAGCGACGTTGCCGAACTGCATGGAACGGCGGTTGCCGGGATCATCGCGGCGCGTGCCGATAACGGCATCGGTATCGCGGGCATCGCGCCCGACGCAAGGCTCTACGCGCTTCGCGCCTGTTGGCAGCCTACGGTCGGCGGGCCCCGCGCTGTTTGCAACAGCTTCACGCTCGCCAAGGCTTTGCAATTTGCTATCGACGAGAACGTGCAGGTGATCAATCTGAGCTTGGGTGGCCCGCCCGACCGATTGCTCGCACGCCTGCTCGATACGGCTCTGTCGCGCGGCATCACGATCGTCAGCGCCGCCGACGCGACGCTTCGCGATGGCGGCTTTCCCGCCTCGCATCGCGGGGTGCTTGCCGTGGCCGCCGATGACGTGCACGATATCCCGAGCAATGCGTTGCTCGGTCCCGGCACGGACATTCCGACGACGCTCATCGGAGGGAAATGGGGCTTCGTCACCGGATCGTCATTTGCGACGGCGCACGTGACGGGACTGGTCGCATTGCTGCGTGAGCTTGCGCCGAACCTGCCGGCGCGTGAAATGCGCGAGGCTCTGGAGGCGCGGTCGGTGGCGGCCGCTGCCGGTGAACGACGCGTGGCCGTGGACGCGTGCGCAGCGATTGCAAGGATCGGTGGAATCTGTGCCTGTGCGTGCGCTGTCGCGGCTGAAGCAAGATCCTCGCCGCCCCCTTGAGCTGGCCGCGCTCCGCGGCGCCGTTACCATTTGCATTGCATTAGTCTGCGCGGATGCCGCCGCCGAGCAGTTATCAGGCAGCTTGAGCGCTGTTTCCGACTACCGGTACCGCGGCGTTTCGTTGAGCGGCAACAATCCGGCGGTACAGGGGTCGATCAACTACGACGACGCGAGTGGCTTCTACGCGGGCGCGTTCGTCTCTACCGCACGATTTGCGTTTGAATCGAGCCGTGAGCTGCAGGCGATCTCGTTTTTCGGCTACGCGTGGCGATTGCCGTCCGGCGTGAGCGGAGAAATCGGCGCCGATTACGCGCTGTTCACGCGTACGCACGATTACGATTACCCCGAGGTCTATTGTGGCTTCACCTCGGGCATTTGGAGCGGCAGACTCTATTACGCGCCGCGCTATTTTGGCGGCGACGGCAACGCGATTTACGGCGAGCTCAATGCCGCGCAGCCGTTATCGGACCGCTTTCGCATCATCGCGCACGGCGGTGTCCTCTGGAGCAAGAGCGGCAATTCGTATGATGGATCGGGCGAGCGCGTCACGTTCGACGCGCGTATCGGTGTCGGCGTCGACCTCGACCGCTTTAGTGTGGAGTTGAGCTGGGTGGGCCTGAGCAACAGCCGTTCCGCCTATCCGTTCACGGTTAACGGCGGGCGGAACGGGCCTGTCGTCGCGCTGACGCTGGCTTTCTAACCTTTTCCAGCTCTGACGTCAGTCGTCGTCGTCCCAATGACCGGGTCGGTAGTGCCACCGGTCGCCGCGCTGCTCCAACGTATACGAGCGCCATTCGTGGCCCTCGCGCTTGGGAATGTACTGGCCTTCGATCCACACGTATCGGCTACCGTCCCATCCGTAGTGACCGCGCTCGACGATATAGCCTTCGCGCGGCTCTGGAATGACGACCTCGGCGCGCGGTGGCGGCGGTGCCACGCCGACTTCCAAATCAATGACACGCGCCGCGTGTCCCTTCGCAACAAAACCTAACGCGCCGATCGCGAGCATCAACGTTGTAACCAAGATTCGAAAATTCATAGGATCTCCTTGTCGACGATGGCCGCCGGACGCAAGACGCCCTGAGCGGGAGGCACCTATTGGGTGACCTGCGAGGGTCGGCAGGGGTTTCCCAACGAGGGCAACCGCCGCCGAAAATGCGGCGTTGTCCTACAGGGCGTCCGGGCGCGCTCCGACGAAACGGGCCGAGATGCTGCGTCGCCCCGCAGCGGCGTTCTCGTGGGAATATGCGACCTCGCATTTTCACGACCACCTGCATCCGTATCGTGCACGTCACTGAGCCGCCTGAGAGCCCGCACACGGGCCGCCGCGGATTGCGGCGGCTACTCAATGTCTTGTCCTATTCGCTGTCAGGGCTGCGTCTTGCGTTCCGCCACGAGAGCGCATTCCGGCAGGAGATCGCACTCGCTGCCGTTCTCATTCCCATTGCGTGCCTGATCGACGTTTCGGCAGCGAAGCGGGCGCTTCTGTTCGTCTCGGTGCTCCTCGTATTACTTATAGAGCTGCTCAATTCGAGCCTCGAGGCCGCGGTCGATACCATCGGTCTCGATACGCATCAGCTCGCGAAGCGTGCCAAAGATCTGGGGAGCGCCGCCGTGCTCGTCGCACTCGTCATGCTGGCGACGACGTGGGGATTGATCGCGACCTCCGTATTGCTGTGGCTCTGGCGGGGAGAAGCATAGAAAGACGAACCGCGTCGCGCGGGTATTGTCACAATAACTTCGTGTGCCCGGTGTGCCTGGGCATGCAATCGATCCGTTCGCGTCAATTCCGCAGGAGACCCCAATGGCCAATCCATTTGTTCACGTTGAGCTGCATACGCAAGACGTCGCCGCCGCGAAGAAATTCTATTCGAGCCTTTTCGGCTGGAAGTTGGAGGATATGCCGATGCCCGAAGGCGGCACCTACACAATGGTCAACGTAGGGGAGGGTGTCGGGGGCGGCATGATGAAGAATCCCGATCCCAAAGTGCCACCGCATTGGCTTGCGTACGTCGGCGTCGACAACGTCGAGGCGTCGACAAAGCGTGCCCAGGAGCTCGGCGGAAAGATACACCTGGGCGTGACCAAGGTTGGCGATTACGGCTGGATGAGTGTGATCCAGGATCCCACGGGCGCGTATTTCGCGCTGTGGAAGCCCGCTGCCAAGAAGTAAGCGGTTGCCGTTCCTCGCTGTGACCGCGAAGGACGTGGCTGCGCCGGCGCGGCCGATGGGACGGTCGGCGCAGGTCGTCAGAACAGTGAGCTTAACGCAGCGGTCGCGACGTCAGCGGCGTCTGCTCCGTCATCGGCGCACGTGTCGCCGTATTTTCGACGGTGCCTTCCAGACGTTGCACATCGCCGCTGAGGATCCCGCCCTCGGCGACGATCAGCTTGCCGTAACGGATCGTTCCGGAAACGCGACCGGTGCCATGGATGATCAGCTTCGCGCGGGCGGTCAGCTCGCCGGAGAAGTCACCGTAGACTTCTGCGACGTCGATCGTGACGTGTCCCTTGAGCGTGCCTGGCTGCGCGATCTGCATCGCCTTGCTGTTGACCGTGGCTTCGACCTCGCCTTCGACGACGAGCACGTCGCAGTCGGAAATCTCGACGCCCTTGAGCTTGATCTTCGGACCGACCCAAAGCTTGCTTCCCGGCGTATCGGGGCCGATCGCAGGGATCTTCGCGTCAGCCTCTTTGTTGGACGCGTCGGCCGGCGAATTCGGCATTGCAACGTTGTCGCGCAGGACGGGCGCGGCGGGCGTCGTGACGCGCGCATTGGACGGGAATTGCTGCGTACCGGTTGATGCCGCGATAGGCGAGGAGCCTTGCAGCGGCTTGACCAGGGGCTTTTCGGGCTCCTTGTAGGTATTCGGGGGCAAATCGCGACGACCGATATTTAGCATGGGACGGGTCTCCTGTC
>VBCG01000117.1 GCA_005881895.1 Betaproteobacteria bacterium
CTCGGCGAGGTGACCGACGACGACGTGCGCGTAACCGCGATGCATCCGGGGCAACGCTGCACGGTCGCGTCGGTGGCCGGCCATGCGATGTACGAGCGCTCCAATCCGTATTTTGAGTACGTCGCTGGCGGCACGCTGGACATGTCAGCGTGTCGCTACGAACAATTCGATGCCAAGACGGCGCGCATCACAGGCGCGCAGTTTGTGCCGGCGGCGGAATTCCGCGTCAAGCTGGAAGGCGCCGGCAGGATCGGCGAACGCTATGTCGGACTCGTCGGCATCCGCGACCCGTACACGATCGCCCACGTCGACGACGTCATCGGCTGGGCGCGAACGCAAGTGCGTGAGCGATTCGGCGATAGCGGCTACGAGCTGCATCACATCGTCTACGGTCGCAATGGCGTCATGGGCGATCTCGAGCCCATGAAAGACCGGCCCGCGCACGAGCTCTGCATTCTGGTGCAGGGTGTGGCGCCGACGGCGGCGATGGCCGAAGAGGTCTGCATGATCGGCACGCGGCAAATGTTCTACGCGCGTTTGCCCGACGTCAAAGGCTCAGCGGGCTCCGTCGCTTTTGCGCTGGACGAAGTCTTGCGCGCGAGTCCCGCGTACCGCTGGACGCTCAATCACACGCTGCGATGCGACCACCCGCTCGAGCTGTTTCCGACGCATATGACGACTGCGGGAATCTAGAGATGAAAATGCAAAAGCTCGCGGAAATTGCCAAGACCGTTCGGAGCAAGAACGCCGGCGTCGACAAAATTACGTTCGATGTCATCTTCAGCGACCGCGCGCTGTACGAGCGGGTGAAAAAGTCGCGCGTGCTGACGCGTGACACCGTCGCGAAGGTCTACCGCATCTCGCCTGATCGCATCTCCGATTTCGTCGAGTTCGATCCGGCGAGCGCCATCAAATTCACGATCTATCGGTTACGGCCGAGCGGAAGTCCCGGCGATCCTGACATCTTCGGTTCGCAGCAGTACGCACCGTTGCTCGATATCGAGGTGCCGGCGGACGGGTAGTGGGCTACAGAACATTTGCGTGTCTGCGCATATCGGAGTATTCCTACAGCATATGAAGAAGGACGCGTATTGGCAGGACGCCGCGCAACTTTGATGCTCCGTCAAATGAAAACCAAGCCGGCGCCAAGCGCCCGACCCGCGCCCAAGCAACCGTGGCATGCCGTCGGTGTTGTGGGCGGCACCACGGCGTGCAAGCCGGCACTGCAGATCAAGGGAAAGCGCTTTCTCGCCACCGAAGCACCTCCGATTCCACTTCCGGATTGCACGTCGTCTTGGCGCTGTAAATGCGTTTACCGCCACTACTCTGACCGGCGCGGCACGCCACGTCGCATTGCCGATCGCGGCATGTTCGGCCGGCACGTCGCCTTGGAGCGGCGTCAGCAACGCGGGCGCCGCGCAGACGATGTGCCCGAGTCGCAGCGCTGATCCACGTTTTCAGCGTGAACGGCTCACGCGCCGTCCGCGGGCATCACGCGTCCAACGAGCTCGCCGAATCCGATTCGGGCGTAATCCGCCTTCTCGCACCAGCCGCGCATGATGACGGCATCGCCGTCGTCGAGAAACGATCGCGTTTCGCCGTTCGCGAGCATCAGCGGTTGCTTTCCGCCGACGGTCAATTCCAGCAGGGAGCCCGCCTCCGCCGCTGTCGGTCCCGACTGAGTCCCGCTGCCGAGCAGATCGCCGGATGCGAGATTGCAGCCGTTCAACGTGTGATGCGTCAGCATTTGGAAGACGCTCCAGTACGCATGCCGAAAATTCGATCGCGACAATGTTTGCGGCGCTTCGCCCGCGCGGCGCATCCGTGCGGTCTCGATGAGAACTTCGAGCTCGATGTCGATCGCGCCTGCGCTTCGCACCATCGGCGAGTCGAGATACGACAGCGGTTGCGGATCGCCGCTCGGATGATTCCAGGGCAAGCGATACGGCGCAAGCGCTTCGAGCGTCACGATCCAAGGCGAGATCGTCGTCGCGAAGCTCTTGGCCAGGAATGGACCCAGCGGCTGATATTCCCAGGCCTGAATATCGCGCGCCGACCAATCGTTCAACAGGCAAAGCCCGAACACGTGCGCTTCCGCGTCGCCGATCGCTATGCGATCCCCCAATTCATTGCCGGCGCCGATGAAGACTCCGAGCTCGAGCTCGTAATCGATGCGTTTAGACGGCACGACCACCGGCGCTTGCGCGCCTGGTGGAAGAATTTGTCCGATGGGACGACGAAATTCCTGTCCCGAGACGCGTATCGACGATCCGCGACCGTGATAGGCAATCGGCACCCATTTGTAGTTCGGCAGCAACGGATTGTCGGGGCGCATCAACCTGCCGACGCTGGTCGCGTGGTGAATCGACGCATAGAAGTCGCTGTAATCGCCGATGTGCGCCGGAAGCGCATGCTCAGCGTGATTCTGTGCCACGAGACAGCCGTGCAGCCGATCCGCGAGCGGTGAATTCTGCCGCAGTATTT
The DNA here is from genome assembly GCA_005881895.1 of Betaproteobacteria bacterium. Classification (GTDB taxonomy): domain Bacteria; phylum Pseudomonadota; class Gammaproteobacteria; order Burkholderiales; family Casimicrobiaceae; genus VBCG01. The sequence continues at coordinate 2,485 of VBCG01000117.1, forward strand.
GCGACAACGCGAAGCGCAATGCCGACCACGCCGCCGGCCCCATCGCCATGAAGGCATTGAGCGCCGGCGCGCTGCAGGCAGCCGCCGCACGGGCCGCCGGGCCCGAAAAAACCCCCGCGGTCTGTGCAGCGCTGATGTCGAGAACTTGATCGCCGATCGCGACGCCGACGCGGAACGCTTCGTTTTGCCCCTTGCGCCGGAACACGCCGAACGGCAGGTTCTGAAGCGGAAAATCGCCGGGATCGTTCGCTGATGCGATCCAGCTCTTCAGCGCGGGATCGTGCGTTTCATTGAGCTCGAACACGTTGCAATTCCCCAATTCAGCGCTTTTGCGGATCAAAATGTTTCTTCAATCCTTGCCAGCAATGGAAGTATTCGGCCTGGAGCTGTGACGATTCGAGCGCGTGGCGCGACGGGCGGATGATGCAGCGCGTTTCGAACATGAACGCCATCGTGTCCTTGATGTAGTCCGGCTTGGACAAATCCGCGCCCGCCGCGCGCTCGAACGTCTGCGCGTCGGGTCCGTGACCGCTCATGCAATTGTGGAGGCTTGCGCCACCCGGCAGAAAGCCTTCGGCCTTCGCGTCGTATGCGCCATGGATGAGACCCATGAATTCGCTGGCGACGTTGCGGTGAAACCACGGCGGACGAAACGTGTGTTGCATGGCTAGAATTCGCGGCGGAAAAACGACGAAGTCGATCGTATCCACGCCCGGCGTATCGGACATCGATTGCAGCACGAGAAAGATCGAGGGATCCGGATGATCGTAACTGATCGATCCGATCGCGTTGAAGCGGCGCAGATCGTACTTGTACGGCGCGTAGGTGCCGTGCCACGCGACGACGTCGAGCGGTGAATGACCAATCTCGGCGGACCACAGGTTGCCCATGAATTTTGCGACAAGCTCGAAGCTTCCGCTGCGGTCTTCGTACGCAGCAGTGGGCGTCTGGAAGTCGCGCGGATTGGCGAGACCGTTCGATCCAATCGGACCGAGATCAGGAAGACGGAACAATGCGCCGTAGTTTTCGCAGACGTAGCCACCCGCGTCACGATCGAGAAGCTCGACGCGAAACCGCACGCCGCGTGGAATCACAACGATCTCCTGTGGCTCGGCTTCAATCGCACCGAGCTCGGTGTCGAAGCGAAGGCGACCGTGTTGCAAGACGATCAGCATCTCGCCGTCTGCGCTGTAGAAGTACCGGTCTTCCATCGACCGATTGGCCGCATAGAGATGGATGCCGCAGCCGCTCTGCGATCCGGGATCGCCGTTCCCGGCCATTGTCACGAGGCCTTGCACAAAGTCCTGCGGCTCTGCCGGAATCGGCAGCGGATCCCAGCGCAACTGATTCGGCGTGGCTTCCACATCGTCGAAACGATGGGTGATCCGGCCGTTGTCGCTGCGCTTGAACGGCCGATGCACGGCAGCGGGGCGAATTCGATAAAGCCACGAGCGACGATTCGCGCCGCGTGGGGCCGTGAAGGCCGTGCCGGAAAGTTGCTCCGCATAGAGGCCGTACGGCGTTTTTTGCGGCGAATTCTGGCCGACCGGCAGCGCCCCAGCGAGCGCTTCGGTCGCGAACTCGTTGCCGAAGCCTGACTGATAGCGAAGCGCCACAATGTCCATGATGCGTTCTTTCAGGTTGGTTTGACGCTGGTCCGTGCCGCAGCGATCGCTTCGCGCAACACGCCGAGATCGCCGATATGATTCGCGAGCAAGAGGATCAACGCGGCGTTCGCCATTTGGCTCTGTTCATCGGTCAGATCGCGGTGCATGTCGATCAGCGCTTCGTAGAAGTCATCCGGTCGCACGATATTCGGCTCGACGATCAGCGTCTGCATGGAGACCTCGATCAACCGGTGCAGGTTGCGCGGGCGAGCGCGGCCCGCGTCGCATCGACATCGAATCGCCGCCATCTTGCGCACACGTGCTGGTCGGGCCGCATCAGGTAAAACGTGCCGGCACGCGCATCGTAGCGCTGGCGAAGCAACCCTTCCGAATCCTCCACCACGGTGGTCCCTCCGGGAGAATCCGGCAAGCTTATCCCTTTGGGCGCGACGACGATCGCCGTTAGCGGTATGGCGCCGCGCGAGAGCGAAGCGAAGGATCGATGTATGTCGCCGGACAAGGTCCCATCACTAAAATACACACCGTTGAAATCGCCCCCGATCTGCGCCAGGAACCAGCCGGCGTCGCCGCGTACCATCACGGGCCCGTCCGCGGCTGGCGCGCCCGGTGCCATCTCGCCGGAGAACGTGTCGCAATCCGGCGTGTTGAGCGGTGAATCGTGCAATGTCGCGGGCAACGATAGCCGACCGCTGTTGACCAACCGCCGCGCAAAGGCATGGTCCTTGGAAAGCTTGAGCGTCGCATCGCGGAACATGCGGCTGACGTTGTTCTTCGGCGTAATGAAGTCGGTCGCGCGCGTCGAGCATTGGATGTTTTCGTTCGCCGCGTAACCACGCTCGTCGTCGTAGGTATCGAGCAATGCGTCGGGCGCTTTGCGGGCGAGCACGAGCTTCAACTTCCAGGCCAGATTCTCGGCGTCCTGCACGCCGCTGTTCGCACCGCGCGCGCCGAATGGTGACACGCAGTGCGCCGCATCGCCCGCGAACAAAATGCGCCCCTGCCGAAACTTGTCCATCCGCGAGCACGAGAATGTGTAGACGCTGACCCATTCGATCTCGAACTGTGCATCGCGACCGAGCAGCGCCTGGATGCGCGGGATGACGCGCTCTGGCTTCTTCTCCTCCTCGGGATCGGCGTCGGCGCCGAGCTGAAAATCGATCCGCCACACGTCGTCGGGCTGCCGATGCAGCAGCACCGACTGGTTGCGGTGAAACGGCGGATCGAACCAGAACCACCGTTCCGGAGGAAATCCCGCTTGCATCTTCACGTCGGCGATCAGGAAACGATCGCGGAAGCTGCGACCTATGCTCTCCTGACCGATCATTCCGCGGATTGGCGAGCGCGCACCGTCGCAGGCAATGACATAGTCGGCGTGCAACCGATAAGGTCCTTCCGGCGTTTCCACGCGGAGCGCGACGCCATCGCCTTGTCCCTCAACGCCGACGACCTTGCTCTTCCAGCGCAACTCGAGATTTGCGAGCGCTTGCGCGTGCTCGCACAGATAACCTTCGCAATAGTATTGCTGCAGGTTGATGAATGCGGGGCGGCGGTAGCCTGATTCCGGCAAAAGATTGAAGCTGTAGACGAGCTCGTCGCGAAAGTAGACCTTGCCGACGTTCCACGACACGCCCTTCTGCACCATCCGCTCGCCGCAACCCAAACGATCCCAAATCTCCAGCGTACGCTTGGCGAAGCAGATCGCGCGCGAGCCGGACGACAGTTTGTTGTCATCGTCGAGGACAACGACGGGGACGCCTTGTTGCGCGAGATCAATGGCGGCGGTGAGACCGATCGGTCCGGCGCCGACAACGACGACGGGATGATCGACGGGTTCGCGTGCGTCCTGATCTTGCGAGCGGACGTAGGGGAACTCGACTTTTTGGTAATCCGTCGTCATCGCGGCACTGACGTGACAAATCGCGGCGCTGTGATCGTGAGCGCGGCCTGCGGGTGTCAGTTCGCCGCGCTCGCGCCTTCCAGCGTATCCCACATCTCCTTGTCGCGCTGCGCCGTCCAGATCCGCGGGTCGCGATAACGCGTCGCCTCGTCGTAAGCGCGCGTGACATCGAAAGGCATGCAGTGGTCGAAGATCACCCAATTGCCGTACCTAGGCTTGAGCCGATCGTAGGCTTCGCGATAGACAGTGCGAAGATCTTTGCCGGCCGCTGCGGCAGGCTTGATCGTCGCGAACAGTTCGCTGATGAACGCGCGCGTCCCGGCGAGACCTTCCTGCACCTGTTTCTCCGTCGTGAGCGCTGCGCCGCGTCCGGGCACAAGCTTCGCCGGCTTGAGCGCCGCGATCGCGTCGAGCGTCTGCGGCCAATCGCTGAAGTACGCGTCGCCGGCATAAGGCGTCGCACCGAATTCAACGAGATCGCCCGACAGCATGATGCGTTCGCGCGGCAGCCATACAACGGTATCGCCCTTTGTGTGCCCGCGCCCGAGCTGCATCAACCTCACTTCGAGCTTGCCGAGCCATAGCGTCATTTCGCCTTTGAACGTCAGCGTCGGCCATGTGAGACCGGGAACGCTCTCCACCGAGCGGAACAGTCGCGGAAAACGCTCGATCTCGCTCTTCATGTCGGCTTCGCCGCGCTCAACAATCAGATCGTACGTGTCCTGGCTCGCGATGATCTCCTGCGGCCGATAGGCAGACGCGCCGAGAACTCGAACCGCGTGGTAGTGCGTGAGCACGACATACTTGATCGGCTTGTCGGTCACCTCGCGAATGCGCCGGATGACGTCCTCTGCCATCACCGGCGTCGCTTGCGTGTCCGCCACGAGAACCGCGTTGTCGCCGACGATGATGCCCGTGTTCGGGTCGCCCTCCGCGGTATAGGCGTAGGCGTTGTCGGAAAGCTTGTCGAAGCTGATCGTCTTGTCGGCCAGATCGGCCTGCGACGCGAATGTCTTTTCACTACTCATCGTTGTGCTGCTCCGTTGCCAATCACTTTCCAGCGACGCGCGACCAGCAACTTGAGTTTTTTGCATTCCTGCTCTGCCAGCTCGGCTGCTTGAATGCGCAGCACAGTCTCGAGCTCGTCGAGCGCAACGCGCGTGCGCGCCGCCTCGAGCTGCGTCTTCAGCACGTAAAAGAGCGCCGAGTATTCGCCCTGCAACTCGTGCATCACCGGAAACGACGTGCGATGAATCGCCGACGGGCCGAGCTGCTGCAGCGCCTGCCGATGCTCCGGCGTGCTGTAGCCCTTGTGGGCGGCGAACCCGTATCCCGGATACTCGCGATCGAGCGTTTCCATCATGCGGTCGCGTTCGGTCTTGGCGATGATGGAAGCCGCCGCGATCGAGAAGTTGATCCCGTCGCCCTTGTTGAACATGTTTTGCGGCACGTCGACGCCGGGCACGGTACGCGCATCCACGAGCACGTGCTGGGGGCGGCGCGGCAGCGCTTCGACGGCGCGGCGCATCGCCAGAAGACCTGCGTGGTAGATGTTAACGCTGTCGATCTCTTTCACTGAGGCGATGCCGACACCGATGCCCGACGCCTTCGCGCGTATCTCCAACGCAAGCTCTGCCCGCGTCGGGGGATCGAGCTTTTTGGAATCGTCAACGCGCGCGATATTGGTTTCGGGTGGAAACATCACGGCGGCGGCGACGACCGGCCCGGCCAGCGGACCCATCCCGACTTCATCGACGCCGGCAATGTCCTGCACGCCCGTTTTCCACAATAACAGCTCGAAGTGCCGCATCGCTTCCAGGCGCAGGCGCTCGTCCCGCTGGCGCTCGTAGCGTTTCTTCAACGCCACGTACAGGTGGCGCACGCCTTGCCGCGAATCGCGCTGCAGCCGGTTCAGAACGCGCGCCGATACCAGCTCGCCTTTCTCGAGATACCGCTGTCGAATCTCGTCGATCGATAGCTCGTCAACGCCGCGTGCCATGGAGTCGTTCTCCGTCGGAAGGGATCAGGACTGCAGACGGCGGATCAGAACGTCGATCAGATCTTCGCCGCTCGGCGATTTGAGCCGATGTTGGCGGAGCGCGCGCACGAGCTCAGGATTCGCAATCGAGCGATAGTCGGCGCGAATCAGGACGCCGGCAATCGCCCTCTGTACACCGATCGACCGGGCAAGCGGAAACAACTGCGTCAGCGCATCGAGACTTTCGCGGTCCGAAAGTTGGTAGCGGGCTAACGTGTCGAGCGCGCGAATCTGGGCATCGGCGCTTTTCATTCGCGCAATCTCTGCCGTCATCATACGGAGCTCATCGACGTCGGCAATCGGGTAATGCTGGAGGTAGACCTGCGCGATGTGAACATCTTCATCGTTGGGACTGGTCAGCGCGCGCAGCACGCGCGCCCTGCCCTTCTGGCTCCCCAAGCACGCGAGGACCGCGGCATGGCCGACCGCGTTCGCTCCGGCCGGCAGGGCCGGCAACCGGTCAAGCTGATCATTGAGCTCGCCGTTCTTATTCAACGAGCAGAACAGATCGACGTCGCCGGGACCCACGACGTTTTGCGCCAGCCGATCGCGCATCATCTGCACGAGCTCCGCGCGAAGCTCTGCGGACGAAAGCCAGCCCAAGTTGCGTGCGACCTTCACCATGCGAGCGCGGATGGCCGGTTCATCGGCATCGCGCGCGAATTCCAGATAGCGCTGGCGGGCCGTCTGATCGCGCGCAATCTCCTCAAGCGATTCGGCCACGGCTGGCACGAGTCGGTCAGTCGCGCTGAGCGAAGCGGCGTATTTTTCGATGTTGCCGAGGAACATGCGCACTTCCGCCATTTCGCGGCGCAGAAGATCGTGAACGAAGGCAAGTTTTTGCGCCACCGACAATCGGTCGTCCGAGAAATGACAAACGTCGCGCCGATAATCGGCCTGCGGATCGGCATCGCGAAGTCCGCTTGCGGAAGTCATTGAGCTGGGCGCAAACAGGCCTAGCAATTTGGGGCTTGGGCGTCCGCTGCCGACGTAGGCGCTTGAGTCGCCGGCCGGGCCCGATTGAAAGTAGCGGTCCAGCAGAGGGCCCGCCGTCGCTCCGAGGGGCGCCTTCGACGAGAACCCGTAAATGAGCGGTACGTTGACGAAGATCTGCCGCATCCGATCGCGATTGCTGTCGTTGTGGCGCTCGTTCAACACTCGCGACAGCCGCTCGACGTCAGCCGGCGAGTGGCCGCTGCGAAGCAAACTGCGTCCGATCTCGGCCGATACCGTGTTCTGCGCGTCCGCATTGAGCGTATTGCACCCGAAGAGGTAGACCTCCTTCAGCTGCGAAAACAAGCCCGGACAGGAATCGCTGCAGGACACCCGTTCCATTTCATCGACGGGCAGATATTCGCGCACGTCGGGCCGATCGGAATAGAACTCGTCGCCGCCATCGAAGTGGCCCGAAATGACCAGCACGTCGCAGCGGACGCCGGCACGGCATGCCGATGCAAGCCAATCCGGGCGCCCGCGTTCCACGAGCTCGACGAACTGGAATTCGTCCGACGGCAGGCTCCGGCGAAATATTTCTTTCTCGTCCGGAGAATTGACGGTGATCGTGCATACCGTTTTTTTGTCGGCCTGCGCTTCATGGAAGCACAGTGAGGCGAGCAATGCGGCGGCAACAACAACTTTCGGCGAAACGGGCATGGATCAAGGCGCGGAGAAAAATCGGGCGCGCTAGTATCGCATGCGAACCGCCGTGACGGCAGGTCACTCCGCTTTGTCATTCCGAGCAGACGCCTAGAGCAGTGCTTGAACGCGCCGGATCAGGACGTCGACCATATCATCGCTGCTCGACGACTTGCGACGATGCTGCCGCAGCAATTGGAGCAGGTCGGCGCTCGCGATCATCTGATAGTCGGAGCGGAGCAAGATGCCTGCGATCGCCAGCTGAACGCCGCCCGATCCCGCCTGCGCGAACAGGCGGGTCAGATCTTCCAGGCTTTGGCGGTCGGTGATCCGCTGGCTCGCCAGCGTGTCCAGCGCACGGGCCTGCGCTTTCGCGTCGGTCATTCGCGCCACCCCCGCGGTGACGGCGCGAAGCTCGTCCGCATCGGCGATCGGCCGATGGCGCAAATACACCTGCGCGACGTGCACATCGTCATCGTTCGAGCTCGTGAGCGCACGCAGAACCCGCGTGTGGGCCTCCGCGCTTCCCAGGCACGCGAGGACGGCCGCACTTCCCGCTCGGTCCGCTTGCGCCGACGTTAGTTGCAAACGGTGGAGTTCACCATCCAGATCATGGTCTTTGTTGAGCGTGCATGCCAAATCCACGTCGGCAGGGCTTACCGTGTTGCGCGCGAGCGTGTCGGCAATCGTCTGCATCAATTCTGCGTTCAGCTCAGCAGGCGTTAGCCAGCCGAGGCCGTGCGCCAGCTTCAACATCCGGGCCCGCACCACAGCGGAGTCGACGTTCCTGGCGAATTCGAGATATCGAGACCGCGACCGCTCATCATGCGCGATCCCGTCGAGCTCAAGCGATACCGCTGAAGTTTCCCGGTCGACCTCTCGAAGCGACGCCGTATATCGTTCGATACGATCGAGGAATATCCGCACTTCCGCCATCTCACGGCCGAGGATCTGATGAACGAACGCGACCTTCTGTGCGGGCGATAGCTGATCGCCGGAGAACTGACACATGTCGCGGCGATAGCTCCTTTGCGGATCGGCATCGTTCAAGCCGCTGGTCCAGGTCAATGAGTGGGCGGGGAAGTGTCCGATCAACCTCGAGCTTGGACGGCCGCTCGCAACGTCTCCGATGCCGGATTGAAGGTAGCGGCTCAAATTGAACGCTGCCGTCGGTCCAAGCGGCGCAACCGATGAAAAGCCGTAGATCGCCGGCACGTTCGGAAAAATTTGCCGCATGCGATCGCGACTGCTGTCTCCATAGCGAGCGCTCAGCGCGCGCGCAAGTCGTTCAGCGTCGGCCGGAGAGTGCCCGGCGAGCACGAGATTTCGCGCGATCTCGGCGGACGCGTTTTGCCGCTCGGGATTCAGCGTGTTGCAGCCGAATAGATAGACTTCCTTTAACTGCGAAAACAGCGTCGAGCACGAGTTGCTGCACGACGCGCGTTCCATCTCGTCGACCGGAAGAAATTCGAGCGCCTCGACGTGCTCGGAGAAAAATTCGTTTCCGCCGTCGTAGTGGCCGGAGATGACGAGCACATCGCAACGTATGCGCTGGCTGCAAGCCGATGAAAGCCAGTCCGGCCTGCCGCGCTCGACCAGCTCGACGAACTGGAACTTGTCAGGCGGCAAGCTCCTGCGGAACGCTTCCTTTTCGTCCGCCGAATTGACGGTGATCGTGCAGACGGTTTTTTTATCGGCGTGTGCGCTGTGCGGCCAGGCGACCGCGAGCAGCATGGCCAGGCATACCGTCAGGGTGGGGCCTGGCACCGGCCAACGAATCGTTGGCATCTGCGGACGCCTGCGGAGCATTGGACGGGTGTCGTTTGGAATGCGGTCGACGTGTCGGTGGATGACGCCGAGATTTCATGCCAATCGCCGTCCGAAGTCCGTCAGAACGCCCAGTGATTTGTCGTCAGTCGGCGGGCGTTTTCGCGGTAGGACGGCGCCCTACCGTCCGGCCGTCACATCGGCGCGCAAAATCCCCACGCCACGCCACTTCTTGCAGCTTACCTGCCAGCGCTCGATCGATCTTCAAGCGGTCGGACACCGACCATCCCTGAGGTCGCTGATCGAAGAGCCTGACCAGAAACACGCAGGCAGCGAGATACGATCCGGCCGCCGTGGGGTGACTGCCGTCGGCTTCGTACAGCACCAGGGTCGGGTCCTCGCGCATCGCCGCATGCCACGCGGGACCGACAGGAAAGACCCGGGCGCCGATTTCCGCCGCGATCTCCTCGACCGCGTGCGTGATTTGATCCTGGTTCTGCGGCGCCTCTTGTCGCGACCACGTGAGATAGAGCACGATCTTTGCGCCGTGCTTCGCAATTTCGGCCGCGAACAGTCGCACATTTTCGTGATAGCGCTGCGCATTTTTCACCGGCAGCGTCGACTGCTCCTGCAGCACGACGTAGTCCCACGTCGATGTCGCGAGCGCTTTTTGCGCGATGCCCGCATTCCAGTGCCGGCGAAGGCTCGCGCCGCCGGCGAAGATCGTTGAGACTTCCACGCGCGTCGGTCGCTCGGCCGCCGCGGCCAGATCCACAAGCAAACGCGGGAGCTGATTGCGTGTCGTGTAGCTGTTGCCGATGAAGAGGATCCGCGTCGACTGAGTCCCGTTTGACGTCATCGCCTCAGTGGCTACCAGCTTTTCCGAAGGTTTCATCGATCCGGGCTTGGACGATAACCAACCTGCGGAGTGAACAGGTAGGATCTGACCCTATTTCGGTGCCGCGCTCGTCAATTTGCGAAACGCGCTCCAATGCCGTACCGCTTCCTGATTCAAGCCTCGTGCTTCGCACAAGCGCGCGAGATTGAAATGCGCATCGGCCAGTCCCGGCGTCGCTGCGAGTGCGGCGCGATAACTCGCGATGGCGTCCAGCGGCCGGTCCTGGTCTTCCTGCAGCACAGCCAGGTTGAAGAGCAGTGTGGCGTCGGCGCCGCAGTGCTCGAGTCCATCGTGATAGACCGCTTGCGCTTCGCCCAGATGTCCGAGCTCATGCAGTAAGCGTCCGAGATTAACGTAGGCGTCGAGATGCTTCGGATCATCCTGGAGCGCGCGGCGGTAAGCATCGCACGCCTTCTCGGGTGCCGCGGCTTCGAGCGCCGCCCCGCGTTCGAACCAATCCGCGTCCGGAGCCGTGGGTTGCGGCACGGGCTCGATGAACGCGAGCCGTCCGCCGGGCGATGCCACCTGGAACTGGAACACATACTGCCCGTTGTCGGGACGCCACTGCGCCTCGCCTTCGCTGACGACGACCGCGTCGCCGACCGCCCCGATCCGTAATCCCGCCAGCGGCACTTCCTCTGGAAGTTGCGCGCGCAAACGCCGCAACGAACGCACGATTCGCGTCGACGGAATCTTCGCTTCGGAGAGTCCCTGCGCAGCGCGCAGCAGGACGAGATCGTGGAACGAGAAGCGAAATTCGCGGCGCGGTCCCCGCGCAGGGACCACAAAGCCGGCTTCGATGAGTCCGTTAATAACAGAACGAGGAAGTCCGAGCAGCTTGCCGACTTCGCGCAGCGAATAACCTTCAGTCACGGCACCATTCGGTCCTAACGCTTGCCGACTTTGCGACGGGCCTCGGGCTCCGCGGCGACTTTCTTGGCCGGTTTGCGCTGGGCGGCTTTGAGCTCCGCGGGAGCGCTCTCCGGAGCGGCAGTCCTGGCCGGTGCGCGCTTGCCGGACGTTTTCTCGAGGCTCGCGCGTAACGCTTCCATCAAATCGATGACCTGGCCGCCGCCTTCCGGCGCGCTCGGCGAAATGGCGATCTCCTCGCCTTCGACTTTCTTCTGCACCGCCGCTTCAATCCGCTTGCGCACGTCGTCCTCGTATTGACTCGGGTCGAATTGCTTGGACGAGATCTGCGCGATCAACTGCTTCGCCAAAGTGAGCTCGGTATCGCGGACCGGTGCCGTTTCGATCCCGACATCTTCGATCGTGCGTACCTCGGGAGCGTACAGCAGCTGCTGCATCACCAGTCCGCCGGGCACCGCGCGCAACTGAACGATGTATTGCTTGCCGCGTGCCGCGTAGCGCCCCACCGCAGTCTGGCCGCTCTGACGCATGCTTTCTGCGAGCAACGCGTACGGTTTCGCGCCACCTTTGTCCGGACCGAGGAAATAAGCTTTGTCGTAGTAGATCGGGTCAATGCTGTCCGCCGGCACGAACTCGCTGATTTCGATCATCTGCGTGCCCTTTTCCTCCAGCTCCTTCAGCTCCTCCGCCGTAAATGTGACGTATTGATCCTTGGCGAACTCGTAGCCTTTGACCATGTCGGCCCGCTCGACGACGACGCCTTCCTTGGCGCACAGGTATTGCTGTTTCAGCCGAGACCCGCAGGCAGCGTGCAGCAGGTTGAAGGAGATACTCGCCTGCGGGGCGGTCGCGGCGTACAGCTTGACGGGAATGGAAACCATTCCGAACGTGACGGTGACCGAAGCCAATGCACGAGCCGCCATGAGGGCCTCTTGGGTAAACGGGAGGGTCATCGTGCCAAAATGCCAGGCAATCTTCAACTGAAAGCGTTCCGCGCACGCGATGGCACTCGAACGTTATCGGCAAAAGCGCGACTTTCGGGTGACGCCCGAGCCCAAGGGCAAGGTGGGCAAGCGCCGATCGCGCGCTATGAGCTTTGTCATCCAGAAACACGCGGCGACCCGCCTTCACTACGACTTTCGGCTGGAGCTGAACGGCGTGCTGCTGAGCTGGGCGGTGCCCAAAGGGCCGAGCTTCGATCCCAACGACAAGCGCCTCGCGATGCACGTTGAGGATCATCCGCTGGAATACGGCGAGTTCGAGGGGGTGATCCCGCCCAAGCAATACGGCGCCGGGACGGTGATGGTGTGGGATCGCGGGACATGGGAGCCGAAGGGCGATCCGGACGAGGGCTATGCGAAGGGTCACCTCAAGTTCGCGCTCCACGGCGAAAAGCTCAAAGGCGTGTGGAATCTGGTGCGCACTCGCAGCAGCAAGTACGGCGACGGCGACAAGAGCTGGTTGCTGTTCAAAGAGGCAGACGACTTCGCGCGTCTCGGACCCGACGCGCTGATCGTCGACGAGCGTCCGGACAGTGTGGTGACGGGTCGCAGTCTCGACGAAATCAAGGCCGCGAAGGATCGCGTTTGGCATTCGAACAAATCGGTCGCAGCCAACGTCAAGGGCGGCGCGATCGATCAACCTAAAGCCAAAATCTCGGCGGACCTCGCGAAGCTCAAAGGCGCGCGCGAACGCGCCATACCCACCGTCGTCGAGGCGCAGCTCGCCACGTTGGTCAAGTCACCTCCCGATGGTCCCGCGTGGGTGCACGAAATCAAGTACGACGGCTATCGGATGCTGTGCCGCATTGCCGACGGCGAAGTGCAGATGGTGTCGCGCAACGGCAAGGACTGGACCGCCTCGTTTCCATCCATTGCCCATGTCCTCGCGCGACTTCCCCTGGAGACGGCGTGGATCGATGGCGAGGTGGTTGTCGTCGATGCGCACGGTCGGAGCAGCTTCCAGGCGTTGCAAAACGCGCTCTCCGGGGACAACAGCAAGGCGCTCAATTATTTCGCGTTCGACCTCCTCTACCTGAACGGCTTCGATTTGCGCGGCGTCGAACTGGCCGAACGGAAGCGGCTTCTTAAGGATTTACTTTCAACTGCATCTGCAACGCTGTGCTACAGCGAGCATTTTTCCGCGCGCGGCGTCTCGTTCCTCGAAAAAGTCTGCGACCTCGGCCTCGAAGGCATGGTGTCGAAACGCGCGGACTTGCCATATCAGGCGGGCCGCGGTCCAGCGTGGCAGAAAACCAAGTGCGAACAGCGACAGGAGATGGTGATTGGGGGATTCACCGACCCCGAAGGGTCTCGCGCAAGCTTCGGCGCATTGCTGTTGGGCGTCTATGAGCCCGACGGCCGATTGACGTATTCCGGCAAGGTCGGGACCGGTTTCAATTCAACGTCGCTTGCCACGGTCCACCGCGCACTGCTTCCCTTGGTTCAGAAAGAGCCGCCTTTTCACAATCCGCCGCGCGGCGCCGAAGCGCGCCGAGCCCACTGGGTCAAGCCCATGCTTGTCGCCGAAGTATCGTTCACCGAATGGACCGACGATGGAACGTTGCGTCACCCATCTTTCCAGGGCCTTCGTGCCGACAAGCCAGCGCGGGAAGTTGTCCGCGAACGCGTGGCGGCGCCTGCAGAAGATCGCGACGTCGCAATCGAGCCCGTGGCAAAGCCGCGGTCGCATTCGAAGGCTCGCGCGGCGGACGGCAAGGACGCCATCGCCGGCGTGCGTCTTTCCAATCCCGAGAAGCTGCTCTATCCGGAAGCCAAGCTCACCAAGCGCGACCTGGCGGAGTACTACGCGGCGATCGGAAAGTGGATGTTGCCGCACCTTCGCGACCGGCCGCTGACGCTGGTTCGTTGCCCTAATGGCTGGGACCAGAAGTGTTTCTACCAAAAGAACGCCGATGGCGGCGTCGACGACGCCATTTCGCGCGTCAAAATCAAGAACAGCGACGGCAGCGAATCGCTATACATGATGGCGGATTCGGTCACCGCCATTGTGGCGCTGCTGCAGATGGGCGTACTCGAGGTTCACCCGTGGGGGTCGCGCTCGAAAACGCTGGGCTTCCCCGACCGGATCGTGCTGGACCTGGATCCGGACGAAGCGCTGCCGTGGAATGACGTCAAGGAAGCGGTGCTCGTCGTCAAAACGTTGATCGAAAATCTCGGCCTGGTTCCCTTCGCGAAGACCACGGGCGGCAAGGGTCTGCATGTCGTCGTGCCGATCGAAGCGAGTGTGAGCTGGGAGCACGTCAAAGGATTCACGAATGCGATTGCGGAGCTTCTCGCGCGCACGTTTCCCGACCGCTTCACCGCGAAGCTGTTGAAGATTTCGCGGCGCGGAAAAATCTTCATCGACTACCTGCGCAACGCCGAAGGGGCGACGGCGGTCGCCGCGTATTCGTTGCGCGCAAAAGCCAATGCGCCCGTTTCCACGCCCATCGAGTGGAAGGAGCTTTCGAAAGATCTCCGCTTCGCGCATTTCAACGCCGAAAACGTTCCGAAGCGATTGGCGAAGATGAAGAGTGATCCGTGGAAACAGATCGCCGAGAGCGAAAGGCCGTTGACCGCCGCCATCATGGCAAGAGTCGGCTACCAAGCGCGCTGACGTCGAGCGGGAAAGGAGAAAGGCGATGCAGCTGTTGGCCGGGACGAGCGGCTACTCGTACAAGGAATGGCTCGGACATTTCTATCCAGAGAAGCTCCCGGGAAGCGAAATGTTGCGTTTCTACGCCGAGCACTTTACGACGGTCGAGATCAACAACACGTTCTACCGGATGCCGCCCGAATCGATGCTCGCGCAATGGAACGAACAGGTACCCGACCATTTCACCTTCACGCTGAAGGCGCCAAAGCGCATCACACACGACAATCGCCTGCGCGACACCGAATCGAATGTCACCGAATTTCTGCGCAGAGCAAATACGCTCGGCAATAAACTCGGCGTGCTGTTGTTTCAGCTGCCGCCGTATCTCAAGAAGGACCTGCCGCGGCTCACGGACTTTCTCGCGCTGCTGCCGGCAGGGCAGCAAGTCGCATTCGAATTTCGCAACGATTCCTGGCAGGACGACGAGGTGTACGAAACGCTGCGCAGCCGCCACGCCATTTTGTGCGTGACCGACACCGACGAAGGCGATACGCCGTTCGTCGCCACGGCGGACTGCGGCTACGTGCGCCTGCGGCGGACGCATTACAACGATGACGAGCTTCGCGTCTGGGCTGGAAAAATCGCGGCGCACGGGCTGCCGCGGACGTACGTCTACTTCATGCACGAGGACGAAGCGCTCGGCACACGCTTCGCGAAACGGCTGAATGAGCTGTGGGCGGCACGCGGATGAATGAGGGTCAGACTCCCATTTCGCTTTAACGCACAAAAAGCGCTAGATTCAAGTGAAATGGGAGTCTGACCCTCAGCGCTCCGACACAAGCGAAATGGGAGTCTGACCCTCAGCGCTCCGACAACGCGCCGGGCTTGCTGACGATCTGCACGCTGCTCGCCTGCGGCCCGCGCTCTCCCTCCTCGGCGCTAAAGCGCACTTCGGTGCCCACCGCGAGGCGTTCGAAGGCGTCGTGGAGCACGCTGTTGCGGTGGAAATAGAACTGGCGATTCTCGCCCACTGTTCGAATAAAGCCATAGCCATCCGCAAACAACTTTTCCACGATGCCGTGCGGCTGTTCGTCGCTACGATCCTTCTGCTCGTAGCGCCGGAGCTCGGCGGTCTTCTTCAGTTGGCGCTCGATGGCGCCGAAAGCGAGATTGATGACCGCAGGTAACTGCGTTCGCATTTCGCGGATTTCTTTTTCCTTTTTGATCGCCAAGTCGTGTTGGGGCGGGACGCGCACTTCCACCATGACGCTGTAGCGGTTGCCTTTCTGACGCGAGGCCTGCTCGCGGGTCAGCGTGACATGGCAGCGCGTGATGCCCTGTGCGAACTTGTCGAGTCGCTGCATTCGCTCGAGGATGTAGCTCTCGACCCATTCGGAGCGAGCGACGCCGTGGTAGACGATCTCCGGCGCGATCTGCATATATTTCTGATTGATGGGCCGGCACCGAGTTCCCGCCCATTGACCTTCCGGCGATTGACCTTCCGGCGATTTGACGGGCCAGCGGAAGGCGTGTACAAGAGCGGAGCAGGCTCCTCAAGCAGCGAAATCGCTGGTCCGTTGTAACCGCTTCGGCGGTACTCCTCAGGTCACCGTCTATCTCCCTTGAAGATCCCGCGCTTCGGGCGAAGGCCCATTATTTCTTCAATGGAGTTGTAGACATGAGTACAGGTATCGTTAAGTGGTTCAACGACGGTAAAGGTTTTGGTTTCATCACGCCCGACGGGGGCGGCAAAGATGTTTTTGCGCACTTCTCGGCCATCCAGGGTGACGGCGGACACAAGAGCCTGCGGGAAAATCAGAAAGTATCGTTCGATATCACGGCCGGCCCCAAGGGCGATCAGGCCGCGAACATCCGACCGCTCGATTGAGTCTCCGGGCTCGCCGGGCTCAAATGATCGAGCCCTTCTGTTGACCGTCGGTAGCGGCGGAACGCCGATTGAGATACTGAAGCGCGCGTAGCGGCGCGCATCGAATCCGACAACGATGGTCCCGCGACCCAAACTCGGGTTGGCGCTCGGCAGCGGCTCGGCGCGCGGGTGGGCGCATGTCGGCGTGATTCGCGCGCTGGCCGATCACGGCATCGTCCCCGATGTCGTCGCGGGTTGCTCGATGGGCGCGATGGTCGGGGCGGCATTCGCCGCCGGTCGCATCGAGCAGCTCGAAGCATGGGCGCTTTCGCTGGACGGCCGAGGCGTCTTCGGCCTGCTCGATATCGGCCTGCGAGGCGGCCTCATCAAGGGAAATCGGCTGCTCGATTTCTTTGATGGACACATCGGCGGGTGTCAGTTTTCCCAACTCGTGGTGCCGTTCGCGGCGGTTGCCGCCGATCTCGCCTCCGGACACGAGATCTGGTTACGCGAAGGCAAAGTCTCCGACGCCGTCCACGCTTCTTGTGCCGTCCCGGGGCTCTTTCAACCCGTGCTGCGCGATGGCCGCTACCTGATCGACGGCAGCGTCGTCAATCCCATCCCGGTTTCGCTTTGCCGAGAGATGGGTGCGGAGATCGTCATCGCCGTGGACCTCGGGTCGGATCGGGGGAGACTCTTTCCGCGTGAACACAAGGTCGTCCTGAACACGCCGTCCTATCGACGCCGTCTGATGAGCGCAGTGCTGCGACGGACCTCCGTCGACATCGATTCGCCGATCAGCCCGAACGTGCTCCCCCTGCCGTCGATGGCGGATACGTTGCTCGGCGCGATTGACATCATGCAGGAAGGAATCGCGCAGCGGCGTCTGCTGGGCGAGCCGCCCGACGTGCTGCTGAGGCCGCAGCTCGGTCCGTTCGGACCCTTCGAGTATCACCGCGCTGCAGTGGCTATTGCGGAAGGACGCGAGGCGGTGACGCTCATGCTCGCGGCAATTCACGCTGCATTGATTGCGCCTCCCGTTTCCATATGACGGGATGACGTGCGTCCCTGTTTAAAGATTGAAACGGTGGGAAGGCTCCAGCGAGGCCGTATTCGGTCACTTTTGCTCCTTTAGCGCGGCAGCGAGCCGATATATGGAATTGTCCGCCGTCCAAGCGGTTGAAGACGCTCGCGCGCCCGATGCTAAAATCACGGGCGCTGAAGCAGACTCGTCTGCCCAGCCCAACAACAACGAGCCCACGGACGCGGCGCACGAGAGTGCGCTTCCCGCATAAGACGTCCGATGCCATCAGGGTGTAGCTGATTGCTGCCTGCTTAGGCACGTTGCTTGCCTCGCAGGCGCGTTGTAGCCCTAAAAATAAAAGCGTCCAACGGTCGCTACCATGCCGCTCCCCGTCGCGCGGGGCGGCCGATGCCATTGTTGCGCGACGAAGCGCCACATTGCAGGTACTGATGTCTCGTCACCGGTCTAGCTTATTCGTTTCACTGATCGCCACGGCGGCGATCCTGTTCCTGCTTCTCACGTCGAGCCGTGCCGGAGAAGCGCTGAAGCTCGTCCTGCAATATTCG
>VBCG01000183.1:0-1211 GCA_005881895.1 Betaproteobacteria bacterium
CGCGCGCGTGGTCTCTCAACTACGAGTGGGGCGACGCCGAGTGGATGCAAAGTCGCCGGGAGCACAACGCCCTTGGCGCGCCGATGTCGATCTACGAAGTGCATCTGGGGTCGTGGCGGCGCGGCGAAACCAACCGCCTGCCTACCTATCGCGACATCGCGCAACCGCTGGCCGAATACGCGCGCGACATGGGCTTCACGCATGTCGAGCTCATGCCGATCACCGAACATCCGTTCTACGGTTCGTGGGGCTACCAGACGACGGGTTACTTCGCTCCGACCGCGCGCTACGGCACGCCGCAGGACTGCATGCATCTCGTCGACACGCTGCACGCGCACGGCATCGGCGTGATCCTCGATTGGGTCCCTTCGCATTTCCCGACCGATGCGCAAGGCCTGGCCTGGTTCGACGGGACGCATCTCTACGAGCACGCCGATCCCAGGCAAGGCTTCCATCCGGAGTGGAACAGCGCGATTTTCAACTACGGACGCAACGAGGTCCGCGCTTTCCTGTTGTCGAGCGCNNNGGCTGCGCGTCGACGCGGTCGCTTCGATGCTCTATCTCGACTACGCCCGTAAATCCGGCGAATGGATTCCGAACCCGTCCGGTGGAAAGGAGAACCTCGAGGCCATCGAGTTCCTGCGCACGATGAATCAGGCGGTGTACCGCGACTATCCGGACGTGCAGACCATCGCCGAGGAATCGACGTCGTGGCCGATGGTGTCGCGCCCGGTTCACTCGGGCGGCCTGGGTTTCGGCATGAAGTGGAACATGGGATGGATGCACGATACGCTGGAGTACGTGCGCGAGGCGCCGATCAATCGCAAGTATCACCACGACCGCATCACTTTCTCGATCTGGTACGCGTTCTTCGAAAACTTCGTGCTTCCGCTTTCGCACGACGAGGTCGTCTACGGCAAGGGCTCGCTGATCGGCAAGATGCCGGGCGACACCTGGCAGCAGTTCGCCAACCTGCGGCTCCTCTTCGGTTATATGTGGGCGCACCCGGGCAAAAAGCTCCTGTTCATGGGCAGCGAGTTCGGCCAGCGCCGCGAATGGACGCATGAACAAGGCCTCGAGTGGTGGGTCACTCGATTTCCCGAGCACGCCGGCGCTCAGCGCTGGGTGCGCGACCTCAACGCGCTGTACGCCCGCCAACCCGCGCTCTACGAGCAGGACTTCGACGGTGCGGGATTCGAGCGGATCGACGG
>VBCG01000183.1:1281-7678 GCA_005881895.1 Betaproteobacteria bacterium
CGGCGTGCCCGGCGGAGGCTATTGGCGCGAGCTCCTCAACAGCGACGCCGCCATCTATGGCGGCAGCGGCATGGGCAATCTCGGCGGCGTCGAAGCCGCACCCATCCCCGCGCATGGACGCAGCCATTCGCTGGCGCTGACGCTGCCGCCGCTCGGAATGGTCCTTTTCAAGAGCGATGTGTCCGGCGAGTCGAACCGATGAGCAAGCGCCGCGTGACGACAGACGACCGCCGCGTCCGCGCAGTCATCGAAGCGGTCACCCCGAGCGTCGACTGCGGGCGATTTCCAATCAAACGCGTCGCAGGCGAGCAGGTCGATGTCGAAGCCGACTGCTTCGCCGACGGGCACGATGTCGTCGCCTGCCTCGTGCTGCATCGCCGCGCCGAACAGAGGGCATGGAAGAGCGTAGCGATGAAGGCGCTGGGAAACGATCGCTGGCGCGGGTCGTTCGGTGTGGAAAGCCTCGGGACCTACGTCTACACCGTCACCGCCTGGGTCGACGCCTTTCTATCCTGGCGCCACGATTTTGCACGCCGGATCGACGCCGACGACATTCGCGTCGCGGCCCAAGCCGGCGCCGATCTGATCGAAACCGCCGCGGCGCGCGCGAGCGGCGCCGACCGCCGCCGGCTCACCGACTGCGCTCGCCGGCTCAAAGCGGAAATCGACATCGAAGCCCTTCGACGACAGCTTGGGCGAATTCGCCGCGCGATATCCGGATCGCACGCGCGCCGTGACGTGGCCGGTCGAGCTCCGCGTCAGCGTCGACCGCGAACGGGCGCGCTACAGCAGCTGGTACGAGCTCTTCCCCCGCTCATGCAGCCCGAACGCCGGCGTGCACGGCACGTTCGCCGACTGTGCGGCCTGCCTGCCCTACGTGGCCGCGATGGGCTTCGATGTGCTGTATCTGCCGCCGATTCATCCGATCGGCCGCGAGCAACGCAAGGGCCGCAACAACACGCTGGTCACCGCGGCCGACGACGTCGGCAGTCCATGGGCGATCGGCGCGGCGGAAGGCGGCCATACCGCGGTGCATCCGCAGCTCGGCACGCTCGGCGATTTCAGGACTCTGCTCGCGAGAGCGAGCGAGCGGGGACTGGAGATCGCGCTCGACATCGCGTTTCAATGCGCTCCCGATCACCCCTGGGTCAAAAGCCATCCGCGATGGTTCAGATGGCGTCCCGACGGCACGGTGCAATACGCCGAGAATCCGCCTAAGAAATACCAGGACATCTATCCGTTCGACTTCGAATCCGACGACTGGCAGGCGCTGTGGCAGGCGCTCCTCGAAGTCTTTCTGTTCTGGTGCGGCGAAGGCGTGCGCATTTTTCGCGTCGATAATCCGCATACCAAGCCGTTCCCGTTCTGGGAGTGGGTGATAGGGCGTATCAGGAGCGAGCACCCGGACGTGATCTTTCTCTCGGAGGCATTCACGCGCCCGAAAGTCATGCACAGGCTGGCGAAGCTCGGCTTCACACAGTCGTACACCTATTTCACCTGGCGCAACACCAAGCAGGAGCTCGTCGAGTACTTCACCGAGTTGAGCTCGGCTCCGGGCCGCGAATATTTCCGGCCCAACTGCTGGCCGAACACACCGGATATCCTGTCCGAATATCTTCAAGTAGGCGGTCAGCCCGCGTTCATGGCTCGCGTCGTGCTCGCGGCAACGCTTTGCGCGAATTACGGCATCTATGGGCCCGCGTTCGAGCTTATGGAGCATTCGCCGCGCGAGGCCGGCAGCGAGGAATACCTGGATTCGGAAAAATACGAGTTGCGGCAATGGGATCTCGCGCGGCAGGACAATCTTGCCGAGTTCATCGGCCGCATCAACGCTGCACGACGCGATAACGAAGCGCTCCACCACGACTGGCGCCTGCGCTTCTTCCCGGTCGACAACGATCAGCTGATCTGCTATGCGAAGTCGACCGAAAATCTCGACAATATCGTCGTGGCCGTCGTCAACCTCGATCCCGCGCACCCGCAGTCGGGATGGGTCGATCTCGATCTGGACCACCTCGGCGTGGACGCCGCCACGGCCTATCAGATGCACGATCTGCTCAGCGGCGCGCGCTACCTGTGGAACGGCCGACGCAATTTCGTGCTGCTCGATCCCGCACGCTCGCCGGCGCATATCTTCCGGCTGCGCCGCCGCGTGCGCAGCGAACAAGATTTCGACTATTTCGCTTAAAGCATTTTTCACCATGAACAGAAGAGCTTCAGCCGACGAGGACACCGCAGCGATCGTCGCGGCCGCCGATGCCGACGATTCCCTCTGGTACAAGGATGCGATCGTCTACGAGCTGCACCTAAAGGCGTTTTTCGACTCCAATAACGACGGCATCGGCGACGTCGCAGGGCTCACCGAAAAGCTCGACTACATTCGCGATCTGGGCGTCAACACGGTGTGGCTGCTGCCGTTCTATCCGTCGCCGATGAAGGACGACGGCTACGACGTTGCCGACTATCACAACATCCATCCCGCCTACGGAACGCGCCAGGATTTCCGTCATTTTGTCCGCGAAGCGCATCGTCGCGGCTTGCGGATCATCACCGAACTGGTCGTCAACCACACGTCGGATCAGCATCCGTGGTTCCAGGCCGCGCGCCGCGCGCCGGCAGGGTCGGTCAAGCGCGACTATTACGTCTGGAGCAACGATCCGCGCAAGTACGCGGGCACGCGAGTCATTTTCACCGACACCGAAAAGTCGAATTGGACATGGGACGAAGTCGCGCAGGCGCATTACTGGCATCGCTTCTTCAGCCATCAGCCCGATCTCAACTTCGACAATCCGCGCGTCCTGAAGGCGATTTTCAAGACGATGCAGTTCTGGTTCGACATCGGCGTCGACGGGTTCCGCTTGGATGCGATTCCCTACCTGTGCGAGCGCGAAGGGACGAGCAACGAAAACCTGCCCGAGACGCACGCGGTGATCAAGCAGATTCGCAAGTTGATCGACGAACGGTATCGCAATCGAATGCTGCTCGCCGAGGCCAACCAGTGGCCGGAGGATGTCTACGATTATTTCGGCAACGGCGACGAATGCCATATGGCGTATCACTTTCCGCTGATGCCGCGAATGTACATGGCGATCGCGCAGGAGGACCGCCATCCGATCACCGAAATCATGTCGCAGACGCCCGACATACCGGACAACTGCCAATGGGCGATCTTCCTCCGTAATCACGACGAGCTGACGCTCGAGATGGTGACGAAGAAGGAACGCGACTACATGTATCAAATGTACGCGGGGGATCCGCGGGCGCGGTTGAATCTCGGCATTCGCCGGCGCCTGGCGCCACTGCTCGAAAACGACAGCGAGAAGATCAAGCTGATGAACAGCCTGCTGTTCTCGATGCCGGGTTCGCCGATCATCTACTACGGCGATGAGATCGGCATGGGCGATAACGTCTATCTCGGCGATCGCGACGGCGTGCGCACGCCGATGCAATGGGGTCCCGATCGCAATGCCGGCTTCTCGACCGCCGATCCTCAGCGCCTCTACTTGCCGCCGATCATGGATCCGCTCTATGGATTTCAGTCGGTCAACGTCGAAGCGCAAGCACGCGAGTCGACGTCGCTCTTGAACTGGATGCGGCGCATGCTCGGCGCGCGCAAGACATACAAAGCATTCGGCCGCGGAACGCTCGCGTTTCTACGCCCCGGCAATCGCAAGATATTGGCGTATCTGCGCGAGTACGGCGACGAGTCGGTACTGTGCGTCGCGAACCTCGCGCGCTCGGCGCAACCCGTCGAGCTGGACCTCGCAACGTACAAGTCGCGCGTACCCGTGGAGCTGATGGGGCGCACACCGTTCCCGCCGATCGGCGACCTCCCCTATCTGCTCACGTTGCCGGCGTATGGTTTCCTGTGGTTCAAGCTGACGCAAAAGGCCGAGATGCCGGCGTGGCACGAGGAACGGCTGCCGCGCGATGAACTGCCCGTGCTCGTCCTGTTCGACGGTTGGGAAAGTCTTTTCCGCGACCGCGTCGTGCCGTGGAGGATCGGCGCCGCCGAGCGCGTCCGGGCGAGATTCGAGCGCGAAGTACTCCCCGGTTACTTCGCGCTGCAGCGCTGGTACGCCGCAAAGGGCGACGTCGCGTCGCGCGTTGCGCTGATCGATCATGTGAAATGGAAAGTCGGCGGTATCGACTATCTGATTGCGTTGTTTCGGACCGAGCACAAGGATGCCGAGTCGCAGGTGTATTTCGCTCCGCTTGCGTTGGCCTTCGACGAGCGCGAGACCGACCGACATCGCGCATTGCAGGCCGATGCGATCGCGAAAGTGCGTCAGCAAGCCGACGTTGGGGTCGTAGCGGACGCACTCGGCGACGAGACCTTTTGTCACGCGTTGGTGCGTGCGGTGGGCGAACGCGGCGAGCTGTCGACGGTCACGGGAACGTTGCGCTTCGAGCCGACCGCGGCATACGCCGGCCTTGCCCAGGCGGACTTGGACGCGCTCAAGATGCGCTCGCTCGGCGCGCGGAGCACCAATTCCGTTGTCGTGCTCGGCGACCACTGGTTCCTCAAGATCTACCGTCGCTTGCGCCCCGGCATCAATCCCGAGGCGGAGATCGGCCGGTTTCTGACCGACGTCGCGCATTTTCCCAATGTCGTCCCCGTCGCCGGTACGCTCGAATATGTGGGCAGCGAGGGGCGCTTTACGCTCGCGCTGTTGCAAGCGCATGTCGACAACCAGGGCGACGGCTGGAACTACACGCAAAACTATCTCGGCCAATTCTTCGAGCAGCGTTCGGTCAACGAGCCCACGGCGCCGCCGGCTGCGGAGCTTCACGGCGGCTATCTCGCGCTCGTTCGTACATTGGGACGTCGCGTCGCCGAGCTGCATCATGCGCTTGCATTGACGAGCGGCGACCAAGCCTTCGATCCTGAGCCTGTGGATTCGCGAGAAGTCGCGAACTGGTCGCGCCAGGCGCGGCATGAAGCCGTCACCGCGCTCGATTTGCTCGCCAAGCGGCGCGCCTCGTTGCCGGCAACGGCGGAGCGCGACGTCGATGCCGTGCTCTCGCGCCGCGCGGAGCTGCTGAGCCGGATCGACGCGGCGGGCACGCGCGAGAGGGTGGGACGCAAGTCGCGCATCCACGGCGATCTGCATCTCGCGCAGGTGCTCTTGCGGCAAAACGATTTTGTCATCATCGATTTCGAAGGCGAGCCGCAAAAGAGCATCGATGAACGCCGCGCCAAGCATTCGCCGCTGAAGGACGTCGCCGGCATGCTGCGCTCGTTCAATTACGCGATGCACGTCGCGGTCGATCAAGCATGCGTCAACCGGCCGGAAACGCGCAACGCGCTCGAAGCGCACGGCCGGGCGTGGGAAGCCGAGGTGCGCAAGACCCTTCTCGAAGCGTATCGCGAGCGCATTGACATCGAGGCGTCGTACGGCTCGGCGGAAAGCGCGCAGAGCATGCTCGACTTGTTCACGCTCGAAAAGGCGTGCTATGAGCTTCGTTACGAGCTTGGAAATCGACCCGACTGGGTGCACGTGGCGCTGCGCGGCGTCCTCGAATCGCTATCGCCGCCCGCCGCGGCAGCGCTCGAAGAGCCGGCATTGGCGGCAACCGGGAAATGACAGGAGATCGGTATGGAACGGATAGATATGGCGTGGGAACCGGTCCGCGTGATTCTCGTGCAGGTCGGCGAATTCTTTCCTCGCGTGCTGCTTGCGATCGTGATTCTCGTCATCGGATGGCTCATCGCCAAGGCGCTACGATTTGCGACGGTCAAAGCGTTGCGGGCGATCAATTTCAACGTGCTGACCGAGAAGGCGGGCATCGATGGATTCATCGAGCAGGGCGGCAGCGAGCTCGACACCACGCAAATTCTCGGCTTGTTGATCTACTGGCTCGCCATCCTCGCGGCGTTGATGATCGCGTTCAACAGCATGGGGCTCGCGTACGTGACCGATCTTGTCGGACGTGTGCTCCTGTTCGTTCCCAGAGTGATCGTCGCGATCGTCATCCTTGCGTTCGGCGCTTATCTCGCGCGGTTTGTGGGTGCGGCGGTGGCCACCTATTGCAAGAACATCGCGCTCCCCGACGCGCCGCTATTGGGCCGGCTCTCGTTCTGGGCGATTCTCGTGTTCGTCGTCCCCGTCGCGCTCGATCAGCTTGGCCTCGGCGACATCATTCGGCAGAGTTTTCTGATACTCCTTGCGGCCGTCGCTCTGGCGTTGGCGCTGGCGTTCGGAATCGGCGGGCAGAAACGCGCCGCCGAGTGGCTGGAACGTTGGTCGCGACAGCATGAAAGCGAACTCGACACCAAGAAGCGCCACTCGCTCGATCGATCGGTGAAATGACGCATTGCGGGCGCCCTGCGCCCGGCCCCGAAAGCACTGCGTGACAATTCCAAGCGTCGTCTGGCCAGGCCGTCCGTATCCGC
>VBCG01000034.1:0-40459 GCA_005881895.1 Betaproteobacteria bacterium
CATTATAGCGGATCGCGCCGTTTCGGGTCAACGGAATACGCCGCCATGACGACGTGCCCTGTCGTCATGGCAGTGTCGAAGATAACAATACATAATTGCCTTACGCGATCGCAACCTAGGGAGGGGTATGTTGCGCTGGCAGCGCCATAAACGAATTTTGCTGTGCGCACTTGCGCTCATCGTGTGGGCGGACATCGCGCAGGCGCAATGGGTGCTTCTCGCGCGACGTGCGATTGGACGCGTGGAGCAGATGTCACAAACGTCGCAAGACGGCAAGACAACCTACGACACGGCGACGGTGATGGTCGAGGTTCCGGTCGACCGCGTCTACGATACGGTGCAACGCTCGGTGCGTGCAGCGCAGGGAATCACCATCACCAATGAAGATCCCGCCGCGCGACGCATTCAGTTCACGAACGGAACGCAGATCGCCGGCATCCAAGCGATCAGCTTCGGCGACAACCTCACGCAACTGATGGTCTCCTCGGCGCACAGCAATGCGCCTAACCCGCCGACATCGATCATCGTCGAACGGATAATCGCCACATGCAAAGACATGAACGTCGAGTGCTCCCGAGCACCGTGATCGTCTAAGGAGAACGACATGGTGTGCATGTCGTCGTACTTCAACGTCGTTGCGTTTGCGTCCTGCTTCGCGACGTCGGCCGCCGCGGCCGACATCGGTCAAATCAAGGTCTCCAAGGGATCGGTCACCGTCGAGCGCGCTGCGCAATCGCTGCCGGGCGTCATCGGCACCCGGCTGCAAGCGTCCGATGTCATCACCACGGGCGCCGACGGTTCGGTGGGCATCACGATGAGCGACGACTCGCTCTTGTCCGCCGGGCCCAACAGCACGCTGTCGCTCGACCGGTTCGCGTTCGATTCGACCACGCATCAGGGCCAATTCGACGCATCGCTTCGGGGCGCATTGCGAAACAGTCGCCGGACGCGATGACGCTGCGCACGCCGACGGCGATCCTCGGAGTACGGGGCACCGAGTTCGTCGTCAGCGTCGATGACTGACTTGCATTCGCGCGCCGCGGCGTTGGCGACAGCCGTGCTGTTGGTATCACTCTGCGGCTGCGCGCACCGTGGGACCGTCGTGCTGCTGCCCGAAAAAGACGGCAAGCCCACTGCAGTCGTCGTGAAGCAAGACGGTCGCGAGACCGTGCTCGATCAGCCTTACGCGGCCGCGCGGCAAACCCCTTTTGGGTTGCGTGCCTACACGTCGACGCCGGAAGAAGTGGCGTCGAAATTCGACGCCGCGATGAGCTCGCAGCCCAAGCGGGCCGTCGCGTTCACGCTTTACTTCATCGAAGGCAAGGATGAGTTCACCGAAGACTCGAAGCACATCGTCGAAGTGGTCTCCGCCGAGATCGCGCAGCGACCGGTGCCCGATGTGATTGTGATCGGACACACCGATGCCGTCGGCAGCGATCCATTCAACGATGCGCTCGCACGCCAACGCGCCGACATGGTGCGCGCCGAGCTGATTCGTCGCGGCGTGCCGCCCGCAAACATTCAAGCGTCGGGACGGGGCAAGCGCGACCTGTTGATACCTACCGCCGATGGCATCGCCGAGCCGCGCAATCGCCGCGTCGAAATCCTTGTGCGCTAGCACCCGCTCATTGAACGCACGGCCACGCCAGCGCCAGCTTTCGGCGCGCGATATGGAAGTAATCCTCGGCGTCACGAGCGCTTTAGCGGCGCCGTTCGACCTCATGACGATGCTCGGAGAAGTGGTCGCAGCCGCGAAGCAAGTCCTGAGCGCCGATCGCGGCTCGGTCTGGCTATACGATCCGGCGACCGATGAGCTTGTCCTAGAAGTGGCGACCGGCATTCAGCCGGTGCGCGTGCCCTCAGGAGCGGGTCTCGTCGGTGCATGCGCTCGAGAGCGGCGGATCATCAACGTTCCCGATTGTTATGCGGATCCGCGTTTCGACCCGAGCGTCGATAAATCGTCCGGTTACCAAACGCGTTGCATGCTGACGTTGCCGCTGGTCGATCATAAGGACGGGCTCGTGGGTGTGATGCAAGTGCTGAACAAATCCGGCGGCGTCTTTGATGAAGACGACGAGGCGCTGGCGACAGCGTTGGCGGCGCAATGCGCGGTCGCACTCCAGCGCGTGCGCATGACCGAGGCGCTGATCGAAGGCGAGAAGATGCGACAGGCGCTGGAAATGGCGCGCGAGGTGCAGATGAGCACCCTACCCGCGGCGATGCCCATGCTGCCCACTTACGACGTTTGCGGTACGTTTCGCTCCGCCGAACTGACCGGCGGCGACACCTTCGACCTCTCGATGCTCGATCAGGGACTGTTGATCGTTCTGGGCGATGCGACCGGACATGGCATCGCACCGGCGCTCTCGGTCACCCAGATGCATGCGATGCTGCGCATGGCTTTCCGGCTCGGCGCCGATTTGCCAACGGCCTTCATGGAGGTAAACAACCGGCTCACGGAGACGTTGGCCGCGGACCGCTTCATCACCGCGTTTGTCGGGCTGCTGAATCCACGAACCCATCGCCTGCACTTCCATAGCGGCGGACAAGCGCCGATCCTTTACTATCAAGGCGCAGATGGCGCTTGCGCACGCTACATGCCGACGAGCTTTCCCCTGGGGGCGATGCCGTTGGCTTCGCTGAAGCCCGCGGTGACGATCGATATGCTTCCCGGCGACATTCTGGTGCTTTTGTCGGACGGTATCTACGAAGCGCAGAACGGGCGCGGCGAAGAATTTGGCGAGACACGGGTCCAGACGCTCGTTCAGGCGCATCACGAAAAGCCGATGGCCGAATGGCTGGTGCTGCTGTTCGAATCGGTGAAGGCGTTTGCCGGAGGAGCGCCGCAAGAGGACGACATGACGGCAGTTGTGGTGAAGCGCAAGGCGTAAGACGTGACGACGTCCGCAGCGTTCAAACGCAGCTTCGACTCGATCCCCCGCATCTTCGCGCTGACGGCGGAGGCGTTTGCCCGCGACGGCATCGATCCGCGGTTGTTGCACACCGTCGATCTCGCGCTGGAAGAGTTGTTCACGAACATGGTGAAATACAGCACGACGACCGATGCGGCGGTACAGGTCGAAATTGTCGCGATCGAAGACGGAGTCGAGGTGACGCTGACCGATTATGATGTCGAGCCGTTCGATGTCACCCAGGCACCGGACGTCGACATCACGTTACCGATCGAACAGCGGCGCCCTGGGGGGCTTGGCCTGCATTTGATCCGCCGCCTGTTGGATTCGATCGAATACGACTATTCGAAGGAAAAGCGGCGCAGCCGTATCACGTTTCGAAAAACGCAATCCGGATCGCCCGCTTCCAGGCGCGTGGCGAATAAAGGCGAAGAGAATGCTTGCGATTGATTTTGTGGACGGCGGCGGCGTCACCATCGCCGGTCGGTTGGACGCTGCCGAAGCGCCTCGCGCGCAGACTTTTTTCGATCGGCTCGAAGGCACGGTGACGCTCGATTGCAGCCGACTCGAATACATCTCGAGCGCCGGCCTCGGCGTGCTGCTCAAGACGCAAAAGCGGCTGCTCGCGTCGGGCGGCAAGATACGGCTGACGGGCGTCAGCAGCCATCTGAACGACATCCTCGGCTATTCCGGCTTCGACCGGATCTTCGAAGTCGAGCGGGCGCGTTAGGCCCCCGCACCAACTTTTCGCGCCGCCGCGTGTAATTGTGGACGACGACACCGATCGGGTGTTAGTGGGCCGCTACCGCAACGGTGATCGCGCGGCATTTGCCGAGATCGTGATCCGCTACCAGCGGCCCATCTACAACGCCGCGTTCTGGGTGCTCCGCAGCGTCGAAGACGCGCAGGACGTCGCGCAGATCGTGTTCCTCAAGGTGGCCGAGCGGCTGGACGAATATGACGGACAGTACAAATTTTTCAGCTGGATCTATCGGATTGCGGTCAACGAATCGCTTAACCTGCTGCGCCGGCACGGTCGCGAGGAGCCGCTCGACGACGAGATCGACTTGCCCGACGCAGACAGCGCCAACCCCGAATCGAAGCTCAATGACGCGCAGGTTTCCAAACGGATCCAGAGTGCACTGATGACCATGTCCGCCAACGATCGGCTGGTGCTAACGCTCCGGCACTTTTCCGAATGCAGCTACCAGGAGATCGCAGAAATCCTCGACGTCGATGAAAAGACGGTGAAATCGCGGCTCTTCGAAGCGAGACACCGCCTTCGCGACCTGCTCGTGGACCTGCATCAACACTGATATGAACGATCACGAACGCGCGCGATTGATGCATGTGGTCCTCGACGGCGAAGCGACCCAAGCCGAGGCACGCGAGCTCGACCGCCTTTTGGCGGCGGAACCCGCGGCGCGCACCGAATTCGAGCACTTGCGGCGCCTGTTTGACGGGCTCAACCGGGTGCCCAAGGTCTTTCCGCCCGAAGGCTTGGTCGCCGCCGTGATGGCGAATATTCCGCAAAACTCGCCGCCACAGAAGCGTCTCGACCAACTATCATTGCGGTCACGTGTAATTGGGTTAGCTTCGATGAAAGCTCGGGGCAAAAGCCCGGGGAAATCGGCAACGGACCTTCCGGCTCACCAACCGGCGATTTATCTGAGGGAGTGGAAAATGAACGAGCAGAACAGCAGTCTCTTGCGCAAGCGCAACGTCTGGATCGGCGGCGGTATCGCCATAGCGGCGGCGCTCATTGCGCTCTCTTACACGATCGACTTTCCGCCCGGCGCGCAGAACACCGTCGGGACGATCGTGCCGGCGCAGCGGTACAAGGCCGCGCAGCCGGTGATAGAAGACATCAAGGCGGGTGGTCAGGCCGCGACGCAATCAGTACCCGTGCAAGCCGGCTCGGCGACCAATGCCGCGGCGAGCAACGCGACCGACCGCGCCGCTGCCCAAGCAACGCTCCAAAACGCGAATCAGGCGACCGACCGCGCCGCTGCCCAAGCGACGCTCCAGAACGCGAATCAGGCGACCGACCGCGCCGCTGCCCAAGCAACGGCCCAGAGCGCGAATCAGGCGACCGACCGCGCTGCTGCCCAAGCAACGGCCCAGAGCGCGAATCAGGCGCTCGACCGAGCCACGAGCCAAGCGATATCCAACGCCGCAGCCAGATAACGCTCAGGGAAGCAGTCCGCGACCGCCGGCCTCGGGCCGGCGGTTTTGCTTTTGTGCGACGATCGATTACGCTACGCGCGTCCAAATAACGAAGGGGAGAATGGATGCGCGGCCGCGTTCTATGTTTGCTGTTGGCTTTGATGTCTGCTACGTCCGCCGCCGATGAAAACTCTCTCGGACTATCGTATGTCGAAACGAAGGACCTGAGGCTCATCTACTTCGATTCTCTGGATTACCTCGTACCGCACGCAGTTCGGACCTTCACCAACTCGCTCGAATGGCAACGCCGGATGTTCGGCTGGGTGCCGTCCGAATCAACTACGGTCCTGCTCTCCGACTTGTCGGACTACGGCAACGCCGCGACGTGGTCGGCGCCGCACAACACGGCGTTCTTCAGCATAGCCCCGCTATCCCACGCGTTCGAAACGTATCCCGCGAGCGAGCGCATGTACTCGCTGATGAATCACGAGCTCGTGCACGTCATGCAGGGCGACATCTCGTCCGAACAGGATCGTCGCTGGCGCCGATTTTTCCTCGGCAAGGTGTCCCCGCAATCGCAACATCCCGAATCACTGTTGTACAGCTACCTGACGGTCCCCCGCTTCACTGCACCTCGCTGGTACTCGGAGGGCGGCGCGGTATTCATGGAGACGTGGATGGACGGTGGACTTGGCCGAGCGCAGGGCGGCTATGACGAGATGGTGTTCCGCGCGATGGTGCGCGACGACGCGCATTTTTACGATCCGCTCGGGCTCGTATCGCGCGGCGTCCAGGTCGATTTTCAGGTCGTCTCGAACGCGTATCTCTACGGCACGCGGTTCGTCACTTACCTCGCGTACACCTATTCGCCCGAAAAAGTTGTTGCATGGTTTCGGCGCGACGATGGAAGCGCGCGCTATTACTCGGACAACTTCCGCGAAGTGTTTGGCCTTTCTCTGGAGAAAGCGTGGCAGGACTGGATCGTCTTCGAGCACGAGTTCCAGCGCCAAAATCTTGCCGAGGTCCGCAAGAACCCCATAACGCCCTACCGCAAACTGGTCGGGCGAGCGATGGGTTCGATTTCGCGGATGTACTACGACGAAAAAGATGGGACGATCTATGCGGCCTTTCGCTATCCGGGGTTCGTCGAGCACGTTGGCGCGCTGAATACGCGCGACGGTACCGAAAAGCGACTCGCCGACATCAAACGCGCGATGCTGTACCGCGTGGCGTCTTTTGCCTACGATCCGGCGAGTGGAACGGCTTTCTATACCAACGACAACCTCGCACTGCGCGATTTGATGGCGGTCGACGTCAAGACTGGCGTGGTGACAATGCTGCTCGAGAACGCGCGGATCGGCGATATCGCCTTCAACCCGATCGACCGTTCGCTGATGGGCGTGCGCCACGTGGACGGTCTCGCAACGCTCGTACACATTCCGTATCCCTACAAAGATTGGACTACGCTCTACACGTTTCCGTACGAGTCGGTGCCCTACGATCTTGACATCTCGCCGGACGGACGGCTGCTGTCGGCCTCGATGAGCGAAGTCACCACCGATCAGTTCGTGCGCGTTTGGCGGATCGACAAGCTGCTCGCCGGCGACGTTAAGCCGCTCTCCGAGTTTCGCTTCGGTCAATCGATCCCCGAAAGCTTCGTGTTCTCGCACGACGGACGTTACCTGTACGGCAGCAGCTATTACACCGGGGTATCGAACATCTTTCGTTATGAAGTCGCGACCGGCGACATCGAAGCGGTTTCGAATGCGGAAACGGGTTTCTTCCGTCCGGTAGAGCTCGCCGATGGCCGGCTCGTCGTGCTCACCTACACGGGCGAGGGATTCGTGCCCGCCATCATCGACCCGCGTCCGATCCAGGACGTGAGCGCGATCAAGTTTCTCGGCGCCGAACTCGCCGAGAAATTTACGATCGTCAAAACCTGGCAAGTTCCCGCACCCAGTACCGTCGATGACGAAAAGCTGATCGTCGGCAAGGGTCCCTATGCGCCATTGCGCAACGTCGGATTGACGAACGGCTTTCCGGTATTGCAGGGCTACAAGAACCATGTGGGCGTCGGCTATCACCTGAACTTCGAAGATCCGATCCGGTTCGCGAAGTTCGGCGCCACGGCGGCCTACACGCCCGCCGAGAGTCTTCCCGGCAATGAACGCGGCCACGTGGACATCAACGGCAGTTATCTCGGCTGGCGAGGCGAGCTGTCCTGGAACCGATCGAATTTTTACGATCTATTCGGACCCACGAAGCGCAGCCGCAAGGGTCTCGCGGCGAAGCTCGGCTACGAATGGCTGATGATCTACGACGAGCCACGGAAATTGACGCTGACATCGGACCTCGAGTATTTCGACAAGATCGATACGCTGCCCACCGCACAGAACGTCGGTACTACGTTTACGCGGCTGATGACGGGGAAGGTAGCGCTCGACTACACCGACGTGCGGCGCTCGCTCGGTTCAGTCGACGACGAACAGGGCCATAGCTGGACTGTGAAGCTCGACGTCAACCAGGTGCAAGGTCAAATCATTCCGCTGGTGCACGGCGGGATCGATTTCGGCGTTGCGCTTCCTCTTCCGCATTCGTCCGTTTGGCTGCGGAGCGCGGCTGGCGTCGCGAGTGGAGACCGCAACAACCCGGTCGCCAATTTTTATTTCGGCGCGTTCGGCAACAACTACGTCGACGACGGCAACGTGAAGCGTTATCGCGAGTATTACTCGTTGCCGGGATTCGACATCGATCAGATCAGCGCTCACAGCTTTGTCCGCGAAATGGTGGAGTGGAATCTACCGCCTGTCGTTTTTGAATCGGCCGGCACGCCGGGCTTCTACCTGAATTGGCTGCGCCCCGCGGTCTTCGGTGCTGCGCTTTGGTCGGACCCCGGGAAAACGACCCGCAAGAACTATGGCAGCATCGGCACGCAGGCCGATCTCCGCTTCAGCGTCCTCCATTGGTATGAAACGATGCTATCCGTCGGCTTCGCCATCGGCCTTCAGGGAACGAAGCGCGTCGGCAGCGAGTGGATGATCTCGCTCAAGATCATGTAACGGGACGAGCATTGCGCGTTCTTTATGCACACACCATCGAGTCGGCTGTGGTCGGCTTGCTGCCGGTGGTGACTTTCCTCGCCGCGCTG
Organism: Betaproteobacteria bacterium; assembly: GCA_005881895.1. GTDB lineage: Bacteria > Pseudomonadota > Gammaproteobacteria > Burkholderiales > Casimicrobiaceae > VBCG01. The sequence continues at coordinate 8,227 of VBCG01000034.1, forward strand.
CTGTATCTCGATAGCTACAAGTTGGTGAAGCTGCGCACGGTCATTGCAGTGGTGGCATGCGGCGCTGTCGTAGCGGCATTCTGTTATGTCGCCAATGCCTATCTCCTGGGTTGGTTGGCGATCGATTTCGTCACCTTCACCCGCTATGTCGGACCGATCACCGAGGAGTTGCTGAAGAGCCTTGTCATTGTTGCGCTGATCCGCTCGCATCGGATCGGCTTCCTGATCGACGCAGCGATCCTGGGCTTCGCCGTCGGCACCGGGTTCGCGACGATCGAGAATCTCTATTATCTCGAGCGTGTTCGAGACGCCGGAATGGGGACGTGGATCGTCCGCGGCTTCGGCACCGCGTTGATGCACGGCGGATGCACCGCCGTCTTCGCGATGATGAGCGTGACGTTCCTGGAGCGGATGCGCAAAGCCACCTTCGCGCCGTTTGCGCCGGGTTTTGCGTTGGCCGTCTTGCTGCATTCGGCGTACAACCACATGTACGTTTCACCGAGGCTGTCGACGGCCGTCGTCATCGTCGTGCTGCCGCCGCTGCTGTTTCTGGTATTCCAGCGCAGCGAGAAAACGGTGAGCAAGTGGCTCGTCGAAGGTTTCGACGCGGACACGCAGATGCTCGAATCGATTACCTCCGGCCATTTCGGAGATTCACCGGCCGGCCGGTATCTGAGCTCACTCAAACATCGCTTCAAGGGTCCGGTCGTCGCGGATCTGCTTTGCTACATTCGGCTTCATACGGAGCTCGCGCTCCGCGCCAAGGGCATGTTGCTGATGCGCGAGAATGGTTTCGACGTTGCCGTCGACGAAGAAACGCGCGCCAAATTCACCGAGGTGCGCTACCTGAAGCGAAGCATTGGCAAGACCGGGCTCCTCGCGGTCCTCCCGATGCTGTATGGAACGCATAAGGACATCTGGCAGCTCAACCTGCTGGGGGACGAGTCCGAGGCCCATTCCAGCGCAGCACCAGAACCGTAAGATCGTCGACCGGTTCCGCGCGCTCCACAAACGATGCGACATCGGCGCGAACGCCATCGACAATTCCGCGCGGCGTCGGACGCTCGCTGTCGATGCGGGACAAGCATGCTTCGAGGCGCGCGCTGCCATAGAGCAGTCCCGCAGAATTCTGCGCATCGGTGACACCATCGGTAACGCAGCACAGCGATTGACTTTGCCGCATTTGACGGCATGCTCCGCGATAGTTGAAGCCATCGACCACGCATAGCGGCGGCCCATCGCCATCGCAAATGCGCTCCAACGGACCTGCGGCCGAAGAAAGGAGGAACGGATTTTCATGGCCCGCGTTGCAATACGAGAGGGCACCGGTATCGAGATCGAGAATCGCCGCAAACACCGTGACGAACAACATGTCGGGATTGTCGCGCGATACTTCGGCATTCGCCGCGACCATCAGTGCGCCGATGTCGGTGTCGGGCGCACGCAATGCCATGCTCTTGTACAACGCCTTGCTGACCGCCATGAAAATGCTCGCCGAGAGTCCCTTGCCCGCGACGTCGCCGATCAGGAAGAACAGTCGCCGCTCGTCGAGGCGAAAGAAATCGTACAGATCACCGCCGACCTCGCGCGCCGGCGTCATCGCCGCCGCAAGCTCGATGCGATCGTCGTCACGCAGCAAATCCGCACGCGGCAGCATCCCCGTTTGAATCCGTTGCGCTGCTTCGAGCTCGCCAGCCATCCGTGCCGCCTGCTCGCGCGAGGCTTGCACGCTGCGCTCCAGCAACGTCTTTTGCCTTGTCGCTTCGCGGAACGTCAGAACCAGCAGCACGCCGGACAGCACGATCAGCGCAAGCCCTGGGGTTGCGGCATCGAACAGCCAGTGTTGCGAGCGGAAGAGTAGATAGCCGACGATACCGGGAACGACGATGCTTCCGAAGGCGAGCAACCCCGCGCTCTGCGGCGCCCAGCGAGGCGCGGCAAAGATCAACAATCCGCCCAGAACAAGGAGCAACGCGATCTCGGGCACCCACGCCCATGCGGGCCGGAACAGCAGCGTCCCGTCGAGCAGATTTTCCAGCAACTGAGCTTGGACCTCCGTCCCTGTTATCGACTCTCTGAGCGGTGTGTTCTGATAGTCGGCAAGGCCGAGCCCTGTGACGCCCACCAACACGACCTTCTGGCGAAGACGTTCGTTGTCGATCCTGCCGTCGAGCACATCAACTGCCGACACGAAACGGCGCGGATCGCGGCGCGAGTAGTACGGCCGCACTGCACCGTCGCCTTCGGGCGTCGTGCTCCAGTCGCCCGCCGCAATGCGTTTGATCACAGCTCGGCGTGTCAGCAAGTGGAATGCCTCGGCGTGTTGTGCTACGCGCAGAAGCTCGATCGACAGCGCCGGCGCGAGCGTGCCGTTGATATCAAATACGAGTGGAACGCGGCGAATGATTCCGTCAGTGGGCAGCACTGATATCACTCCGCGTCCGGACGCCGCTCGATCGAGCTCGTCGAGGCTACCGATAACGCCGTCGAATTTCGGTACGTCAAGTCGTTGCGGCGGCGCATCGTGTTGCGGGTCCGTGTCGCGCACCAGCATCGGAGTCATACGAAGGACGACCCCGCTAGGCTCGCGTGTTCCCACCAGCGGAAGCACGGCGGACGTATCCGCGAGTACGCGCGCCAGCTCCTCATCGGTAGACGGCATCGCAGATAACCGCGCGGAGATCTCGATGTCGAATTGCCTGATCTGATCGAGCAGACGTTCGGCCGATAAGCGATCAGGCTCCCGCATCAGGATGTCGAGCCCGATGACGGCCGGTGGAGCGCGCGAGATTTCTCGAATCAGGCGGGCAAGCGTCGATCGCGGCCAGGGCCACTGGCCAAGGGCGGTAATGCTTTTGTCGTCGATCGCCACGATGACGGCCGGCAGCGTGCTGACGTCTCGCGGCGCGATCCGTTGATACGCGTCGAACCAAATCGCTTGTAGGCGCGCCAGCGGCGCAAGCTCAAGCCAAGAGACAAACGCCAGTCCGGCGAGTACGACAATTCCGGTTTTTCGAATGCGGCTCGAGGCGCCGCGAGCCGGCCCCGACACCGGCGACGGAGTCACAAATCGATTTCCATGCCATCGTACGCGGCACTCACGTGCAACGGCGCGCCAGTTCGCGTGATCTCTTCATAGCGCCGCGTGTCTTTCAATACTCCGGCGATCGTCTCGTCGCTCGACGCCGGCTCGTGGTGAAACAGGCACAGATGCCGCGCGCTCGCCCGTTGGCACAATTCAACTCCGACGAGGTTGCTCGAATGCCCCCAGTCCGCTTTCACGGAAATCGCGTCGGCGAGCGAATACATCGCATCGAAGATGACCACATCCGCGTCGCGAAAGAAATTGACGAACGCTTCGCTCGCTTGCGGATCGGCAAGCTTGTGTTCCGAATCGGTCGAGTAGACAACGGTGCGGCCGCCCGATTCGAAGCGATAACCATAGGAATCGCCGCTGTGGTATTGCCGTATGAGCGTAACCGCCATCCCGGCAATCGAATGGCGCGTGTCCGGCTTGAGCCGGAAAAATTCGATCGTGGCGCGAAGCGCCGAGAAATCCACCGGAAACGATGGCGGCGACTGCTGCCGGCGCAGCGCGCCCTCGAGAGCCGCGTGGCCGCCGTAGATGCACAAGCGGTTGCCGGGAATGTAGGCGGGGGCAAAAAACGGGAACCCCATGATGTGGTCCCAGTGCATGTGAGACATGAAGATGTGATACGTCTGCGGTGCCTTGGCGCCGTGGCGCGCCAACGCCGCTTCGCCGAACGGTCTGACGCCGCTGCCAAGGTCGCACAGTACGTAGTGCGGTTCGCCCGTCTCGATCTCGACGCAGGACGAATGCCCCCCGTAGGTTCCGCCGACGTGCAGGTCCAACCCGTTGACGTAATCGGCCACGTCGCGATCGGTGACAAACGTACGGCCGTTGACGCCGCGTAACGCGGTGACCAATTTTTGGCGAACGCCCGCGGCGGTGAGCGCGACCGGCAAGGAGCCGCGGGTTCCCCAAAAGCGTATGCGCTTCACGCAGCACCTCTCTTGGGGACCGTATCATAGGCGGCAAGTGCCGCGGGCGACAATTGCGCGAGCGCTTCGCGAACGGAGGAAAAAATCGCTAGGATCAGATTGAAACGACTGATCTCGAGGATTTCGCGAACGACCGGCTGGGGCGCGGCGATGGCGATCTTCCGCTGTTCCGCATTCATCTCCTTCGCCGCCAGCATCAGGACGCGCAAGCCGACGCTGCTGATGTAGCTCACGCGGCTGAAGTCCAGTACGAATGCGCCACGCTCCGGCTGATGCGCTAGCGCGGGCCAAAGCATGGATTTGAAGTCTTCGGCGTTGGTGTAATCGATCCTGCCTGCGGGTTCGGCCACGACCACGTCGGCAAAGCGGCGAGTGGAAAGGTCCATGCGCTTAGTTTTAGCGTTTTGTCGTTTCTGGTCGAGGCCCGCCGGGGCATTATAGGAGCCCGGCCACTTCACGGCGACCGTGTCTCCTAAAGCTCCGCGGCTTCCGCGGCCTTGGGCCGCCACACAAGGAGCCGCGCCTCGATCTTTGTAACGGCGAAATCGAGCAACAAGGCGAATAACGTCAACACCAGAATGCCGGCGATCACCGTGTTGATGTCGAACACGCCTTCCGCCTGCAAGATCAAATACCCGACACCGCGGGCGGAGCCGAGGTACTCGCCGACGACGGCGCCGACGAACGCCATCCCGACCGACGTATGCAGGCTCGAGAATACCCACGATGTTGCGGACGGCAAGTAGATATACCGCAGTAATTGCCGTTTCGACGCGCCGAGCATGCGCGCGTTGGCGAGAACGACGGGGCTCACTTCTTTCACACCCTGATAAACATTGAAGAAGACGATAAAAAATACCAGCGTAACGCCCAGCGCGACCTTCGACAGCACGCCCAGGCCGAACCACACGGCGAAGATCGGCGCGAGAATCACGCGCGGCATCGCATTGAAGGCGGTAATGTACGGTTCGGCGATTGCCGACGCCGTAGGTGCGAGCGCAAGCCATAAGCCGATCGTCAATCCCAGCACGCTGCCGATCGCAAAAGCCAGCAGCGTTTCCCATAGCGTGATGGCGAGATGCGGATAAATCTTGCCACCCACGAACCATTCGATTACGACCTTGATCACCTGCAGCGGACGGCCGAAAAAAAACGCCGTATTCTTGGCGCTCGCTTCCGAAATGAGGATCGGCTCCGTCATCAGATACCAGAATGCGAACAGCGTCCCGACGAGCAGCGCCTGATAGAGCGCGAGCCGTCCGCGTGAAATGCGCGCATCAGCGCTTCGCTTGCGCATAGCCTTTCAGCACTTCCGATTTGAGCACGCGCCAGATCGCTTCGTGCAGCTCGACGAAGCGCGGCGACATCCGGATTTCGGCGACGTCGCGCGGCCGCGGCAAATCGATCCCGAATTCGCCCAGCGGATGTGTTTCCGGAGCCGCCGACAACACGATGACACGATCGGAGAGCGCGATCGCCTCCTCGAGATCGTGGGTAATGAACAGCACCGATTTGCGATCGGCGGACCACAGCTCGAGCAGCTCGTTCTCCATCAATTGACGCGTCTGGATGTCCAGAGCTGAAAACGGCTCGTCCATCAGCAGCATCTGTGGATCGAGGATCAACGTTTGCGCGAGCGCCACGCGCTTGCGCATCCCGCCCGAAAGCTGATGCGGATAACGGTCCTCGAACCCGGTCAGGCCGACACGACGGAGCCAGTCGCGAGCACGCGCAGCGCTTTCTTCACGCGCCATGTGGCGAAATTCGAGGCCGGCGATGACATTCGCCAGCGCACTTCGCCACGGCATCAGCGCCTCGCTTTGAAACATGTAGCCAGCGCGGCTGTTGATCGCCGCCAGCGGCGCGCCATCGACAAGCACGCGTCCCGCGGACGGCGCGAGCAAGCCCGCCGCGACATTCAGCAACGTCGATTTCCCGCAGCCGGTCGGACCGACGACCGACACGAATTCGCCGGGCGCGACGGCGAACGAAGTGTCTTTCACGGCGATATAGCGACCTCCGCCGTTGCGCTCGGCAAACGCACAGCTCACGTGATCGAAAGCGAGCGCAGCCGTCACCGATAGTTCTGCGCGGCTTTTTGCTGAAACGTCATGTTGAAGCTCTTTGCGACATCGACCGGCACTGTTTGTATTTGCGGATCGAAGCTCTTCAAATCGCGATAGACCGCCTGCGCGGCGTCGATGCCGATCGAGCCGTCATGCTTGTACGTCTCGATGTTCTTTTCCAGCGCCGCCTTGTACTGCGCCCTGTCGGTGTAATAATCGGTCGGCACGGCGGCGACGATCTGATCAGGGGTTGACTGCTGAATGAAGCGCAACGCGTGCACCATCGCGTTGACGATGGCCTGTGCCGTGTTCGGATACTTTTTCGAGAAGTCGACGGGCACGTAAATGCAACCGGCCGCATACGCGCTGCCGTAGACGTCCTGCATCCCCTTGGCGGTTCGCGTGTCGACCACGGGGACGATCGCGCCGTCGGATTCGAGCTGTGAAATGACCGGATCGAGATTGGAGATCGCGTCGATTTCGCCGCGCTTCATGATCGCGACGGCGCCGGCGGTCGCGCCGACGCCGATGATGGCCACCGAGTCCGGCGGGAGCTTCGCCTTGGCGAGCAGGACGTTGACGAACATGTTGGTCGATGATCCGGGCGCGGTGACGCCGATCTTCATCCCCTTCAAGTCGGCCGGCGACTTGTAGCTTGCCGCTTTCGCCTTCGACATGCCCAGCACGATGCCGGCGTACTTACCCTGCAGCACCAGCGCTTCGATGCTCTGGCCTTTCGCTTGCTGCGTGATCGTGTGCTCGAACGCGCCTGAGACGACGTCGACACTGCCGCCGAGCAGTGCCTGAAGTGCGCGGGCGCCGCCGGGAAAGTCCTGCACCTCGACGTCGAGGCCTTCGGACTTGAAATACCCTTTTTGAAGCGCGATCGTCAGCGGTAGGTAATAGAAGAGCGACTTGCCGCCCACACCAATCGTGATCTTCGGTTTTTCAAGCGCCTGAGCGTGCGCCGGCGCGGCCGGCGCAAGTGCGATCAACGATGCTGCAACGAGGTCTAAGAAGCGCCGCATGAGTTCCTCCTTTGAGGTCGCCCTTCCAGGTCTTTCTTGATTTTAACCGCGCAGTCGTACCCTGCTGTCCGCGCGAGCGAAGCGTCTTCAGCTTCTCGTTCATCGCACTCCCGACCCAGATCTGCGGATTCGACGCAGGCGTATAGCCCTCGCTCTTTTCCCGCTCGTCAACGCGCTTGCGCGCGATGTCGAATGCCGCCTCGAACGAGTCGGACGTGGCAAGCCCGCGTTGAAAGAACGCCTCGCCGAAGAATGTCGCGTCGCTGCGATCGCCGCAGCCGAACGATATGCGATCCGACTGCGATGCGGTGATCACCAGCGTCCGCTCGTCCTTCAACGGCTCGATGTACCCGCCCGAAAAGCACGAAGACACGACGACGATGCGCCAGCCGATGCCCGCGTCGTCCAGCATTTGCCGCAGCCCCGCGGGCGTCAGCTCGACCAAGGAGAGCGGCGGCTGCGTCGCCACGAGCTTGTGGTCGCGCGAGCCGTGGCTCGCCAGATAAAGCATCACGACGTCATTGTCGACGTCGATCGCGCCGCCGATTTCGTTCAACGCTTCCCGCAGGTTTGTCACCGTTGCGAAGGGCGCAGACAACAGCGTCTTCGGATTGTTGACGAGAACGATCGAGCGCCCCGCCGTTCCCCAGCGCTCGTCCATCACGTGCTGCGCCGCTTCGACGTCCTTCCGAAAGACATCCTGGGCGCTGTAGGGCGCGAAGCCGACAAAATAGAGGTCGGTGACGCCGGGCCGCTCGTCTTCGAGCTTGCCCAGCAGTTGATCCAGCAGAAACGATTGCGTAGCCAGCACCGGCTCTGATCCGGCGTTGAGTCCGCCGTTCTCTTCCGTTTGCGCCGAGGGTTTCGCAAACCACGGATCATTGGGCGCGAGCTCGGTGCCAAACCAGATCGGCGCGGCAAGCAGCAACCCTCCCGCGAGTGCGCGCCAGACTCGCACCGTCGTTGAAGGCGCCATGGCGAGCGCCATGCAACGGATGAAGACTACGACGATCCAGGTGAGCACGACATAGTAGGCGGTTGCACTGACGAGGGGTGCCCCCGTCATGTCGCGCAGCAGCGTCGGAATCTCCAGCGCGATCTGCAACGACGGCAATGCGGCGAGGACAATGAGTGGAATTCGCAGCATCATCCCGCGTTGCCGATAGGCGAGCGCGAGTATCGCCGCAATGAACAGCAACACGCCGGCGCCATACAGCTCCGTGCCGGCGCCCAGCAGGGAAAAAACGCGATCCGAATCGGTGCGTAGCCAATCGCGCAGCAGATCGAGCAGCGCCGAAATGACGAACAACGCCACCAGCTGCGCAAGATCGACGCGGAACGCGAGCCGCGACACCGGCAGGAAAAATGACGTCCGCAGCCCCGCGACGAGATTGCGGCCCAGGCTGGAGAAGAAGTAGCGCAAGAGGAACCCTGAAGGTGGCGCGCTACGAATGAAGCGCGTGGTCGGCAATGAATGCCTTGAGCCGCGCCGCATCGGGTGGAAGCGCAGTAACGTGCTGCGGACTTGATTCGATTCCGACGAAGGACCGCGGGCGCGTCGGTTCGCGGCCGAGCGCTTCCTGGATCGTCTGGGCGAACTTGGTCGGCAAAGCAGTTTCCACGCAAATCAACGGCAGCTCGCTCGCTCGAAGCGCACGGCCCACCTTGATACCGTCGGCGGTGTGCGGATCGATGATGATGCCATAGCGGGATTCGATCTCGCGGATTGTGGCGATGCGATCGGCGTGGAGGCTTCGTGCCGATACGAACCCCGACGCGCGTACCCGCTCGGCGTAGGCGGTTCCGGCCAGATTGAAGCCGCCTCGGTCGCTGACGTCGGCCCACAACCCGCGCACCACTGCCGGATCACGGCCGACAATGTCGAAGATGTAGCGCTCGAAGTTCGACGCGTCGGAGATATCCATCGACGGTGATGACGTCGCGCGCGTCTCATCCGCCGTTCGAGGCCGATAGGCGAGCGTGCGGAAGAATTCGTCGAGCACGTCGTTTTCATTGGTTGCAAGAATCAGCTGCCCGATCGGCACGCCCATTTCGCGAGCGACCCATGCCGCGAAAATGTTACCGAAATTGCCGGAGGGAACCGCGAACGCGACCTTCTCACCTGCGTTCGAAGTCGCGGCGAAGTAGCCCTTGAAGTAATAGACAACTTGCGCGGCCACGCGTGCCCAATTGATCGAGTTGACCGCGCCGATGCGCCAGCGCGATTTGAACGCCGTGTCGCCCGCCACCGCCTTCACCAGCGCCTGGCAATCGTCGAACGTCCCGTCGATCGCGATGTTGTGGATATTGGGCTCGGCTAGCGCGTACATCTGCGCTTGCTGAAATGGGCTCATCCGCCCGCGCGGCGACAACATGAACACGCTGATGCCGCGCTTGCCGCGCATCGCATATTCCGCCGCGCTGCCCGTATCGCCCGAAGTGGCGCCGAGGATGTTGAGGCTACGACGCTCGCCGGCGAGAACATATTCGAACAAATTGCCGATCAACTGCATCGCGACGTCCTTGAACGAAAGCGTCGGTCCGTTCGATGCCCGAAGCAGCGAAAACCCTGGCTCCAGTGTCACCAGCGGCGTCACGTCGTCGCTGCCGAACGTTTCCTTTCGATACGTTTTGTCGACCAGCGCGCGAAGGTCGCCTTCGGGAATATCGGTCATGAACCGCGCAAGAACGACGCTCGCCAGATCGCGATAACCCAGCGGACGCAGCGCTTCGAATTCAGCAGCGGAGAAGCGCGGATAACGCAAAGGGACGGCGAGGCCGCCGTCAGGCGCGAGTCCCTCGAGCAGAATCGCGCGAAACGGTTGTGGATCGTTCGCCCACGCGCCGCGGGTGCTGATATAGCGCATCAGTTGGAGATCAGTTGAGCTGCTCGAGTCGAATCCGGACGACTTTGTCGCGGACGGTCGGCAACGCCTCGATGTGGGCGATCGCGTCGACGACGCGTTTTTCAATCGACCGATGGGTCAACAGAATGATGTCGGTCTGGAATTCGCCTTCGGAAGGCTCTTTCTGGATCATCGCATCGATCGAGATGTCGCGATCGGCGAGGATGCGCGTTATGTCCGCCAGCACGCCGGGCTTGTCGTCGACGCGCATTCGCAGGTAATAGCTCGTCTCTACCTCGCCCATCGGCAGGAACGGCACATCGGTCAACTGGTCCGGCTGGAAAGCAAGATGCGGGACGCGATGATTCGGATCGGCCGTGTGCATCCGCGTGACATCGACCAGGTCCGCGATGATGGCGCTCGCCGTGGGCTCGGCGCCGGCACCTGCGCCGTAATAGAGCGTCGCGCCGACCGCATCGCCTTTGACGAGCACCGCGTTCATCGCGCCTTCGACGTTGGCGATCAGACGCTTCGTCGGTATCAACGTTGGATGCACGCGAAGCTCGATGCCGTTTTTCGCGCGGCGCGTAATCGCCAGCAGCTTGATGCGGTAACCCAGTTCCTCGGCGTAGCGAAGGTCCTCGCGGGTGAGCTTCGAAATACCTTCGGCATAGGCCTTTTCGTATTGCATCGGCACGCCGAAGGCAATCGCCGACATGATCGACAGCTTATGCGCGGCGTCGATGCCTTCGACGTCGAAGGTGGGATCGGCCTCCGCGTATCCGCGCGCCTGCGCTTCCTTGAGGGCGTCGGCAAACGATGCGCCCGTTTCGCGCATTTCGGACAATATGAAATTGGACGTGCCGTTGATGATGCCGGCGATCCACTCGATCCGGTTGGCGGTCAATCCTTCGCGCAACGCTTTGATGATCGGAACGCCGCCGGCGACCGCCGCCTCGAACGCGACCATCACGCCCTTGTCCGACGCCGCTGCGAAGATTTCGTTGCCGTGCTGCGCGAGCAATGCCTTGTTCGCGGTGACGACGTGCTTGCCCCTGCTGATCGCGTCGAGCACCATCGAGCGCGCGGGCTCGACGCCGCCGATCAGCTCGCACACGATGTCGATATCGGGATGGCGCACGACGACGGCGGAATCGTTGGTGAGATTGACGCCATCGACGCCGCGCGTGCCGTCTCGCGCGCGATCGAGCGTGCGCGTGGCGATCCAGGTGATGCGGATCGGCCTTCCCGCGCGGCGCGTGATCTCCTCTTCGTTGCGGCGGAGCACGTCGAACACACCCTTGCCGACGGTGCCGAAGCCGATCAGCCCCACTTGCAACGGCTTCATTGTGGCGTCGGACATTACAGAAGTCCGTCTTCGCGAAACATCTGCTTGATCCCCCTGATCGCCTGACGCGTGCGTGCCTCGTTCTCGATCATCGCAAATCGCACGTAGCCGTCGCCGAACTCGCCGAAGCCGATCCCCGGTGAAACCGAGACCTTCGCCTTGGCCAACAGCGCCTTCGAGAATTCGAGCGAGCCCATTTTCGCGTAAGCATCAGGGATTTGCGCCCATACGTACATAGACGCCTTCGGCGTGTCGACCTTCCAACCGGATTCGTGCAGGCCTTTGACCAGTACGTCGCGCCGCGACTGGTAGCGCGCACAGATTTCTGTAACGCAATCTTGCGGCCCTTCGAGCGCGGCGATCGCGGCGACCTGCAGCGGCGTGAACGTCCCATAATCGTGATAGCCCTTGATGCGGCCGAGCGCGTGCACGAGATCGCGGTTGCCGACCATGAAGCCGATCCGCCAGCCCGCCATGTTGTAGCTTTTCGACATCGTGAAGAACTCGACGGCGACATCGCGCGCACCCGGCACTTGCATGATCGACGGCGCTTTCCAGCCGTCGAAGCAAATGTCGGCGTACGCGAGATCGTGCACGACGTAGATACCATATTCGCGCGCCAAGGCGATGATCTTTTCGAAGAACGGCAGCTCAACGCATTGCGCGGTCGGATTCGCGGGGAAATTCAGAATGAGCATCCGCGGCTTGGGAAAGCTCATCTTGATCGTGTGCTCGAGCTCGGCGAAGAAATCGATTCCCGGCGCGAGCGGTATTTGACGAATATCGGCGCCGGCGATGATCGGCCCGTAGATGTGGATCGGATAGCTCGGATTGGGGACGAGCACAGTGTCGCCGCGGCCCGATGTGGCGAGCACCAAATGCGCGATGCCTTCCTTCGACCCGATCGTGACGATCGCTTCGTGGTCGGGATCGAACTCGACACCCCAGCGGCGCGCGTACCAGTGACAGATCGCCCGCCGCAATCGCGGAATGCCTTTCGAAACCGAATAGCCCCGCGCTGCACCGTTTCGACGAGCTTCGCGACAATGTGCGGCGGCGTCGGGCCGTCGGGATTTCCCATGCCGAAGTCGATGATGTCCTCGCCGCGCCGGCGTGCGGCCATCTTGAGCTCGGAGGTAATCGAAAAAATGTACGGCGGCAGGCGCGTCAAGCGCGCAAATTCGGTTTCTGGAGCGGACATTCGAAGCCCTTCTAGCGTAAGCGCCCGGAACCGTCCGAGCGACGTAGAGGTCGTGGCGGGCCGCGTGTGCGTGAGGGTGGCGGTGAGCGGGCAACGACAACTATCTATAATCGTAACCAATTGGCGCAATTGCCGCAATTTGCGATGAGCGCCGCCGGGCCGTCCCAAGGCGCGAATTACTCCCCCTCGGGGGGCAGCGCAGCGGCGAAAGCCGCAGGCGTGGGGGCCCGATTCTGCAACAATGAAACTTCATCTTCAGACTCCGGCATCCAACATCGTCACGGGCTTTGGCGTTGGCTGGGTTCGCATCGGAATGGACGAATATCGCGAGAACGTCGTGTTGCTGCCCGATACCATCGCTAAAGGCTGGGCGCCGGCCGGCTTCGATGCGCTCACCGAACACGATTTCGCGCGATTGCTCGATTACGCGCCCGAGATCGTGCTGCTGGGAACCGGCGCGACCCAGCGGTTTCCGCATCCGCGCTTGACCACACCACTCTCGTCAGCACACGTCGGCGTCGAGGTAATGGACACCGGTGCCGCATGTCGAACCTTCAATATCCTCGTCGCCGAGGGACGTCGCGTCGCGGCTGCGTTGGTCATGTAACGCTCTCCTGCCACCGATCACCGATGTTCTAGCTTCCGCAGATTCTGACGACAGTAGAGTTGAGTGAACTGCGTGATCTCGCGGTGCGCGCGCCGTGGCTTGACGGCCGCGTCACCGCCGGTGCATCGGCCGCGCAACAAAAACGCAATCAGCAAGTCGACGAAATGACGGATGACGGTCGCGCGATTGCCCCGTCGATACGCGTCCACTACGTCGCGCCGGTCACGCGGGGCGCATGCCTTGGCGTCGTATTCTGGATCCAGAAATCATCCAGCTGACCGCGTGCTATCACCGGCTCGTCCGGATGTGGGCGCAGCCGCAGGTATTAGAATTCGTGATTACTCGCCCATCTGCAGCAGCATCCCGCGTTTTCGCGCGTAGGCGATCGCGACGCGGAACAACACGATTCCGATCGCGATGTACACGATGTTGAGCGCAAATGCCCGCAGCAGCAGGTCCCACCGGAACGTCTGCGACAGCAGCACCGCACGCATGCCTTCGAACACGTACGCCGATGGCATCGCGTACGCGATCGCCTGCAGAGCGGAAGGCAATACGGCGATCGGATAATAGACGCCCGACACCGGCGCGAACAGAAAGATCGCAGCCCACGCGAGCTCCTCGGCACCCAATCCCCAGCGCAGGACCATTCCCGAAACCGCGAGGCCGATCGCCCAGCCGAACATCAGGAGGTTCGCGAAGAAAGCAATCAGCGGAAGTCCGTACGAAAAAATCGAATAGTGGAACAGCACCCATGCAAAGGCGCACGCGCCGCCCACGCCGATCAGCGTGCGAAGGACGCTCATCACCAATTGACCAGCGACCAATTCGTAATAACGCAATGGACTGACAAACAGATTGCCGAGGTTCCGCGCGTAGAGCTCTTCGATGAACGTCAGCGACACGCCGAGCTGCCCCCGGAACAGCACGTCCCACAACAGCACGGCGCCCAGGAAAAATCCCGGCGCGCTTTGAAGGAAACTGTTCGTGGGCTTGAGATAGATCGTGACGAACCCCCACAGGACCATCGTCACCGTCGGGTAGTAGATCATCGACACGAGCCGCGGCCACGATTTGAGCAACAGGTACGCGTGGCGACGAATCAGTGCGCGTACGCGCCGCGCGGAGGCGGCCACGCCGGTCTGTGGATACAATGCGACGGCGGCCTGACCAACGCTCATCGCACGCCCTCCGCGGTCGCAGACTCCGCCTCATCGAGACCTGCGCGCCCGCGCGCGATATCCAGAAACACTTCTTCCATGCTGTCGCGACCGTAGCGCGCAACCAGCGCGTCGGGCGCGCCTTGATCGACGAGAAGTCCCGCGCGCAGCATGATCACGTCATCGCACATCCGCTCGACTTCCATCATGTTGTGCGAAGCGAGCAGCACCGTGCAGCCGCTCGCGCGCTGGTAGGTCTCGAGATAGGTGCGCATCCGATCGCCGACATCGGGGTCGAGCGATGCCGTTGGCTCGTCGAGCAGCAGAACTTCGGGCCGATTGATCAACGCCTTGGCAAGCGACACGCGCGTGCGCTGACCGGCCGACAATTCGCCGTATGGCCGTTTGAGCAGCAACCCAAGATCGAATTCTTCGCTGAGCTCGATGATCCGCTCGCGCGGATTCACGACACCATACAGATCGGCGAAGACGCGCAGGTTTTCGCGCACGGTCAAACGTTTCGGCAGGTCGACATACGGCGACGTGAAATTCATCCGCGGCAACGCCTTGTAACGCGACCGCAGCATGTCGACACCGAGCACGCTGATCGCGCCGGAGGTTGGGGTGAGCACGCCGAGCAGGATCGACAGCGTTGTGGTTTTGCCTGCGCCGTTGCCGCCGAGAAGCGCCGTCGTCGTACCTCGGCGAACTGCGAAGGAGATGCCATTGACGGCGAGCACGTCGTCATAGCGTTTGACGAGATCGCGAACGGCGATCGCCGCGTCGGCGCTCGCTGCCACCGCGCTCAACACCGGATTGTCGTCTTGCAATAGTTTTCGAGCTCGCGCACGACCGCGGTTTCCGTCACCAGGGTGCGACCGCGATTCGATCCGTACTCGAGCGACAGGCGCACATCGTATTTGACGAAGAACGCATCGAACTGCTCGGGGCCGATCGTTCCAAGCGCGTAGAGCTCGTCGCGTGCCGGATCATGCGCAAGGACAATCGCGGCAAGCGGCTGCGGCGCCGGACCGGCGACGACGCGTGCGCCGGCGGCCGGATCGTAGATGCTGTGGTCGGCACAGCAATGAATGACATTTCCGGTCGATGTGGGCGAGCGGTCTTTTTGAAACCGGATGAACGAAACGTCGCGCGTCGGGTAAGCCAGCTTGTGGGCGCAGATCGCGGAGAATGCAACCAAGTTGCGGCCGGGGCCGACGCCGCCCTGCCATGCATAGGTGGCGCCGTCTTCTCGACGTAAATCGTTGGCGGCCGCAACGCTGCGTCCGAGTTTCAGCAAAAAGCACGGCGTCGAGGCATACGGATAGTGAAAGACGAAATTCGTGTCTTCGGCAAGAGCGCCGATCCGAATCGAATTGCCGTGGATGTCAACGAGCCGAGTCTTCGCGTAATAACGGGGTGCTGCATCAGCCCATACGGATTCGCGCGAAGCGAAAGCAACGGCGCTCCCCGCAAGCGCACATGTGCGCAAAAAACTTCGTCGTTCCATGTGCCGGCCACCTAGGCAGCAACGAGCTCCCGCACATGCTCGGTCACACTTCGACCCAGCGCCGACAGCGCGTAGCCGCCTTCGAGGGACGAGACGATTCGCCCTTCTGCGTACTTTGCCGCCACCTGGGCGATCTCGCGCGTGACCCAGCCGTAATCGGCTTCGACGAATTTGAGATTCGCGAGCGGATCCTCCCGGTGCGCATCGAAGCCCGCGGAAACGAATATCAGCTCAGGTTGATGCTCTTCCAGCGCAGGCAGCCAATGGTCACGCACGGCCGTGCGAAATTCGGTGCTGCCGCTGCCCGGCGAGAGCGGGATGTTGACCATTTTGGGATCGTCGTTGTCTACACCACAGTACGGATACAGCGGGTGCTGGAAAGTCGACACCATCAGGACGCGATGATCGCCGGTAAAGATTTCCTCGGTGCCGTTGCCGTGGTGCACGTCGAAATCAACGATCGCGACGCGCGAGAGTCCATGTGCAGCAAGTGCATGCGCCGCCCCGATCGCGACATTGTTGAACAGGCAAAACCCCATGGCGCGCGACTGCTCGGCATGGTGTCCCGGCGGACGCACCGCGCAAAATGCTCGGTTGCACTCTCCCGCCACCACGAGGTCGACGGCCTTGACAACGGCGCCCGCAGCGTGAAAGGCCGCTTCGAGCGTATGGGGGTTGAGCGCGGTATCGGGATCGACGAAATGCAAGCCGGTGGCAGGGCTGGCTCGCACGATCTCATCGATATAGCGCTCGCCGTGAACGCGGGCGATCTGCTCGCGTGTGGCTTTCGGCGCCGTGTAATGCTGCAGATAGCCGTCGATGCCCGCGGCGATCAGCCGGTCGCTGATCGCGGTCAGCCGATCCGGACATTCGGGATGGTAGGGACCCATTTCGTGCAACAAACACGAGGGATGTGTCAAATAGGCGGTTGGCATCTAGAACCCCCACGCTTGCGGCCGGGTTGGCCAATGCGGCCGCTGCGCTGCCCCCATAGGGGGAGCAATTCGCGCCTCGGGACGGCCCTTCGGCGCTCATGGTGGCCGGACGGCTCTTTTCCACCGCTGAACGGAGTGTAACGCCATGGTGGCCGTAATGACGAGCCGGCCTTCCCCACGCTACAGTGCGAATATTCCGCTCTCGCGACGCACCTCCAACTCATGACGGTCCGCCCACTTTCGCAATCGTCGGTTCCGGTGGCTGAGCGCCTCGGCGCCGTCCTGCAACAACTTTCCCGCGTCGTCGTCGGCAAAACCGACCCGTTACGGGTTGCGCTGGCGTGTCTGCTCGCGCGCGGTCACCTGCTGATTGAAGACATCCCCGGCGTGGGCAAATCGACGCTAGCCCAGGCGCTGGCGACGACGCTCGGTCTTAACTACGCGCGCATTCAATTCACGAGCGATCTCTTGCCCGCGGACGTGCTCGGCGTCTCCATCTATGACGAGAACGCCCAAGCGTTTCGATTTCTCCCGGGGCCGATTTTTCATTCGGTCGTGCTGGCGGACGAGATCAACCGCGCGCCGCCGAAGACGCAAAGCGCGCTGCTCGAGGCGATGGAAGAGCGGCAAGTGTCGATGGATGGCCAGACGCGCAAGCTACCCGATCCGTTCTTTGTCATTGCCACGCAAAATCCTGTCGAGCAGATCGGCACCTATCCGTTGCCGGAATCGCAGCTCGACCGTTTTCTGCTGGCGATCGAGCTTGGTTATCCCGATGCCGATGCAGAACGCGAGCTGCTGATGAGCGGCGACCGTCGTGCCCAGCTTTCCGAACTGCCGGCGCTCTGCGATCCGCCGACGCTCGCGCAGTGGCAGCGCGATGCAGCGCAGATTCACGTCGCACCGGCTCTGCTCGATTACGTGCAGGCATTGCTGGCTGCTTCGCGCGGACACCTAGCGGGCGCAAAGGGCGACCCCGGTGCCCGGCGCGGATTGAGCCCACGCGCAGGATTGATGCTGATCGCCGCCACGCGCGCGATGGCGCTGATTCATGGCCGCTCGATGGCGCTTCCCGAAGACCTGCAAGCCGTCTTCGCTGCGGTCGCAGGGCACCGGCTGGCCGGCGGCGCGCGCTCAGGCGCGGTCGAAGCGAATGCGTTGATTCGCGCAGTGGCGTTGCCGTAAGGACCGTTCGTGCTAACGAGCGCATCGCAGGCTGCCTGGCCCGCGAACTGGATCGCGCGCGTGCGGCAGCGCGCGTTTCGCACGTCACCCGCCGATCGCGATCCGGTCATTCTGCGTCATTCGCGCATCTACATCCTGCCGACGCGCCGCGGCTTCATGTTGGTGCTCACGCTCGGCGTCATGCTGATCGCATCGCTCAACTACAGTCTATCGCTCGGTCTCGGCGTCACGTTTTTCGTTTCGGGTCTGGTCGCTGCCGCGTTGCTGCATACGTTTCGCAATCTCGCCGGAATCAAGGTGCGCCCCCTCGCCGCCGGCGACACATTCGCCGGCGAGCGCCTGGCGTTCTCCGTCGAGCTGATGGGAGGTGCGTCGGCGCGTAGCGAAATCAAGCTGCAGGCGCGCGGCACGCATGTCTTATCGGATGTCCGCGCGGGCGCTGCGCTGACGCTCACCTTGCTCGCTCCCACAGCGAAGCGCGGTCGCATCCCGCTGGGCCGGCTGACGTTGTCGTCCGACTTTCCGCTCGGACTGTGGCGCGGCTGGGCCTACGTACATTTTCCGCTGGAGGGAATCGCTTATCCGAAGCCCGAGGCCTCGGCACCGCCGTTGCCGCAAGGGCCGGGCGGCCCGGACGCATTCGCGACAGGGCGCGGCGGCGACGCCGATCTTGCCGGCATACGCGAATACCAACGCGGCGATCCGCCGCAACGCGTTGCATGGAAGGCGGTCGCGCGCGGCGCCGGCTGGTTCACCAAAGCGTTCGACGGCACTGGCGGCGGCGGTCCGGTGACGCTCGACTACGCGGCGTTGCCGCGCGAGCTTTCCGCCGAAGCGAAATTGTCGCGGCTCACGGCCTGGGTTCTCGCCGCGGAACGCGCAGCACGGCCATTCGAGCTTCGCTTGCCCGGCGCTGCGCTCGCCCTCGGCCAGGGACGCGAGCACCGTCGTCTCGCACTCTCGACGCTGGCGCTGTTTCCTGCGGACCGAACGTGAATTCGCGTCCCGCGCCATTCCGTTTTTTTAACGGCACGCGCGCTGTAACGCCGCGAGCCGACATCCTGGCGCCGATTCAAGTGCGCTGGCTCGGTGCGTTGATGGTCGCGGCGATGTTGCCGCAAGCCGCGCACCTGCCGCTCGGCATCGCAGCGCTTGGACTGGCGCTCGTCGCGCTACGCGTGTTCTTGATATCGCAACGCCGCGCACGCTATTTTGCGGCGCTCACGGAGCTGCCGTCATGGGCGCTTGCAGTCTTCGCGGTCGTGATCGCGTTCGGCATCCGGCAGTGGTATGGCTATCTTCTGGGTCGCGAGCCCAGCGTCGCATTTCTGTTCGTGCTGTGCGGCATCAAGTTTCTCGAGGCACGCGCGCGACGCGACGGAACGTTGCTCGTCTGTCTCGCAACGTTTCTGCTGATCACGCCGTTTCTTTCCAATCAATCGATGTTTGCCGCGCTCGCCGCGGCGCCGGCGTTGATGATCCTGGGTGGCGCACTCGACGCGCTCGAGCGCTCGACGGATTCCCTCGAACGTCAACGCGATTGGCGCGCAACGCTCGTTCGCACGTTGACGTTAATGGCGCAGGGTCTGCCGATCGCTCTGTTGCTGTTCGTGATGTTTCCGCGTCTCACCGGACCGCTGTGGGGACTGCCGACCGATCGCAGCGCGCGGACTGGTTTGTCCGACACGATGACACCCGGCATGTTCACCGAGCTTACGCTGTCCGACGACGTTGCGTTCCGGGTGGACTTCGAGGGCCCGACGCCGCGGCCGTCGCAACGCTATTGGCGCGGACCGGTGCTGTCGCGTTTTGATGGACGCGTCTGGAGTGCCGCCAATCCCCAGCTCGGCAGCGTCCAGATACCCAATAGCGGCAAGAACATCACGTACACGGTCACGCTCGAGCCCAGCGGCCAGCCATGGCTTTTTGCGCTCGATCTTCCCGCCGCATTGCCTCGCGTCGACAGTGAAAGCGGCGCCGCTACTCCGCCGTCGATATTCCTGGGCCTTACGCGCGATCAGCAACTGATTGCGCGGGCGCCGATCCTGCAGCCGCTGCGCTACACGCAAGTCTCGAATCTGCGCAGCGCCTATCCTGCGACATCGGTGTTCGAAGCCCGCGCAAATCTTCGGCTGCCCGCGGGCAACCGACGCAGCGTCGAATTCGCGCGCGACCTTCGCGCGAATGTTGCGGATGACGCCGCGTTCATCAACGCAGTGCTTCAGTTCTACCGCAACGAGCCGTTCGTTTATACGCTGGCGGCGCCGTTGCTCGAACGCGAGCCGGTCGATCAGTTCCTGTTCGAGTCGCGCCGCGGATTTTGCGAGCACTATGCAAGCTCGTTCGTCGTTCTATTGCGGGCGGCCGGCATTCCGGCGCGTGTCGTGACGGGCTACCAAGGCGGGGAAATCAATCCGAATGGCGGCTATATGATCGTGCGCCAGTCGGATGCGCACGCGTGGGCGGAAGCGCTGGTCGACGGCGTCTGGCGCCGCTACGACCCGACCGCCGCCGTTGCGCCATCGCGCGTTGAACGTGGACTCGCGAGCGCGCTTCCCGCCGGCGAATCGGTGCCGCTCTTTGCCCGTTTCGACGGTGGTTGGCTCAAGGATCTCGGTCTTGCGTGGGACGCGGTGAATCACGGCTGGCGGCGGCACGTCATCGATTTCAATTACGACCGCCAACGCGCGCTGTGGCACGAATGGAGCCTCGATCTGTTCTCGCCGTGGCAAGTCGTCGGCGGTCTCACCTTCGTCGCGGGCGTGTGGGGAGGCGCCGTTCTGCTGTGGCTCGCCATTCGCCGCCGACGTCAGGAGCGCGCGCTTGTGCTCTGGGAAGATGTCTGCCGCCGGCTTTCGCGCGCCGGATTGCCGCGGCATCCATATGAAGGGCCCCTCGCGTTCGTCGAGCGCGCCGCGGCGCGATGGCCGCAATTCGGAATCGCGCTGAAAGCGATCGGCGAGGCGTACGCGACGCTACGCTATGGAAATCTCGCTGCGGAGAGTCGTGAGCGCGCGGCGCTGATTGCGACGCTCAAGCATGCGATCGGCGCTCTGCCTTCGCCGCTGCGGCTTCGCCATGCAGCGTGAAGGGGGCTAAAGGAAATCTTCTTTCTCGAAGCCTTTCCGCGCGATCCTTCCACGTAGCTTTTCGAGCGCTTCGACTTGAATCTGGCGGATCCGCTCGCGTGTGACGCCCAACTCGGATGCGAGCTCGTCGAGCGCCGCGACGTCGCAACCGTTCAATCCGTAACGGCGCTCGATGACAAGCCGCTGTCGGTCGGTCAGCTCGGCCAGCCATTCGCCGACGAAGCGCTCGATGCTGCTCACGTGCAGCATTAATTCCGGCGAGACGGCTGCATCATCGGCGACGCTGTCCCGTACGGTGAGCGCCGGATCGTGGTCGAGCGGCGCGTCGAGCGATACCGGCTGCTCGCGATAACGCAGCAGGCGCTCGACTTCACCTACGTCTTTGCCAAGCAGATGCGCGACGTCCTCGAGCGTTGTATCGCGCTCGCCGGCGGGCGCGTGCGTCTCCAGATGACGCATCGCGCGAAGCACGACATTCATCTCCTTCACGACACTCGCAGGCAGGCGAATCGTGCGCGATTGGCTCATCACCGCACGTTCGATCGATTGCCGAATCCACCAGGTTGCATACGTCGAAAAACGGAACCCGCGCTCGAGATCGAATTTTTCGAGTGCGTGGATCAGGCCCAGATTGCCTTCTTCGACGAGATCCGGCAGTGCGAGCCCGCGATGCAGATAGTGTCGCGCAATGCTCACCACGAGACGGAGATTGCGCTCGATCAGCGTCTGGCGCGCCGAGAAATCGCCCGTACGCATTGCGCGCGCCAGCGCGAGCTCCTGCGGCGGCGTGAGCAACGGGTGTGCGCCGATGTCGTTCAGATAAAGCTGGGTCAAGTCGACGACAAAGTCGGCCGTCAGCCCTGGGCCGGGCGCGTCGAGCGGCAGCTCGAACGAGACCGTGTCGTAAGGCTCGGCGGCGTCGCTCGTGGTCGCGACGTCATCGCGCACCGGGATGTCGACAGCCGAGGTCGACTTCATGCCGGCGGCAAATACCGCACGGGATCCATCGGTTTGCCCAGCCGCCGAATCTCGAAATGCAGCTTCACTTGCTCGGCGTCCGTGTTCCCCATCTCGGCGATCTTCTGTCCTTTTGCGACTTGCTGACCTTCTTTGACTAGGATCTCGCGGTTGTGCGCATACGCCGACAGGTAGATGTTGTTGTGCTTGATGATGATCAGTTTGCCGTAGCCGCGAAGCCCAGTGCCGGCGTACACGACTCGGCCCGGCGCGCTCGCGAGCACCGGTTCGCCTGCCGTACCCGCGATATCAATGCCTTTGAGATTCGCGGTCTCGGAAAATGCGCCGATCAACTTTCCCTTCGCGGGCCACGACCAATCCAGCCGATCGTCGTCACCGTTGCCGCTCTGCGGCAGCCGAGCGGCTTCGCCCTTTGCGTCGGGACGCGACGGCGCGACCGCAATGCCATCCGGCGGCCCCGGCGTTGGCGCGGTGGCAGCCGACGTTGCGCCCGCCGCGGTCAGCTCGCGCACCGCCTGCTCGGAATACGGCTCCTTCAACGCCTTCGGCGCGGATTTCACGTTGTCCCCCGCACGCGCGACAGCTGGCGGCGGCGCGGGCTTCCCCTCGGCCACGACCGGCGGCGGCACGCGTAGCGGCGTCGTCGTCACGCCGGTTGCAGTGGGTGGCGCTGCACCTTCGGTCGGCGCCGCGATGCGAAGCACTTGGCCGACGCGAATGACGTTCGGATTCTCGAGGTTGTTCCACGCCGCAAGCTCGCGATAGTCGAGCCCGTTGTCGAGCGCGATTTGATGCAACGTGTCGCCGCGCTTCACCGTATAGGTCTGCGGCCGCGCCTCGGTTTCCGCCGCAGTCGGAGCAGGAGGCGAAGTGGGGATCCCGGTCGCAGCGTTTGGCGGCGGCCTCGCCGCGCGATCCTCCACCGGCGCCGGTTCTCGCGTTGCGCACCCCACGAAGAGCAGCAGAATCAACAACGGCGCAACGATGGGCGCCCGTACGGCTGATCGTCGAGTAAGAATCGGCAAGCGCAATGACATCGATTGAAGCAGCGCGGGATTCCGTGCAACGTTCACGCGATTCCCGGCAACAGTGGAACGAATCTTACCGCATCGAATGTCTGTTCTCGATAGCCATTCCCCACCTCTTCGATGACGGTAAGCCGCTGCGTGCCCGCATCGTCGGGATTCGCGAGCGGCAGCACCATGCGTCCCGTCGCTCGCAGATAACGAAAGAGCGCCGTCGGAACGTGGGTCGCGCCCGCCGTCACGATGATCGCATCCACGGTGAGATCTTCGCCAAGGTCGGAGCTGCCGTCGCCATGCTTCAGCCGTACGTTCTTGATCTTGAGCGCCTGCAGGTTGCGCCGCGCCTTCGCGACGAGCGCGCCGATTCTTTCAACGGTATAAACGGTGTTCGCGATGTGCGCGAGGACAGCCGTCTGATAGCCGCATCCGGTGCCGATCTCGAGCACGGTATCGAGAGCGCCGCCGCTTCGCGCCAATTCCGTCATTCGCGCAACGACCCACGGTTGCGAGATCGTCTGACCTTCGCCGATGGGCAGCGGCGCATCATCATAGGCACGAATGGCAAGCGCTTCGTCGACGAAAATGTGGCGTGGAACGGCGTTGATCGCAGCGAGCACGATCTCGTCGCGGATACCTTCTACGCGCAGCCGCTCGACCATCCGCGCGCGCGTGCGATCCGACGTCATCCCGATGCCGGTGTGCGTCGGCCCGCGCGTCCCCATTGCCGCGTCCCTATCGCTGCGAACGCCGGCGGTTCAACGCTCGAGCCATACGCCGACATCCGTCATTTGATCGCGATTGGTGAGATCGATCTGCAGCGGGGTCACCGACACGAAGCGCTCCTCGACCGCATGAAAATCGGTGCCGTCACCGGCATCGGCAGCGGGACCTGCGGCACCGACCCAATACACGGTCTCCCCGCGCGGGCTCTCGGTGCGGATCACGTCTTCGGCGCGATGCCGGCGCCCGAGCCGCGTGATCTTGATTCCATTGATATCGTGACGGGGCACATCGGGGACGTTGACGTTGAGCAGCCACGGACTAGCGGTCCGGCGCGCATGGCGCTCGACCAGATCAATGGCGATCTGTGTCGCCGTTTCGAAATGGCGCGCCGTCTTCGAGGCGAGCGAAATGGCGATTGATGGAATGCCCAGCAAGTAGCCTTCGGTTGCGGCGGCGACCGTGCCCGAATAGATCGTGTCGTCGCCCATGTTGGCGCCGAGATTGATGCCGGAAATCACCATATCCGGCAGCTGATCGAGAAGGCCGGTCACCGCCAGATGCACGCAATCAGTGGGCGTGCCGTTGACAAAAAGGAATCCGTTGGGCGCGCGCCGAACCGATAACGGGCGGTCGAGCGTCAACGAATTGGAAGCGCCGCTGCGATCACGCTCGGGGGCGACAACGGTGATCTCGGCGCGGGGCGCAAGCGCCGCCGCAAGTTGTTCGAGGCCGGGGGCGAAGTAGCCGTCGTCGTTGGAAAGCAGGATGCGCATGAGAGAAAGGGTCGACGACCGCTCTCGACCCAAGCAAAAATTATACGCGTCATGGGTCCCTCGGTGCGCCGTTCATCGGTGCCGCGCCCTCCGAGGCCCGCGAAGTTTGCTACGATGCAATGCGAGCATCCCCAACGCTATTCGATATGTCATCGGTTCCCGATCTGATTGCCGGCGCCGCCCGCGCGTTGCGCCGCGAGCGGTTGATCGACCTGTTCGCGAATGACCGGTCGCGCGTGCCGCGGATGACGCTCGAATGGGGCGACTGGCGCGTCGATTTCTCGAAGGAGAGACTGACGCCCGATGCGCTCGCGTTGCTGGTCGCGCACGCCGAGGCGTCGAACGTGCCGCACTGGGTCGCCGCGCTCTTCGCTGGCGAGAAAATCAATCTGTCGGAGGGCCGCCCGGCGTTGCACACAGCGTTGCGGCAGCGCAATGACACGCCGCTTCTGGTCGACGGTCGCGACGTCATTCCGGACATTCGCGCGACGCAGTCGCGGATGCGCGACATTTCGCAGACGATGCACGAAGGCGGGCGAATCGGCGCGACCGGATTGCCGCTCAACTCGGTCGTGCATATCGGCATCGGCGGCTCGGACCTCGGTCCGCGGCTCGTCTGTGACGCGATTTCTGCGGGTCCCCGCGCAATCGATGTTTCGTTCGTATCGAACGTCGATCCTGAGCACCTCTCGCGCGCACTTGCCGATCGCGATCCAGCGACGACGCTTTTCATTGTCGTTTCGAAAACGTTCACGACGCAGGAGACGCTTGCGAATGCGCTGAGCGCGCGCGGATGGTTATCGGCGGCCCTTCCGCCGAGCGATGTCGGGCGGCACTTCATCGGCGTCACGGCCAACGTCGCCGCCGCCGCTGAATTCGGCATCGTCCGCGACAACGTGCTGCCGATGTGGGATTGGGTCGGCGGCCGCTATTCGCTTTGGTCGGCCGTCGGTTTGTCGATCGCGATCCGTCATGGGTACGAAACATTTGACGAGCTCCTCGCCGGCGCCGCTGCGATGGACGCGCACGTTCGGGAAACGCCGGCCGCAAAAAATCTAGCGATTGTCTTGGGTTTGATCGGCTGGTGGAATGCCTGTGCGCTCGGCCACACACAGCGAATTGTCGTTCCGTATGCGCAGGCGCTCGCGCGCCTCCCGGCGTTTTTGCAGCAGCTGACACTGGAGAGCAACGGCAAACGCGTCACGCGCGACGGCGCGCCGGTCGACGGGCCTACGGCGCCGGCGCTGTGGGGCCACACCGGAACCGATGGCCAGCACGCGTTCTTCCAGTGGTTACACCAGGGCACGCACGAAGTGCCGGTCGAGTTCATCGTACCGGTTCGTGCAACGCATTCGCTTGGTGATCAGCAAACGCTGTTGGTCGCGAATGCGGTTGCGCAGTCGCAGGCATTGCTCGTCGGTCGACGTGGCGACGAGCTGCGCCGCGAGCTTGCACAGCAAGGCTCGAGGGGCGCGGCGCTGGAAGCTGCGATCGCCGCCCGGGAATGTCCCGGGAATCGCGCGTCGACGACGCTCTTGTTGCCGAAACTCGATGCACACAATCTCGGCGCCCTGCTCGCGCTCTACGAGCATCGCACGTTCGTCGAGAGCATTCTTACCGGGATCAACGCATTCGACCAATGGGGCGTCGAGCTCGGCAAGTCGCTCGCGAAGCCGATCGTCGCGGCGCTCGCGGAAAATCGCCCGTTGTCCGATTCGACCGATCCGTCGACACGGGCGCTGATCGAGCATGTGCGCGCACTGAAGCGCACATCCGCCTGACGAATCAGCGCCGGCCGTTCTCTCGCGCCGCCTTCACCGCCTGCGCGAGTTGAAAGACGGCCGCGGCATACAGTCGGCTGCGGTTATAGCGTGTGATTGCATAAAAGTTCGGACACGCAATCCAATAGCTCGCGTGCTCTTCGGCGTTAACGGGTTGCTCTTCGAGCATCAGCAGTCCCACGGGCTCGGCGGGAACCGCCGATGCCAGCGCGTCGGCGGTCACGCCGTCGGCTTCCCATGACCACATCGGCCGACGTTCGCTGATGCCGCCATCGAGCTTTCGCGCGATGGCGTCCTGCTCCGCCGCGTCGATTGTCGCGGGCAGAAGAACGGGTTGCCCTGCCTGCCAATCGTGGCGGGCAAGATAGTGCGCAACGCTCCCGACGACGTCGGCACTGCTTTCCCAGAGATCGATCCGGCCATCGCCATCGAAATCGACGGCAAAGCGTCGATAGCTGCCGGGCATGAATTGCGGCACACCCATTGCGCCGGCAAATGAACCCTTCGGCGTGAGCGGCGAGATCCCCTGCTCTTGCATCAGCAGCAGAAAATCCTTGAGCTCGCTCCGGAAAAACGCCGCGCGCCGCGGATAATCGAAGGCGAGCGTTGTCAGTGCATCGAAGACGCGATACGAGCCCACGTTGCGGCCGTAGAACGTTTCGACGCCAATGATGGCGACGATGATCTCGGCCGGCACGCCGTATTCGCGTTCGGCGCGCGCAAGTTCGTCCTCGTGCGCGCGAAAGTAGGCGACGCCGCCGTCGATCCGCTCGGCGCTCAAGAATTGCGGCGCGTATTCGAACCATTTGGGCGGCTCGACGATCGGCCGCTCCATCGCGGCGACGATTTTCGGCTGGAATTGCGCGGCGTCGAACCAGCGCAGCAGTTGGCGCCGATTGTATTGATGCCCGGCGACCAATTCATCGACGAACATGCGAACGTCCGCGCGGTGTGCGTAACCATGTGCGGCGATCGCAGTTTTGCTTGCCGCCGATGCCGGCGCGATCGAAATGGGAACAACAGCGATAACGCACGCCAGTAATGCGGCGCGACGTGGCGGATGGGCGGTTGTGCGAGACATGAAAAGCGCGCGCGAATGTTATCATCGCCGCGCTCTGCGCTCCTCATGCATAAGCTGTATCCGCTGTTTCGCCCGCTGTTCTTTGCCGTCGACCCCGAGGCGGCGCACCACGTCGTTTTACGTGGATTGGACGGCGTAGCGGCGCTCGGCCTCGCACAGCTCGCCACGCCACATCTTCCGGCTTCTCCGGTTCGCGTGATGGGCATCGAATTTCCCAATCGCGTCGGCTTGGCGGCGGGCCTCGACAAGAACGCGGCGCATCTGCGCGGGCTCGCCACGCTCGGCTTTGGATTTCTCGAGGCCGGCACCGTCACGCCGCGGCCGCAACCGGGCAACCCAAAGCCACGGATGTTCCGCCTGAAACAAGCCGAGGCGCTGATCAACCGGCTCGGCTTCAACAACGACGGCGTCGATCGCTTCGTCGATAACGTGGCTCGCTCGCGCTATCAGGGCGTGCTCGGCATCAATATCGGGCGCAACTTCGATACGCCGAACGAACGCGCAGCGGGCGACTATGTTGCGTGCATGCGCAAGGTCTACGCTTGCGCGAGTTACATTACCGTCAACGTCAGTTCGCCGAACACGAAGGGCCTGCGCGATCTGCAGGACGAAGAGGCCTTCGGAGCGCTGCTCGGACATCTCAAGACGGAGGAAGTCACGCTGGCGGAGCAGCACGGACGCCGCGTGCCGCTCGTCGTCAAGATCGCACCCGACCTCGACGCTGCAGCGGTCGACAGCATCGCGCGTCTGCTGGTCCGGTATCGAATCGACGGCGTGATCGCCACGAACACGACGATCGAACGCGAGCGCGTTCGCGGAGAACGGCATGCCGATGAGCCGGGCGGCTTATCGGGTAAGCCGCTGCACGAAAAGTCCACCGCCGTGATCCGAGCACTGGCCCGAGCGCTCGACGGTGCGTTGCCGATCATCGGTGCCGGTGGAATTTTTTCGGGCGCCGATGCCTGCGAAAAGATCGACGCCGGCGCCACGCTCGTGCAGCTCTACACGGGGATCATTTACCGTGGTCCGGCGCTCGTAGCCGAGTGCGTGAAGGCCTCGGCGGCCCTTCGTCGCTAGTTGCACAGCGTGAGGGTCGGCGTCCCAATAATTACGCCGTCGCCGGTTCGTCCATTTGGTGACTGAGATTCGTGATGACGTTCACGAGCGCGCGGTCGAGCAGCGGCTCCGCCTCGACCAGGCGTGCGCGGTCGGCGCGGAAACGGTCGGCGAGCTCCTCGGCGGTCATTGACATCGCCTTCTGACCCTGACGGTTCGTGAACAAGTATGTCCCGCGAAGCGGACTTATCCACGCAAGCTTGGCGAACGCGAGCTGTCCCGATTCGTTTTCGAACTCCACCCACGCGCCGCGCTCGAGGTTTCGCGCAATCTCGAGATATTCGTCGTCGACCAGCGTCTGCACCGGTTCGGGCGGCGCGGGCTCCGCCGGAGCCATCGCTCGCGCGAGCGCCTCGGCTTTGGCGGCCGCCGCGATGTCGCCCGATGCCTTGGCGACCTCGGCCTGTGCTTTCGCCGCCTCGGCGACGGCCGCTGTCGGCGACGCCGTGGCCGCAAACGACGGCTTCACCGCCGCGGCGTGCGCTTCGACCAGATTGGTCATGAACCGGTCGCGTTCTTCCTGCGTCCACTGCTGATTGTGGACGCCGGCGCCGAGACGTTTCAGCAGCGACGGCAACAGCGCGACCAGATGCTTGCGATCTTCGGTGCTGCGCTTCGGTTGGACGCTCCACACCAGATCCTCGAGCGTCGTGACGGCGGACGTCCACGCCTCGCTGTCGTCACCGTCCTTCAGGTACACGTGCTCCAGCATCGCTTGCCAGTGCTCGCGCAGGAACGACGCAAGAAAATGCGGCAGCGGATAGTTCTCGACGCGCCGCTCGATCTCGGCCCGCCCGACGACCGTCGCGATTTGCGAGCGATCGCGTTGATTGATTTCGTCCGCGGAGGAGGCGATGTTCGCTTCGGCCGCTTTTTCTTCCTCGGCGAGGAACGCTTCGAGGTTCTCGCGGAGCTCGTCGAACAGCGCAAGGTTGTCGGAAAAATCGTCGAGAATCCGGCGAACGATGCTCTCGACCTTGCGGTAGAGCGGATCGTCGTTGCCCATGTCGGGCGACCAGCCAAGACCGGCATCCGCCAGCGCATTGACGAGCAAGCGCGACGGGTGCGTCTTTTTCGCGAAGAACGCGCCGTCGAGCATCGCCGCTTTGAGCACCGGGATCTGCAAACGGGCAAGCAGCGCCTTCATGCCGTCGGGCAAGTCGCGCGTTTCGAAAATGAAGTCGAACAGCATTGCGACCATCTCGATCGTCATCGACTCGAGCTGGTTGGCCTTGCGGCCGAGCGGCGACTCCTGCAAGTCGCGCAGGACGTTGTGCATCCCCTCCGGCACCCCGGAGAACGCAACTTGCGCGCCGCCGACGTCGAAATCGGTCTGACCGGCCTGCAGCCGCGTCAATCCTTCATGCAGATCGACGCTCGAAATGATCGGCGCGCCGGGGACGTAACCGGAAGGCGTCGGGTGTAGCGGCGCAAAGCTCGACGGACCGGGCACACCGCCGAACCCACCGCCGGCGAGGTCGCTCGGCGACACGCCGCCACCGGCGCCGTCCTGGCGCATGCCGGGAAGCGAAAAGCTGCTTTGCGATGCCATCCGCCGAAACAGCGACATCACATCGATCTCGGCGGAACCAGGCGGAGGTGCGCCGGGCGGCCGCGGCTGCTGCGGTCGTTGTTTTTCGCCGGCACGACGGTTCGCGGGGGAAGCGCGGAGTGCGGCCGGCATCACGCCAAGATGCGTCATGTGCTTGTTCAAATCGGCGTAGATCGACGTGAAATCGGCGAGCGACGCCTGGTTCAGCACCTTCAGAATCTGGAACTTGATCTTGTCGTCGGCGTTGACGCCCGTCAGCGCATCGGCGAACGCCTCGACGAACGTCGTCGGCGACAGCGGGTTCGCGTCGGTTTCGAGACCCGGCAGATCGAGCAGATTCCCGATACCGCGATTGAAAGCGATCAACTGGTCGTGGGCGCTGTTCTCAATGACCCGGACGATATTGCCGGTGATCACCGACTCGTCCATCGACAGATGATCGACGAGCGTCAGCTCGCTCACGTCCAGCTTGGAAAAATCGGCCTTGGTCTCCTTGTTCTTGAGGCGCTCGTCGACGCTCTCGCGCAAACACTTTTCGAACTCAACGAGCAGATTCGCGCGTTCGCGCGAAAGCGCGGTCCGCGCGTCTCGATTGAGCTGGCCCTCCTCTTGCGACTCGGGCGCGTCGCCGCGCGCCATCAACATGTCGCTGATCTTGTCCAGCATCGTCGCGAACGCCACGAGCAGGCGCTCGATCGCCATGTCGCGGCAGCCCTGGAGAATCTTGGCCTTTTCCGGCGCAAGCGAGCGGCGCGCGGCAGCTTCTGGAGAGGTCGGGTTCAACGTGACGGGTAGTCGAAATCCGTGCCTGGAATAACTGACTGTAGCACGGTCGAAAACGACGCGCCAACGATAGGGGATTAGTCTGACATCGCCTCTATCGGGACAACTCGGACCATGCCCTTTCGACCCGCTTGAACGACACCGGAAAGGGCGTTCGTAACTCCTGAGCATACAGCGAGACCTTGAGCTCCTCGAGCAGCCAGCGAAACGCCGCGAGCTTGGCCGACCGCGTACCGTTTGCGCGCTCGCTCTCCTCGCGTTCTCGATAGCGCATCCACCATTGCGCGAGTTGCACCGCGTGCCGCGCGTCGCGGCCCGGCGCCTCGAGATGGCGGACGTAGCGGCGTTCGAGTGCCTTCAGGTAACGTGGCAGATGTTGCAATTGCCCCCACGGCGTGGCGGAAAAAAAGCCCGGATAGACGAGGGCGTCGCGCTCCGCGCGCAGCTCGCCCGCGAATCGCGCATGCGGCGTGGCCGCAGACGCTAGGCATTGCGACAGCGCGAAGTGTTCGTTGGCGATCAGCCTGAGCTGACGCCATGCGCCATCGACGACCGCCGGTAGGCGGGTGCGAGCGCGTTTGACTTGTTCGTTCCACGCGCGCTCGTTGCGTGGCAACGGATCATCGCCGATGAAAGCGCGATCGACGATCGCAGTTTGCACGTCGGTCCGCAACACGTCGACAGGCACGATGCTTTTGAGCTGGAGCGCGGTCTGGATAAACTCCGGCGGCGTTTTTTCGAAGCGCGCGAGCACGTCTTTCAATTGCAGGCGCATCAGACGGAGGACGCCTGCGCGCGTCGATGCAGCGGCCGCTTCGCGCGTATCGAGCAAGGCGAGCGAGACGCTCGTTCCATCGTCGACGAGCGCCGGGTAGCCCATCAGCCGCGCGCCATCGCGCTCGATGGACAGCGTCTCCGGCAAGTCACCGAAATTCCAGCTCGTGATCCCTTTTTTCTCGAAGGGATGACCGACGGCCGCAAACGACATTTGCGCCGCTTCGCCAAGCTTTTCGCGCAACGCTTTGAGATCGCGTCCTGTCGCAAGCTCGCGGCCGCTTGCATCGACGACGCGGATATTGAAGGCAAGATGCGGTGGCAGCGACAGGGCGTCGAAGATCTGTGGCGGCAATGTGTCGTCAAGTCGGCGCTGCAAATAGTTGCGAAGCGCATCTTCAATCGAACCGTTATGCGGAGATGCATCCGTCAGAAAATCGGTGACGACTTCCGCCATCGGAATCACGCGACTTCGCCACGACTTCGGCAGCGCCTTGAGATACGCGGTCACCTTGTCCCGGACCATGCCGGGCACGAGCCACGATAGCCGCGGCTCGTCGATCTGATTCAACAACGCCAGCGGTACGTTGACGGTGACGCCATCCTGCGGGTCGCCGGGCGCGAACCGATATTTGACCGGCAGCGTCGT
>VBCG01000034.1:40501-49662 GCA_005881895.1 Betaproteobacteria bacterium
AATTCGCGCGTCAGCAAAAGCAGGTTCGGATCCCGCGCCTCGGCTTGCGCGCGCCAGCGCTCAAATGCCGCGCGTGTCGAGACGTCCGGCGGAGTCCGTTCCGCATAGAACGCTGCAATCGTGTCATCGTCGACCAAAACATCCTGGCGGCGCGCCTTGTGCTCGAGCTCGGCGATCTCGGCGATCAGTCGCCGGTTGCGCTCGAGAAACGGCGCCTTGATCGTCGGATCGCCGGCGACGAGCGCTTCACGGACGAAGACGTCGCGCGCTGCAGCGGGATCGATCGCGCCGTACGACACCGGCCGGCGCGCCACCAGCGTCAAGCCATAAAGCTTCACGCGTTCGCTGGCGACAACTTCGCCGCGCTTGCTCTCCCAATGGGCGTCGAAATAGTCGCGTGTGACGCCGTCCCCGGCGATGGCCTCGATCCATTCCGGTTCGATCGCGGCGGCGCAGCGCGCATAGAGTCGCGTCGTCTCGGTCAACTCGGCGGCCAGCACCCATTTTGGCGCTTTGCGCGCGATGCCCGAGCCCGGATGCAGGTGAAA
This sequence comes from Betaproteobacteria bacterium, assembly GCA_005881895.1. Classification (GTDB taxonomy): domain Bacteria; phylum Pseudomonadota; class Gammaproteobacteria; order Burkholderiales; family Casimicrobiaceae; genus VBCG01. The sequence goes on from VBCG01000034.1 coordinate 41,050, forward strand.
ACGGATCCCGCGTGCGCCGTCGTACGCTCCGTCCTCGGCCTTGGACCCGATATTCGACAGAAGCCCCGCGAGCAATGCCTGATGGATCGCCGCATACCGCCGCGCGTCAATCTTATCCGGTAGTCGCGGATTCCACTGCCACCCCGCTTCGCTGAGCTCGGTGGTCAGCTGATCGTGAACGTCGCGCCATTCGCGCAAGCGGAGGTAGGAGACGAACTGCGCGCGGCAACGTTCGACGATCTTGCGATGCGACAGCTTCTCGGCGAGCGCGTCGGCAAAAAATTGCCACAGCGCGATGAGCGACAGGAAATCGGAGCGCTCGTCGCGAAACTTGAGATGGGCCTGATCGGCCGCCTGGGCGCGTTCCAGCGGACGCTCACGCGGATCGGGAACCGCGAGCGCACTCGCGATCACGAGCGCTTCGACGACGCAATCGCGCTCGCGCGCCGCTTGCAGGATCCGGCCGATGCGCGGGTCGAGCGGCAGCTTCGCGAGCTCGCGTCCTCGCGGCGTCAGCGCGCGCGACTCGTCGACGGCGTCCAGCTCTTGCAACAGCTGATAGCCGTCGGCAATTGCGCGCGACGATGGCGGCTCGACGAACGGGAATTCCTCCGGTGTTGACAGATCGAGCGCCGCCATGCGCAAGATCACCGCCGCGAGCGAGCTCCGCAGTATTTCGGGATCGGTGTAACGCGGTCGCGCCGTGAAATCCTCTTCGCTGTAAAGACGCACGCAGACACCGTCCGCGACGCGGCCGCAACGGCCCGCGCGCTGGTTCGCTGCGCTCTGTGAAATCTTCTCGATCTGCAGCAGCGTCGTTTTGTTGCGCAGGCTGTAGCGCTTGATCCGCGCGAGCCCCGGATCGACGACGTAGCGAATGCCCGGAACGGTGAGCGATGTCTCGGCAACGTTCGTGGCGAGCACCAATCGCCGTCCCGACGACGGCGCAAAGATCCGCTGCTGCTCGGCGACCGACAAGCGCGCGTACAGCGGGACGATTTCGACTGCGGCCGCATAGGGCCGGCGGGTCAGCGCGCGCCGCAGACGCTCGCCGGTCTCGCGAATCTCGCGCTCGCCCGGAAGAAATACGAGGATGTCGCCAGGCCCTTCCCGCCATAGCTCTTCGACCGCAGAGACGATGGCCTCTTCCAATTCCTCCTCGTCGTCGGTTTCGTCGGTGGCGAGCGGACGGTAACGGGCGTCGACGGGAAACAAGCGCCCCGAAACCTCGATGACCGGTGCCGGCTTGTCGTCGACCGCGAAGTGGCGGGCGAAGCGTTCCGCGTCGAGCGTAGCCGACGTGATGATCAGCTTGAGATCGGGACGGCGCTCCAGCAGCTGCCGCAAATAGCCCAACAGGAAATCGATATTGAGGCTGCGTTCGTGCGCCTCGTCGACGATGATCGTGTCGTAGGCCGCCAGCGCACGATCACGCTGCGTCTCGGCAAGCAGGATGCCGTCGGTCATCAGCTTGATGTACGCGTCTGGATGCGTGTGGTCGGTAAATCGGACTTTGTAACCGACTGCATTGCCCACGGCGGTTCCCAGCTCATGCGCGATGCGCGCCGCCACTGTCCGCGCCGCAATCCGCCGCGGTTGCGTGTGGCCGATTTGCCCGCGCTCGCCGCGGCCCGCGGCGAGGCAAATCTTCGGCAATTGCGTTGTCTTTCCCGACCCCGTCTCGCCGCAGACGATGACGACCGGATGCGCGCGGATCGCCGCGGCGATATCGTCGGCGCCCCGGGAGACCGGCAACTCGGGCGGATAGGTCACATGCGGCTTGGCGGCGCCCCGCGCAGCGCGACGGGAAACGGACCTCTCGATGGCCTCGGCAATGCGCGCCCATTCAGCCGCCGGCGCCGGTCGCGTCCGGGCGTGCTCAATCCGACGCGCAAGGCGGGGAACGTCGGCCAGCATGGCGTCGTCGAGACGTGCGATCAGGGCTTCGGCCGATTTGTGCATTGCGATAGGGTCAGACTCCAATTTTCGCTTCACACATTAAAAATTGGAGTCTGACCCTAACGGTTTTCTCCGTTATGATCGCCGGCATCATCCCGGATACCCGAAAGGAGTCGCCATGCGCATTCTGCCGATCTCCCGCGCTGCCTGCGCGCTTGCCGCAGTCGCCCTCGTTGTCGGAGCCGCAGACGCGAAAACATTGCGTTGGGCCAATCGCGGCGACATGCAAACCACCGATCCGCATTCGCAGAACGAGGGGCTCACGAACAACATCAACAGCCTGGTCTACGAGTTCTTGACCGACCGCGACAAGAAGCTCGGACTGCGCCCGGCGCTCGCCGAATCGTGGCAACGAATCAACGACACGACGTGGCGCTTCAAGCTGCGTTCCGGCGTCAAGTTTCACGACGGCACGCCGTTCACCGCCGACGACGTCGTGTTCAGCTACGAGCGCGCCCGTGCGGACACGTCGCAGCTTCGCGTCTATGCAACCCGCGCCGGTGTTCCGAAAAAAATCGACGACCTGACCGTCGAGTTCACGACACCGGCACCCAATCCAACGCAGCTCGAGGACGTGGCGACGATCAACATCATGTCGAAGGCGTGGTGCGAGAAGAATCGCGCGACGAAGCCGCAGAATTACGGCGCCAAGGAGGACATGATTACCGCGCGGCAAGCGAATGGAACCGGCCCTTATATGCTGAAGTCGCGCGAGCCCGACGTCAAAACGGTGCTCGTCAAGAACCCGAACTGGTGGGGGATCAAGACGGGCTTGTCCGACGGCAACGTCGACGAGGTCGTGTTCACGCCGATCAATTCCGACGCGACGCGCCTCGCCGCGCTCATTTCCGGCGAGATCGATCTCATCAACGATCCGCCGCCGCAGGACGTTCCGCGGTTGAAGCAGACACCGAACATCAAAGTGATCGAGGGCGTTGAAAATCGCGTCGTGTTCATCGGCATGGATCAGAATCGCGACGAGCTCCTCTATTCGAACGTCAAAGGCAAGAACCCGTTCAAGGACAAGCGCGTTCGGCAGGCGCTTTATCAGGCGATCGACATCGACGCGATCCAGAAGACGACGATGCGCGGATTGTCCAAGCCGACGGGCGCGCTGTTGCCGGCGCCGCCGATGTCGAGCCCGGATATCGAGGCGCGTTTGCCGTACGACAAGGAGAAGGCGAAAAAGCTGCTCGCCGACGCCGGCTATCCGAATGGGTTCGAAGTGACGCTCGACTGCCCGAACAACCGCTACGTCAACGACGAGAAGATCTGCCAGGCGCTCGCCGCGATGTGGAGTCAGATCGGCGTCGCGACGCGGGTCAACGCGATGCCGCGCGCGACGTATTTTCCGAAGCTCGAGAAGACCGACACCAGCCTTTACATGCTGGGCTGGGGCGGCGCGGCGACCGATGCGATGTTCACGCTGCAGCCGGTGCTGTCGACGTACACGGGCAAAGGCGACGGCGACTACAACTACGGACGGTACTCGAATCCGAAGCTCGACGCGCTGACGCAGAAAGCGAAGACCGAGATGAATGCCGAAGCGCGGCTTGTCTACGTGCAGGAAGCGCTGCTTGCGCATAACGCAGAGATCAACCACATACCGCTGCACCGGCAGGTGATCCCATGGGCGGCGCGGGGCAATGTCACGGCCGTTCACCTCGCCAACAATTTCGTCAACCCGTACTGGGTGACGGTGAAGTAGCGGCGTCCGGCGCCGGGGACAGCGGCGCCCGGATATAGCGCGTCACCAGCCAGGCCATCGCGACCGTCGCCGCGATGGCTGCGGCGCCGGTCAAGTACGCGAGCGGTGTGCCGACTTGGATTGCGCGCAAGAGCACCGTCAGCACGGCGCCCGTCGCAACGTACGCGGGGACGATCGTCGGATCGAACCGCAGCAGCAGCCACAGGATCGCTGCCGTCACGAGACCGCCGATGAGGCCCGTCCCAATCGCGCCCAAGATGTTCGGCCCCGTCTGGCCGAGGGCGGCCGCTATCTGCAAAACGACGACAATCGCGAAGCCCATCCAGAGGCGCCGCGTCCAATCGTGCGTGACGTTGGCCGCGAGGTAAACGACGAACAGCGCGATCCCGGCAATCGTGACGACACCCAAACCCGTGATCATCCCGCCGGCGACGGGTGACCACAGCGACGCCGCTTGCAGCGACGGCCACAACGGCGTGTCGCGGGATGCGAGATTGCCCAACGCCGATTCGAGGCCCGCGACGAACAACGCCGCTGCGATCGCAGCCACCCAGGGGGGCAACACACCGGCGAGGGCGAATCGCGGCGCGCTTCGCGCGTACCAGGCCCCGATCCCGGACGTGAGACCGAACAGCAAGGCGCCCAGCAGAGCGCCGACGATCGCCCCAAGCAACAGCATCGACACCTGCGATCCGACGGGTTCCGCGGTGCTGAGCTGCATCCCCACCAACGGCCAAGCATTTGCGAGCGCGGAAAGCGCGAGAACGAATGAAAGCGCTGCGACCCATTTGACTGCCTGCGTATCGCAGCGACCCTTCGTCCAGCCAAGAACGCCGAGCACGATGCCCGCCAAACCCGCGAGGAGGAATACGATGCCCGCGCTGATTTTCACGATGCTCAACCGGTTGTCGCGCTCCTGTTCGGCCCGCTGCCACGCTTCGGGAATATGAATGAGGCGGCCCGAGCCTGCGATCTCGTTGCCGGCGATTTGGACGATGTAGCGGAGCTCGCCGTCCTTGCCGACGTCGACGCGTGGATCGGTGAACATGAATGCCCAGTCGGTGCGCGCCACGCGATTGTCCTCGTCTGCGGCGACCAGCTTCACCGCGGTTGGATCGATGCGGAATTTGTCACGAAGCTCACGCTCGGCGATCGCGAGCGCGGCATCCTTCGCGAGGCGTGCGCCTGGCCGCGACTGCGGCAACGTGTGACGAAGGGTGCGGATCGTGCCATCTCCTGCGACTGCGACGCGCCACTCCTCCGCACGCTCCGCGACGTCCCCGCCGAAGGTCGCGAAGCGCACATCCCACACTGGCGGCGCCAGCGCTCCGCCGATCAGCGCGCGATAGACGTCTGGTCCCGCCTCGCGCCAGACGAACTTGTGCCACGACCATTGCTGCCCATCGTCGTTCGCGAGCTTCACCACGGACAGGCGCTGCCACTCGGGTCCGAGCGTGACTCCGCGTGCGGCGAGCGCCTGTTCCGCGATCGCAACCGCGGCTGCGCGGTCGATCGTCAGCACCGGTGCATCGACGCGAAAGGGCGTAAGCGCCAACCATGAGACGAGACCCGCAACACCGAGCACGGGCAGCGCGCGTTGAAACGCCGCTGCAAGTCCTGCAACCGTTATCGCCGTTTGATGCGGCGGACCCGGCGCGTGAGCGGCGGTCATGACGGGAGGCTGCCAAGCGCCGTTTCGCAACGTGTCGGGGAGCTCGCTCCACGCACCCGCCTGTATCCGCCGCCACGCGATGATGGCGAGCGGAACGAGCGCCGCGATGCCGATCAGCGCCTGTTGGACGAACGCGAACGGCGCATCGACCAAGAAGACCGGGATTGCAAACAGCGTGAGATCGAACATTGCATGGAGCAGGATCGTCGTCAAAAGGCCGAAGCGAAGAAAAATCAGCGCCCAGATCATCGACGGCACGATCAATTCAACGAGGCGCGCATACGACGGAAATCCTGGATAGTTCGCGTGCGCGCCGCCGAATATCAGCGCCTGCAACACGAAGGCGAGCGCGATGCCGAGTGTGCGGCGGCCGTAGCGTTCGCCGATCAGCGCGCCGAGCGAAAGGGGAATGGCGCGAAATACGCATTCCTCCATGAAGCCCGCCTGCAGCGAAATCGCAATCGGCGTCAGCGCAGGCGCCCACGAGCCCAGAATGTTGGGATCGGACAACATCTCGGACGGCTGCCACCATCCGAACCATTTGTTCGTTGCGTAATAGAACGCTGCGACCAGCGCGAGCTCGAGTGGAACGAACAGATAGCCGCCGGCCGTGCGCCCCAACGTCTGCCGCGAGGCCCCCGCGTCGCGCGACCACAAGTGCCACAACTGCGGCTGGTGCGGGAATGCGCGACGCGACAACGATTCAGCGGCCATGAATGCGAGCGTGTAACCGAGGCTCGCCGCGGTCAGCAGGAATACGAACGCCCCGGCCTGCTTGAACCAGAACGTCAACGGCGATTCGGTCGTATCGGCGCGAAACCAGGCTTCGGGCGCCGAGGCGAGACCTGCGAATGCGAGCAGTCCGCCGACGATTAGACCGGCGACGAAAGCGGGCCGCCACAAAAGCCAATGGCGACGCAATAGCCAAAGCACCGCCAAGATGCAGCCACCGATGCCGTAGAGCAAACCCGCCGAAGCGCTCGCCGCGCCGGCGATCAAGTTGTTCGTGCTCCGCAGCTCCCGATAGCGGCGATCGAACGATTCCGGCACGAATACGAAAGGTGCGACGCCGATCAATTCGTCGCCGGCGACGGTCAGGCGTAGACGGACGCGCGCTTCGCCCAGCTTCTCCGGTCGTTCGTAAACGAAGTTGTGATCGACGCGGCCGCTCGGCATCGTCTGCTGTGATTGTTCGAGCACCGCATACTGCAAAAAATCGACGCGCCAATCGATGCGCGCACGCTCCTCCGCCAAAGCGCGCGCATTTGCTGCGTCCAGCGCTTTCATCGCCGGATCGCGAACATAGGCCTCAGCGACGCGGCGCTCGAATCCGGCCGGAGCGCCATCGGGCCTGAAGCGAATGACCGCTTCCTCGATCTTGCCCGGCGTGAACAAGCGCACATCCCACCAGTACGGCGCGTAGACATCGCCGCGGGTTAGGTCGGCGAAGGCCTGCTTCCCGCCCCCTTCGAGCTCGACGTAGTTCTGCGTATGGCTGTCGTGGCTGAAACGCGCGGCAATGCGCGCGTCGGCAGGAGCGAGCGCATAGAGTTGACCCAGCGCTTCACCCTGTGCCAGCGCCTGCGTGCGCCCCATCTTGACGTCGAGGCTGACGAGCGGGATCGCGAGCGGGAAAAGTCGCGCCGCTACGAAGAGCGCGGCAAGCGAAAGCAGTGCATAGACGATCCAGAACAGCGGCCGGCGCGTGATGGCTGTCAATTTGTTTTCCTTGTTGGCTACATCGTACCCGAGCCAATCGCGCCGGAAGGCAGCGCATGCAACGACCTGGCACATCTCGTGCGTTTCCTATGTCGGACAAAACGCTAGGATGGTTTCGCCGCCCGGACGACCTACTTTGGGCACGATGTGACGCGAACTGCCGACGACACCCGTGCTTAAATTTCTCACGCGAGCCGGAAGAGACGACGTCCCCGGCCTCGCCACCGTGGACAGCGCCGAAGCGCTCTGGCGTGCGTTGCCGAGCGACGATCCGATTGCGTCGCAAGTCGCGATTTGCGATGCGCTCGCGCAAATCAACGGCCCGCGGGCCGCAGAAATCAATCGACTCCATGCGCTCTTCGCAATCGAACGGCGGTCGCAGTCCTTGCTCGAAGGACTGCTTTCCGAATACGTGAGCCCGAGCAGTTCATTGCCGGACCGGGAACGGAAAGTCCGCCAGGCAGTGCTCAAGCTCAGCCGATCCTTCGCGCAGGCTTACGAGTTCTTTCTCCGTCATGTGCGTGGAAATGACGCCGGCGCCGAATGGACCGCGTACGCGCCGGCCATTCTCGTCCAACTGTTCAAGCACCGGGAGATCGATCTGCTGGTCGCGCTGTACCGTTACGAGGCATGGCCGCGCGGCCGGTGGAAAGAGTTGAACGGTGCCTACGAATTTGCACTGACCCATAATCTCGCACGGCAACCAGTCGGCGCCGATCGCCGCAACGGCAAAACGGTCAAGACGATCACGCTCGAGCAGACGTTCATCCGCATCCTGCTCTTGCAGTTGATGGACAGCGGTCAGTTTCTTCCCTCCGACATTGCGGTGGCGCGGCAATGGATCGCCCGCTGGTGCGAGCTGTCATCGTTGGAGCCGATCGATCCTCACGACGGAATGTTGTCGTCGACGGATGGGTTTGTCGTCAACCTCGCGGGTTACGAAGGCGTCAAGCGGCTCGCTTCGAGCCACGCAGCCACGGGCACCACGGGCACTTATTTGCGGCTCGATGCGGCGCGCATCGCGGAATCGATCGAACATGAATCGGCCGCGGTCGGCAATGCGGCGCCCGCAAGCGGATCCGAGGCGATGGTGCACGCGCGGCGGCTTGCACTCCTGTCGAAGCTAAAAATCGTATTCGCGCCGAAGCGACCGCGCTTCAAGCGTCGCGGTGAGCGAACCGAAGTGGCGTCGATGCCCGTGCAGGCGATGATCGGCGGACTTTCCAGCCTTTTCCGGATGCTCCGAAACGAGTCGCGTCGCGTAGCGAATGCGGTGACGTCGCCATCACCCGACGTCGTCGAGATCACGATCAGCGATGTGTCCAATTACGCCGGCGTGCGGCGATCACCTTCGCCCGGCGCCTCCATAGGGTCGCTTCCTCTGACGACCTTCGACGTGCCACAACCGCTGTGGGACGTGCGCGATCGCAGCGAGTCGGGATGCCGGCTGCGCGGCCGCACGTCGAATCCGCGGCAGTCGCTTCCCGGATCGCTGATGGCGTTTCGCGACAATGACGCGCCGTGGACCGTCGCGATCGTGCGCCGCTTCAGCAAG
>VBCG01000035.1 GCA_005881895.1 Betaproteobacteria bacterium
AGGCCACGAATCGCGGCCCGTTTCAATGTTCAATGGAGTCACTTAGTTTTTTGATCACCAGGGCGTTGAACTGCGAGCTTTGACGTGCCGTTCCGTTGCGGTCTCGAATGGCCCAATTCGCGGTCACGAGGGGTGAGGACGAACTGACAACGTAAAACGCCACCCATGAGCCGGCGTTCTGTGTCAGGAGCGAACCGCTATCCCGGGCCGTTACGAACACCATGGGGCATCAGTCCCTTGCCCAATCGACTATCTGACAGAACGCTTGCGAATTCACCCGTTGTAGTTAACTGATGACTTCATCGTCGTTGCCAAGTCTTTGCTATACTCTTGATTCTTCGCATTTAGTCGGCGTGCCCTCATTGGGCTTTCATTCAGTTTGGCGACACTGCTTCTGACGGGCCATAGAGGGTTTGCCGGACAGTCGATCCTGTCTCATCTTCGGGACACGGGCGCATGGCGGGCCGCGACCCTACCCGATAAGTTTGATATCCGATCACCGGAGCTGACCTCCGTTCTCCGGGCGATTCGTCCCGACGCCGTATTGCATCTTGCTGCGCTGTCGAGCGTTGCCGGGTCTTTTCGTGATCCCGATGAATTCTTCTCCGTCAATTTTCACGGCACATGGAATTTGCTGAAGGCCCTTCGCGATACCGGTTTTGGCGGCCGGCTGATCTACGTGAGCAGCGGCGACTGCTATGGAGCGATCGCCGAATCGACGTTACCCGTTGGAGAATGCGTGCCGCTCAAACCACGCAACCCTTATGCTGTCACGAAGGTGGCAGCCGAGGCGCTGTGCTATCAGTGGTCGCAGACCGAAAAGATCGACGCCGTTATTGCGCGACCTTTTAACCACATCGGGCCGGGTCAGGACGAACGGTTTGTCATCGCGTCTTTTGCGCGGCAGATCGCCAGGATTCTCGCCGGCGCTGCACCGCCGCAGCTTCGCTGCGGCGATTTGACCGTTACTCGGGATTTCACCGATGTTCGTGATGTTGCCGGCGCCTACCTCGCGCTGCTTCGCGCCGGCCGCACTGGCGAGGTCTATAACATAGGCTCCGGGCGGGAAACGCGTGTCGGTGATGTGCTTGCCATGTTGATCGAGATTGCGGGAATCGAAGTGGAGCCATCAACCGATCCGAGGATGCTCCGCGCGGACGAGCAGCGGCGCGTGGTCGCCGATGTCGCCAAGATCGAGAAGCACACAGGATGGCGCGCAAACATACCGATGCACCGAACGCTGACGGACACACTCGAATATTGGAAAGCCAAGGTTGCTAATGAATAAATGCGCGGTTATCACCGGAATCACGGGACAGGACGGAGCATATCTTTCGCGGCTGTTGCTCGACAAAGGCTACCGGGTCATAGGGTTCACGCCGCGACGCGGCAGCGACACGACTTGGCGGCTTCGCGAAATGCGTGTCGCCGACCGTGTGGAGATGATCTACGGCGATGTGACCGATCTTTCGTCGGTGCTCCATGTGATGCGAAGCCAGCAGCCGGACGAAGTTTACAATCTGGCCGCTCAGAGTTTTGTCGGCGCGTCGTGGAACCAGCCGGTGCACACGGCTGACGTCAATGCGATCGGAACGGTCAATGTGCTCGAGGCGATTCGGCAGAGCTGTCCGAAGGCGCGCTTTTACCAGGCATCCACGAGCGAGATGTTCGGCAATGTGCAGTCGCCGAAGCAATCGGAATCGACACCGTTCTACCCGCGCAGCCCCTATGGCGTTGCGAAGCTGTACGGTCATTGGATCACGGTCAATTATCGCGAAAGCTTCGGCTTGCACGCGTCGTCAGGAATTCTTTTCAATCATGAGTCTCCGCTGCGTGGAATTGAGTTCGTGACGCGCAAAATAACGGACGCCGTCGCCCGAATCAAACTGGGACGACAGCGGACACTGAAGCTTGGCAACATGGACGCTCGACGCGACTGGGGCTTCGCAGGGGACTACGTGCAGGCGATGTGGTTGATGCTTCAGCAGCCGAAACCGGACGATTACGTCATCGCGACCGGCAACTCGACCAGCGTGAAAGAGTTTTGCAGCGTGGCATTTCAAATCGCAGGACTGGAATCCGATGCACACGTTGAAATCGATAAATCGCTGATGCGTCCCGCGGAAGTCGACATGCTGCTTGGAGACCCGACAAAGGCAAAATCACTGCTTGGCTGGGAGCCTTCGACGCCGCTTCGGCAAACCATTGAAATGATGATCGACGCGGACCTGCAGCGGGTCCGCAACGAGTAATCGCCGAGCCTTGCGTTGGTTACCCACGTTTTCATCGACTGCACTCACACGTACGGCACGCTGGCCAACACGGGAATTCAGCGGGTCGTTCGAAGTGTGCTTCTTCACGCCGTCGAAGCTGGAAAACTGGTAGGCGTGGAATGCATCCCGGTGGCATACGACGGGGAAAATTTCCAGCGCGTCGATGTTGCGCCGTTGCGCGTGCCGCGTCGACCAACTCGGCGTTCCAAGTACGTCGGGTATGCCCGCGCGATCTATCACCACGCTCGGCAAGCCGTGTACCGCGCACTACCATTCGAACTCGTGCATCGCTTTCTGTTCGCGCCAAAACACGCATTCGGCCTGACGCGCCTGCTTCATCTTCCAGTTCGGATTGCTGGTCGGGTTCGGGCCACGCGATCCGCAACCGATCCGATTTCTTTCGATCGCGACTCCATCCTGCTGATGCTCGATGCACCAGTGGGGCTCGATCCCTGGGATTGCGTTCGGTTGGCAAAAAAGGACGGCGCGTTCGTCGTTGGCACGATCTACGACTTGTTGCCGGTCACCTTCCCAGAACTTTTCTTGCCGTCCCTTCGCAGGGCCTTCGACGATTGGATCCGCAGTGCCGTTCGCGATTGTGACGCGCTGATGACGATTTCTAAGACGATGCAAGATGAGCTCGAAGCGTTCATTCGCCGCGATATGAGCCGTGCGCCTCCACCGGTTGCTTGCTTTCCATTGGGCTTCGAGCTGGACTGGGCGGAAACTTCGGGCCCCGTGCGGGAGGAAATCGTCGCGCTGTTCGATATTTCGAATTCCGCCGCGCCGATGTTCATGACGGTCGGCACGGTTGAGCCGCGCAAGGAACATCTGACGATCGTCGGCGCGTTTTCCCGCCTCTGGCGCTCCGGTGTGGACGTACGTCTGCTTGTTATCGGTGCCGTAGGCTGGAAGTGTGAGCGCGTCATCGAAGCCATCTCTCGTCATCCGGAGTTGCGCCGGCGGCTCTTCTGGTTCAAAGATCTATCGGACGCTGAGCTTGCCTATTGCTACCGGCACGCGGACGGCGTCGTCGCGGCTTCGCTTGCCGAAGGCTCCGGATTGCCATTGATCGAAGCGCTCGCGCGCGGGTTGCCGGTGGTCGCAAGCAATATTGCCGTATTTCGGGAAATCGGCGGAGCATCGGCGTGCTACTTTCCTGTGGGAGACGAAGCCGAGCTAGCAGAACGCGTGCGCACACTGCTACGCCATGCCCGACCGGATGCTCGCCCTATCAGGTGGCCCGGCTGGCACGAGTGCACAAGGATTTTGCTCGATCAAATTGTCGAGCTTCGCGAACGCGACCGTGCGTCGCGCCCGGCGAACCATGAGGTCCGGTTGCCGGAATCGAGCGGTTTGGTGGCGTGACCTCGACGTTTCCTCTACGCGGGCTGGTATCCACGTGATCGATCGATTCCGCTTCGCGTTGACGTTCGCAGGTCGTCGCCTGCTCACAGCGCCGATGCGGCGGCGATTGCGTTGGGCATATGCGGGAGTCGTCGGCTCGCAGCTCGGCCGCCACCGATCGTTTCGGAAGCGAACGTTGGCGGGCGGTATTGCGGTTACGGGACAGCTTCGGGCGCCAAGCGGGCTCGGGGCGGGCGCAAGAGCCTTTGCTCGGTGGTTCGTTCGGCAGGGCGCCGTCGTGCATGGTCTCAACGTCAACATCTATCAACGCGAGGTCGATTTCGAGACGCTGCCTAAGGCGCCGCACGAGTTCGGCGGGCTTGCGCTCTGTGTATCGAACCCCCCTCATCTTGCGCAGGATTTGTTGCAGGTAAGGCGATCGCATCTACGACCCTGCTATGTGATTGCGCATTGGGTCTGGGAGCTGGCGCGTTGCCCTCGAGAATGGTCTCGTTTCGAGCGGATAGTCGATGAGGTTTGGGTCCCGAGCGAGTTCGTCCGCGGCGCACTCGTATCGATCGTCCGCATTCCCGTGCGTGTCGTACCGTATCCCCTTTCGCCTCCGCCCCCCCCGTCGCGATCGCTATCGTCGTTCGGGCTGCCGCGGGCCGATTTCGTCGTGCTCACGGCGCTCGACTTTCGATCAGGGTTCTACCGCAAGAACGTCGTGGGCTCTGTGCGGGCGTTTCGGATGGCATTTGGCGACGATCCACGCGCCTTGCTGATCGTGAAGGTGGACGGGCGAAAATACGAACCGCGCTGCGCACGCGAGCTCGCAGCCGAGATCGCGAACGCGGCGAACGTCGTTGTGCTGGATGACGTGCTGTCCTCGGCAGACATGAACTCGCTGATCGCCAATTCAGACACGATCCTGTCGCTGCATCGCAGTGAAGGGTTTGGATTGCTCCTGGCCGAGGCGATGCTCCATTCGAAGCCGGTGGTGGCGACGGACTGGTCGGGAAACCTCGACTTCATGGATGAAAATAGCGCAATCTTGGTACCTTACTCGCTCGTCAAGATAAAGGACGCGCAGGGTATCTATGCCGGCTTCAACGCTGAGTGGGCGGAACCGGACATCGAGAGCGCATCGCAAGCGCTGCAACGCTTGGCGCATGAGCGGCAGTTTGCGGCTGAACTGGGCGAGAAGGCGCGCGTGCGGGTCACGGCCTTTTTTGACGATGCGAGACTTGCCGCCGCAATGGGATTTCCCGCCGGGAGCGATCTGCAACGTCATTCAGCCGGCGCGAAGCATTCGCATTCGGCCATCGTTCAGTCGTCGACGTGATGGATCCCGACGCGCACGGCATCAGATGACGAAACCATGGCGGTAGCCGGAGCCTTCGCGGCGTTGTGGCGTTACCGACACTTTGTCGGTGGCAGCGTACGCAGGCAATTTGCCGCCCGCTACGTCGGTTCAGCGCTGGGCGCGTCCTGGAACGTCGTCCAGCCGGCGATTACCGTCCTGATCTACACGCTCATCTTCGGGTCGATCATGAAGGCGAAGATGCCGGGCATTGACGACAAGCTCGCTTACGGCGTGTATTTGTGCGCGGGTATGTTCACCTGGAATCTGTTTGCCGAAATCGTGGGTCGAATGTCGACCGTCTTCATCGAGAACGCAAACATGATGAAAAAGACAAGCTTCCCTCGAATCACGCTACCGGCGATTGTCGCGTTGTCGAGCTTGGCAAATTTTGCCGTCGTCTTCGCGCTGTTCCTGCTTCTTCTGCTCGGAACGGATCGGTTCCCCCGTTGGCCTCTACTGTGGTGCGTCCCTCTGCTCGTGATCGAAACGGCGCTGGCGGTCGGATTGGGCATGATCGCCGCAGTGCTGAACGTATTCTTTCGCGACGTCGGCCAACTCGTCGGCATCGTCGTGCAGTTCTGGTTTTGGCTGACACCGATTGTTTATCTTCCGACGATTGTTGATCCGCCGTATCGGGGTCTGTTCGACTTCAACCCGATCTATCCTTTGATTCTCGGATTTCAGCAGATCACCGCGCTCGGTGGCTCGCCGCCATGGCATGCGATTGGCTGGGTCGGTGCGCTTGCGCTCGCAGCGCTGGCCGGCGGTTACGCTGTCTTTCGACGCCATGTTGGCGAGATGGTGGACGAGCTCTGATCCATGGCGATTCTGGCTGCTGACAAATTGGGCAAGGCTTATAAGCGATACCCATCGAGCCGCGAGCGCCTTGTCGAATGGGTATCGTTCGGCAGGACAGTCCGCCACGAGGATGTATGGGTTTTGAAGGACGTCTCCTTCGAGATCGATGCCGGCGAGTCGGTCGGAATCGTGGGCGCCAATGGTGCGGGCAAGAGCACGTTGCTGAAAATCATCACCGGAACGACGCTTGCGACGGCGGGCCGGATCGACGTAACGGGGCGAGTCGCTGCGATACTCGAACTGGGGATGGGCTTCCACTGGGAATTCTCCGGACGCGAAAACGCGATGATGGCCGGACAACTGGCAGGAATCGACGCGGCGACGATGCGCGCCCTGCTACCCGAGGTCGAAGCGTTTGCCGAAATCGGCGACTACATCGATATGCCGCTGCGCACCTATTCGAGCGGAATGGTCGTGCGGTTGGCTTTCAGCATCGCGACCGCGCAGCGACCGGATATTCTGATTGTCGATGAAGCGCTCTCGGTCGGCGATGCCTATTTCGAACATAAATGCATCGATCGGATTCGGCGCTTCCGAAAGGACGGTACGACGCTCGTCTTTGTTTCGCACGCTGCGGCTACCGTAAAGACGCTGTGCGGCCGCGCATTGCTTCTCGATCACGGATATCTGATTCGCGACGGAGCGCCCGACGGCGTGCTCGATTATTACAATGCGATCATTGCACGTCGCGAAGTCGAATATCAGATTGTCCAGGCGGCGAGCCGCGGTTCAGAGTCACGCACGACGCGTTCAGGATCAGGCAAGGCGAGGATCGACGATGTCGAACTGTTGCAGGGCGGCCGGCCGGCGCGAGCTCTGGTGTCCGGTCAGGCCGCGAGTGTTCGCGTTCGCATTTCGGCGCCCCACGCTATCGACGCTTTGACCGTCGGCGTGCTGATTCGTGATGCGTTGGGCAATGACATCTTCGGAACCAACACCGAGCACTTGGGTGTACAAGCACCTTCACTTGATTCGGGCGCTGCCATTGAATGCGAATTCATGTTGCACAAACTGACGGTCGGCACCGGTCGTTACAGTCTGACAGTCGCGCTGCATCGGGGCGACAGTCATCTACTCGATAACTACGATTGGTGGGATCGCGCCCTGGTTTTCGAGGTGGTGCAGGGCAGTGGCCCGAAGTTTATCGGCTCGAGTGCGATCGACTGTGACGCGAGGTTTGTCATTTCCGAAGAGAGCGCCATTGCTGCCCGGGACGTCACGCCGCGAAACGCGATCGGAACGCCATAACATGAACGACGGCCCAGCCGAATCGGTCGACATCGACGCACTGATGCGACTGATACGCGACGAAGCGCGACGTCGCAACAAACCGCATGGCGGCGAATATGCAATGCCTGATCGCGAACCCGATTACGCCGTTGCATTTGTCGCGCCCGCGCTATTTGGCGACATCACTTACGGCAAGGATAGCTACACGATCGCAGAATTGACAAGCAGCCATGGTGAGCCTTTCGTCCGCAACGCCTACCGTGCGCTGCTCCGGCGGGGGCCCGATCCCGAAGGATTGGGTCATTTCTTGGCGCTGTTGCGGGCGGGAAGAAGCAAGCTGGCGGTGCTGGGCGGAATTCGGTACTCGAGCGAAGGGCGACGCGTCGGCGTGCGCGTTCCCGGACTTTATCGGCGCTATTTGGCGGAACGGGTCTTCGGCATTCGAATCATCGGTCCGATCGCCGAATCAATGGCTGCGCTCATTCGCATCCGCTCGCTCCTTCTGCACCATCGAGCATTGGAAGAAACGTCGCTGAGTTTGGCGGAGTCGGTTGCGAACGCCAGTGCCCAGCATTCGAACGTGCTGGCGGCGCGTGTCGCCGACACAGCCAAGGCCTTGGCGGCGCAAAGCGAGCGGTCGAACGTCGTGATGGGAGAGCTTCGCGCCGAGCTCGCAAGACAATCGCACGCCATGTCGCGGCAGTCCGATGCAGTCACGCAAAGCATTCGGCAATTGGAAATCGACCTGAAAAGTCAGGGTCTTGTTGTCCAGCAAGCGTCCAACGATGCTCATCAGCAAGCGTTGCGGATCGACATCCTCGCCAACCGCGTGGCGGCAGCCGAGGAGCGAACAGCTGACCTTGCTGGCGAGCATAGCGTCGTCGCAAAACGCGTTGACAGGCTTGCCGCCGATACCGGGCATCGTTGGCCCGCGCTTCAGGATGCATTCTATGCAGAGTTCGAAGACACGTTTCGGGGTACTGGTCCGGACATCAAAGACCGGGTATCCGTCTATCTGCCGCTGATCAGGGCGGCGGGCGTCGGAACCGTGGCCGCGCCCGTTATCGACCTCGGTTGCGGGCGTGGCGAGTGGCTCGACGTATTGCGCGACGACGGGCTGGTGGGACGTGGATGCGATTCGAATGCTACTTTTGTCGATCGGTGTCTCAAGTGGGCGCTGGCGGTCGCGCATCAGGACTTGTTCGAGTATCTGCAAACGCTGCAAGATGCGAGCGTTGGAGCAGTTACGTGCTTTCACGTCGTCGAGCATCTGCCGTTCGCCGACGTGATCCATCTGCTGAGTGAAATGATGCGCGTGCTGCGACCCGCGGGGCTTGCGATCATCGAAACGCCTAATCCGGAGAATCTGCGCGTCGGCGCATGCGATTTCTATCTCGACCCAACTCACCGGAACCCGGTTCCCCCGGCGATGCTCGAGTACGTCGTGCGTTCGCGCGGCTTCGCGGATGTCGAAGTCATCCGCTTGCATCCATTGGCGTCTCTCGTGGAAGAGGAGGAAGGCGCTCCTCGACTGGTGCGAGAGGTAGACGCTTTGTTGCAAGGTCCGCGTGACTACTCGGTCATCATGCGGCGTCCTGCAGCTTAGGCGCGGCGGCGTCGCCATCGCCACACCGACCGATGCTGCCGCGCTGGCGCTCTGAACCGCTCCAATGCGAAAGCTACTGGTTCTGAACTTCTTCCCGGCGTTGACGCCTCCTGCGAGCGGCGGCGAGATGCGCTATTTCAATTTGTACTCACGCTTGGCCAAAGGGTTCGATGTGACGTTGCTGTCGCCGGGCTTTCCGAACCAGCAACGCGAGATTGTCGTTCACTCACCAACCTTTCGCGAACACAGAATTCCAAAGGCGCCGGTCCATGACAGCTTGCATCACAAGCTCGCAACTGAAGGGATTACTGAGGAATGCTCTGCGTTGGTGTGCTCGCTTGCCGCCCGTGTTCCCAACCTCTTCCACGACGCTTACCTGGAGCTGTGCGGCGACGCGGACGCGATCGTTCACGAGTGTCCGCACATGCTCGACTACGATCTGTTGCTTGGATTCGACGACAAGCCGCGCGTTTACAACAGCTACAACATCGAGACGCACCTCACTGCGTCGACTTTTCGCGGACAACGGGCGGCGCCTTACGTAGAACACGTTGCGGAGCTCGAGGAGCGGTTGGTTCGAGCAAGCGAGCTTTGCTTTGCAGTCAGCGACGACGACGCAAGTACCTTGGTCGCGAGCCTTGGCGCGTCTCCCGAACGCGTTGTTCTCGTACCGAACGGAATCGTGCCGGAAGACTTTCCGGCAACTCGCGTGCCGCGACGACATCCGCGCAAGAGCGTGTTGTTCTTTGGCAGCTTTCATCCGCCGAACCTCGAAGCCGCGCGGTTCATCATCGATCGTCTGGCGATGCAATGTCCCGAGCTCGATTTCGTGATCGCCGGCAGCTGCATTGCCGCCAATCCGCCGGGACTGCCAGCGAACGTTAAGGTGCTGGGTCGAGTCGACGACGCCACGCGACGAGCGCTATTCGGCGACGTGGACATTGCGATAAACCCGATGATGGGTGGAGGGGGCACCAACCTCAAGTCGCTGGAATTCCTGGCCGCTGAATTGCCGCTCCTCGCCACACCGCTTGGCGTCCGCGGGTTGCGTGTCGAGAACGATGTCCACGCTCGCATTGTCGAGGCGTCGTCATTTAGCGCCGCGTTATCCGAATTCGCTCGGGATCAGGAGACGTGCGCGCGGATTGCGCGGGCGGGGCGCGAGCGCGTGCTTCAACACTATTCATGGGACGCGATCGCAGCGGCGGCAGGCGACCGCTTGGAAGGCATGCTCGCTGCTTGGAAACCTGACCACCGACGCACTTTCCTGGTCCTGAATGATTTTCCCTGTGCGACGCCGACGAGTGGCGGCGAGGTCCGCATTCACCGGCTTTATCGCGCGCTGGCGCAGGAGTGCCGCGTAGCGGTCGTGTGTCTGACCGGCAATCAATTCGTCGGCCGTGAAGAAATCGCCGAACGGATGACCGAGTTTCAAATTCCCAAAACTGCCGCGCACCGGCGCGTAGAGCGTGACGTCGATCAGGGATGGGAAACGTCGGCGCGCGACGTCGTCAGCTATCTGCAGGCGCCCGCCAATTCCCTGCTTGTGAAGCTTGCCGCCGCATTGCAGCGGATCTCGGATGCGGTCGTTCTCGTGCATCCTTACATGATCGGCGTCGTGCGCAGTCTCACCGGTAGGCCTGTCGTGTACGAGAGCCTCAACGTCGAAACCGAGTTGAAACGTGCATTGCTGGTTGGACATCCTGAGCATCGCGCGATGGCCACCGCGGCGGAGCAATGCGAGCGCGAAGCGATTCGCGCGGCGGATGCGTTGATAGCTGTGTCGAAGGAGGATCAGGCCGGCCTGATTGCCCTCGGGGCGGATGGCGGCCGGATATTCGTTGTGCCCAATGGCGTCGACGTGCCGGAGCGTCGGTCCGAATCCGAGCAGATGCAGTCGATCCGCGCGATATTCGGACGACGGCCGCTTTGCGTCTTTGTCGGAAGTGCACATCCTCCGAACGTCGCGGCGGCGCGCCATATTTGCACTTCGCTGGCCCCGGCGATGCCCGACTGTCTATTCGCCGTCGTGGGTTCGGTGTGTCAAGCAATGCGATCGCCCATTCCGCCGAACGTGCTGCTTCTCGGAACGCTGCACGAGAGCGAGAAAGACATCGTTATCGAACTCGCGGACGTTGCGCTCAATCCGATGCTTTCCGGATCGGGATCCAATCTGAAGCTTGCCGAATATTTCGCCAAATCGCGGGCGTCCGTCACGACGCCTTTTGGCGGACGCGGTTATAACTTGCAGAACGGCGTCGACGCGATCGTGTGCGACCTGGAAATGTTTCCGCAGGCGATTCGCGCGCTCATCGATGACACGACAAGGCGGGTCGCAATCGGCAACGCTGCGTGGCGACACGCGCGGGAAAAGCTTGATTGGCCGCTCCAAGCAGCGCGGCTCCGCAACATTGTTGAACGGCAAGTACTCGGCCGCACGCGACCGCGCCTTTTGGTGATCACGTATCGCTACACCGATCCCCCGCTCGGAGGCGCCGAGGTTCATCTGCTGGAGCTGCTGCGCCAGTTGGATCGGCGGGGCAGCTTCACCATCGACGTAGCGACGCTCGATATCGTCGCAATCCATAACCGATTTCATTTCTCATGTCGCTATACGCGTGACGCAAATGCGTTGATGCCGCGCGGCCTGGCTGCGGTTGACGTTCGGCGCTTTCCCGTTGATGAAATCGACGATGCGAGCGCCCTCGTGGCGGGGCGCACGTTGTTTGCGGCGTGGGCTCAGGAGCTGCGACAGATATCGCTTCGTCATTTGCATCTGTACGACAAGCCGATCCTGTTGGGCGGTTGGTATTACCCCGAGAGGACCGGCGACGGCTTAGAAGTGTGGGCCAGCGGCGAGGCCTGGGTCTTTGTCGGCTCGGCCGAACGCATCGTCGTGCGCGGTATTTCATTTCGCCGGCGACACCTTCGCATACGCAGTGCCAATGCCGCATTGATGGACGCCGTTGTCGACGGTCAATTCGAATTAGAGGTCGCGACGACGGATCACGACGCAATCGCGTTCGAAATGGAAACAATCGACGTGCCCGATGATCCGCGCCCACTCGGGTTCCGTCTGCGCAGTATCGATCTTCACTTCGGCGACCGCGTGGAAAAGCTTGCTCTTGGCATCGATTTCCGGTCTCTTCTTAGAATTCGGCATCCGCAACAGTGGATTGACGAGCTGATCGCGACAGCGCGCGCGAGGGACCCGAAGCACGACGAGCTGTTCCAGCGCGCGCGCGGCCCCAATTCAGCGGCGCTTGAGCATTGGCTCGCTGGAAATATTGCGCAGTACGATGTGGTCGTCGGTCACAGCGTGCCGTTTCGAACTTGCGTCGTGGCAGCGCACCACGCCCGCGCGGCGGGTGTGCCGCTGGTGCAAATTCCGGATTTCCACGTCGATGACGAGTTCTACCACTGGTGCAGTTACTACGATGCGCTCGCCGCCGCGACGGCCAATATCACATTTCCGCGCGCCGCCACAGCGCTTTTCTACGAGCGCATCGGCGCACGCAGTGTTTATCTCCCGCACGGTGTGGATCCTGAAGAACAACCTGATTCGGCCGGACGGGCAGCGTTCGAGCAGCTCCATTCCAGTGAACGGCCCTATGTCCTGGTTCTGGGTAGAAAAGACCGGGCGAAGAATTACGAGGCGATCGTCGATGCAGTGGCCTCGATTAATGCCCGAAGCCGGTCCGTCGACGTGGTGATGATCGGGCGCGACGAGGATGGCGTTCGCCTGGACCCCGCGGACGTCACGTATATCGGTCCGCAACCGCGGTCCGTTGTGCTCGCGGCGATCGCCGGCGCACTGTGCGTCGTATCGATGAGCGACAGCGAGAGCTTCGGCATCGTCATACTCGAGGCATGGGCGCAGCGAACACCCGTTATCGTCAGCGCGGCCTGCCATGCCTACACGGAGCTGGTGGAGGACGGCGTCGACGGACTTCACGCTTCGCCGGAAACGCTCGCGGAAAAGATTCGATTCCTAGATGCGAACCCTGAAATTGCGAAAGCGATGGGTGAGCGTGGACGTGCAAAGGCGCTGCAGCGCTATTCCTGGGGAAGCATTGCAGAGCGGCTTGATGCCTTGCTGCTCGAGTGTGCAACACGGAGTCCATCGCACCTGAGGCGCAGCGCAGCGTGATCGGGGATGCGCGCAGGACCATGGTCGGAGCAATACTTGCGGCCGTGTTGCCGTTCGTCATGCTTGCGCTGTTTTTGCCGACGGCGTTCTCGCTCCGCGTGCCGCTCGACTATCACGGTGATGGGCTGTCGCATGGCCTGCTCGTGAAGTCGGTACTCGAGGTAGGTTGGTTCCCTGCCGACAACCCGCGATTCGGTGCCCCGTTTGGGGCGACATGGTTTGACTATCCGAACGCCGACGCCGCCAACCTGCTCCTTCTCAAGATCGTCGGCATCTTTTCGAACGACTGGATTGTTGCGGCGAACTTGTTTTACTTGGCAACGTTTGCACTAACGTCGGTTTGCTCGTTTCTCGTGATGTACCGGCTCGGTCTGCGTTGGATCTACGCGCTCGTGGCCGCGCTGCTTTTTGCTGAGCTTCCTTATCATTTTCTGCGCCCCGCCCACTTGCTGCTCGTTGCCTATTGGTCGGTGCCGATCGGCATCTACCTGGCGACGATTTGCGGTCCGCAAGCCGCTGCGGTTCGTCCGGCGGATGCTTCGAGTGGCGTGGCGGCCCGTGTCGCAATGGCGATTGCGGTGGCGTGCGGCGGTTTCTATTACGCGTTCTTTACCATCGTCTTGGTCGCAGCATCGGGACTGGCCAACGTTGTCGCCGAGCGGCGCTGGCGCGCATTGCTACCGGCGACGAGCGCTGTTGCAATCATCGTGGCAATCGTGGCTCTTCAGCTGGCGCCCAGTCTGCGCTACTGGTACGAAAACGGAACCAATCCACAAGTCGCCAAGCGCTCTGCTGCGGAAGCGGAGTATTACGCGTTCAAGCCGATTCAACTGTTACTGCCGCACTCGCAGCATCGGATTGCGCTCGTGCGCGCGCTTGCGACCGGCTATGCCCGGTCGACACCCGTGGTCAACGAAAACGCGACGGCTTCGCTGGGCCTCGTTGGTTCCGTCGGCCTTGCGCTGATTCTCGCCTATGGCTTGCGGCGCGTGATCGTGCAGCGCGCGCTGGATCCGCCGCTCGAGTCCTTGGCGTGGCAAAGCGTCGTCGCGCTCGCGTTTGGCACGATCGGCGGCGCGGGGTCGATGCTTGCGCATGCCGGATTCACGCAGGTCCGTGGGTACAACCGGATCAGCGTGTTTCTCGGTTTTATCGGAATTGCCGCCGTTTTCCTATTGCTGCAGCGGCTGTTGCCGCGAATCGGCGACCGGCGCAACCGAGTGCGTGTCGGGGCAACCGCCGCTGTTGCGCTGGCGGCGTTCGGTACGCTCGACCAACTTCCTGCGGCGTCGATGCGTGCGGCGCCAACGGAGTTCCAAAGCGATCGGCGCTTTTTCGCCAGTCTGGAGCACAACGTTTCGCCGGGAACCGCCGTGTACCAGCTTCCTTATCATCCGTACCCCGAGGCCGGACCCACGAATGGAATGGACGATTACAGTCTCGCCCGCGGCTATCTCAATACCGATACGCTGCGCTGGAGCTACGGCGCAACCAGGGGCCGCGAGGGAGACCTTTGGTTGCGCGCGCTGGCCGGACACGAGATGGCGGAGCAACTCGATCTCGCGGCCGCAAGCGGTTTCGCGGTCGTTTACATCGATCGGCGCGCGTATTCGGATCACGCTGCTGCGGTTGAAACGGTGCTCCGTCACCGGCTCGGGGACCCCATCGCGGTGAGCGGCGACGGGAATCTGGCCGCCTATCGAATGGATCCGACGGGAACAACTCCGGTCTCGCTGGCAGCGCTGTTGCCAAAATGGGAGACGCCGATCGGTTTCGATAGCGAAGTGTTATCGCCCAGAGTGTCGCGGATCAGCGGATTTTCCGTTGTTGAGCCGACGGGGCGCTGGACCAACGGCCAAGTGGCACGAATCGAATTCTCAGAGCCGCTTCCGCGCCGGTTCGTGCTCAGGCTCGAAACGTTAAGGGCGATGGCGCCCAGTGCCAATGTCGATTTGCCGATTCATATCGGCGGCGTCGATCGACGCGCACGAATTGGCACCGGTCCGACCGTGGTCGAAACAGAGTTCGATTTGCCAGCGGCTGCAAGCGCCATCGAAATCACGATTCCGAGCCCGGCGTCGCCAAGTGATCTCGGCATCGGCGACGACACGCGCCGCTTGGGGCTCCATCTGAAGTCGATCGCCGTTCTGCCCATCTAGCGACACGACAAGCGTTTCTCTCACCCGCTAAGGACTGATCAGCAACACGTTATAGGTTTCGCCGACGGCGAACGTGCCGTTGGTGAAGAGGAACCAGGAGTTGGGAGCGCCGCTACAAATGCCGGACGTGAATACGGCGCGTATCAGCTTCGGTACTGTTACGTCGACCGCTCCGGTGTGCGCGGCTTCCTGGACGAACAGCATCTGTCCAGCCGACGGTGGATTCGAACCCGAAAGGTGCGTTTCATCGAGGCGCGTGTAACGCGTATCGGAACAAAGATTCCCCACGGTGACCTGATGGATGAACGCCGGCGTGCGGGTATTGTTGCCCGCGTTTCTGACGCGGATCTGAGCCGCGGCAATGTCGAGCGCGTTCGCTCCCTGCGCAAGAGCAACGTCGGCGCCGGAACCCGAATTGAACGCACGGATCGCAGCGCCCAGCGGCGACGAATTTTCGCTGTAGAAAAGTCCGCCATCGCTGATGTATGTGCCTCGCACGCTGTAGAAATCGCCAGGATTCGCGATATTGACATCGGAGAAATATCCGTTGATGTCGATCGCGAGGTCGCCGAACGTGAACCGCAGCTGCATGTCGAAATCGCCGTTCGCGTCGACGCGGACGGTCTTGGACACGCTGTTCCATTGGTTCGCTTGGACGACCATGTCGACCGTATTCCCCAACGCGGTGCCGTGCGGCACTGTCTCGACATCACCGGACGCGCTGGATGGCAGCGTCGTGATTGCGATCGATGCCGCCTTGATCCGATTCGTTCCGACCGGAAGGCCGCAATTCCCCTGGGTTCGATAGGTTCGCACTTCGCCGGAGGCGAACGGTCCGCCAGCGTAGACCGGCGAAAATAAACCGCGAGTATCGACGAGCCGGCAGGGCTGGATCGGTTTGAAAACCGACATTCCGAGATCGTTTTTCGCATTGACCTTGCCGGCCGCTGCAGCAAACGACGTCGCCATCGAGGTCGTGACGCCGTCCGGTGCACCGAAGAACTGAGGAACAGTCCAGTTGACGATGGGTATCGGCGGCATTGCCGCCGCGCTACGCCCCGATGCGTTTTGGCGATTGGTTCCCTCGAGAACGGTAAGCTGAGCGCCGCTTCCGGCAGGCGTAACGGCCAGCAATGCGATGACCAGGAGCACGTGCTGCAACTTTCGTAGCGGAGTCATGGCGCTCACTTTTCGAGGTGTTTGCAGTGCGCGCCGTTAATGCATCGTTCCAAGGCGACGCGGCGACGCCATAAGGATAACCCGAGATTTAAGCCGACTGTGGGCCGCAGTCGACTGAATTGACCCTCGCACGAACGTTACGCGTCCGCGCAGCGCTTGCTCAGTGTCGCTGTGTCCGTCGGCGGGCGGCAAACGCGCCGAGGGCAAGCAGCCCAAGGCCGACGAGCGCCAGTGTTTGCGGTTCCGGAACGGAGATGTCGCCACCAACACTGCCGCAATACGGCGGACATGCGAAATCGTACGAAGTCCCTGACGCTTCGAATCGCGCGCCCAACGGATCGAAAGTAATCGCGTTGCCCCAGTGTCCGGCCAGAATCAAGTCGAATACGTCGCTGTTGCCCGCTTGGATTCCGCCATTCGCGGCGCCTGAACAACCATTACCGCCGTTCGCGCAGACTTCGATTGCAGCCACGCTCGGCAGATTATCGAGCGAGGCGTCAATCAATCCTGCGGCGAATGGGCCAGAGAACGTCACGCCCGTTGCATTGGGATCGACGCCGAAGCCCCATCCGCTGAGCTGCACATTGGCGGCGGGTGTGAGCGGCACTCCATTGAGCGTGGAAGCATTATTGAGAACGACGTGCAGCACGATGGACGATGAATTGAAGCCGCCGGTCACGGTTACAGACCCTGTCGCGCTAAGCACCAAACCGCCGCCGACATCTCGAACGATCGAGAATCCTACTGGCGCGTTAGCTGTAGTGATCAGGATTGCCGCGGCGCTACCCGGCAGCAATGCCCACATCAAGAGTCCTACAAAAAATCCGAGTATTCGTCTCATGGTGTCCTACAAAACCTGTTGGTTTCCCCCCGCTACACCCTCTTTATGCAATCGGCATACCAAATGTGAAATACCCTGATTCTTTGCTGCTTTTCGGAGGTGCGACGTGGGCGGGCCAAGGAACTGTAAATGCCATCGACGCTATTGCAGTCGAAGCGATGAGCTCGCCCTTGCGAGTCTGACCTACAAGTTCGAACCGGTTCCAAAAATGCGCTTCGAAAAATTGATCGGCGCTGATGTTCAGTACACCTTGATCAGTTTCAATCGCGGCATTGATTAAAATGACCTGCATCGCTGGTCATCTGACAATGAATGCTGCCCATTTCGCCCTCGAGCGCGCCGCGTGGCAACCGATCCTATTCGGCACGCCGAACCGTGCCGCAATCGCGGGTTGCATTGCGAGCTGGGAGTGCCGTCCAGTGCGTGTTCGCGTCCACCGCAATCATGCATTCGAGCCGGTAAGCTCGATTTGCGCCGCGTATGCAGCATGGAACCGAATTGACTTCGACTGGCGAATCGACTCGTACGACGACACGTTATCTTTCGGCCTGGAGGAACGCGGCGAAATCGAATTGATCTGGTTCGATAGCGAACGTTTGCAAAAAGTTGCCGATGGCAAATTGGGCGAATGGCTTCTTGAACGTCTGCGAAACCTCCGATCGTTCACCACCAATCCGATTGTCGCGCTGGTTTGGCCGCTCCCCCTAGCCGAACGCGAACGAATTACAGAAAGTGCGCTTCCTGCGACCTACGTGCCCGATCTGCAACCGCTCGCGGACCAACTCGCAGAACGGTGGCTCGACCGTCGAGCGATGTCGATCAGCGGCACGCGGCTCAGCAATCGAGCGTGCATGGAGATCGCGCGCGAGCTCGCATGTTGCTGGTTGCCGGCAGCGGCGATCCCGCCGATTAAAGCCGTTGCAGTCGATCTCGATGGAACGCTCTACAGCGGCGTCCTTAGCGAGGACGGTCCATCGGGCATTGAAGTTGGCGACGGCCATATCGCGTTGCACCGACGTCTGGGCGAGCTGCGAGCAAGCGGAATCCTGCTGGCGCTCGTTACACGAAACGAGAGGCCGGATGTCGAAGAACTTTTCGCGCGGCGCGTCGACTTCCCGCTGCGACTCGACGATTTTTCGGTGATCGAAGCGTCGTGGGGCGACAAGTCCCCTGCGCTCGATCGCGTCGCTCTTAAGCTCGGAATAAGCGCGGAAGCGATCGTATTCATCGATGACAATCCCGGCGAGCTGTCGGAGGTCGCGGCATCGTCTGGGGCGGTCACCGTCCATGCCGGCGTCGATGGCGCGGAAACCGCTCGGGCGCTGGTCCATGTGTCGGGAATCTTCCGCTGGCGCCGATCCGCTGAAGACGAGCTGAGAGATCGCGATCTGCGCGTATCGGAGCAGCGTTCAGGTCTCGTCCGCACTGCGGTGTCGACGGACGAATATCTGCGCGGCCTTCAAGTTCGTCTCGCGTACTTCATCGGTGGGCGCGAGCACGTCGCCCGCATCGCCGAGCTTGCGTCGAAGACCAATCAATTCAACTTGTCGCTCCGTCGGCTGAACGAAGCCGACATCGCGCGCCGGCTCGTCGAACGGCCCGCTAATGTGGTCGCCATTCGCCTTGAGGATCGTCTTTCCGACAGCGGAATTGTCGGCGCGGTCGTCGGCTCGCGCCAAGGCAACACGCTGCGCATCGAAGAGGTCTGCATAAGCTGCCGAGCGCTCGGGCGAAGGCTCGAGGACAACATGCTGACGCACGCACTGCGATTGTTCGCCGGCGAGCAGCCACCGTCGCGGATCGCCTTCGACGTCAGCAAGGGTCCGCGCAATGAGCCGGCGCGCCGATGGTTGGCGCAGTATCTAAATATCGAGCTCGACGAGGATGCCGAGAGTGTGGAGATGAATTTCGACGTCGTGCGCGCGAAGACGATCTCCCCGGCGATACAGGTCGAGGTAGCGCCATGACCAGCGGCGCGGAGTCGCTCGAAGGTGAAATACGTGACCTGCTGGCGATGATTCTGAAATTGCCACCGCCCCCTCCTGCTGACTTCGTTCGGGGCAGCGTGCCACAATGGGATTCGCTCAAGCACATGGAAGTAATCTTTGCGCTGGAGGACCGCTATGGCGTTCGCTTCGATGAGAGCGAGTTCGCCGCGCTGATCTCACCCATGGCGATTGCAAAGGCATTGCACAACCATCTTGCGGCATAACTTTCACCTGACGGGACACGCGTTCCGTCTTCGCCCCGTCGACGAACAGGATGCGGCCTTCATCGTCGCGCTGCGCCAGAATGCCAGCCGATTCCTGAATACCGGCCCGGCATCTGCAGCGGACCAGCTCGCCTGGCTCGAACGATACTTTGAGCGCCAAGGCGATTTCTATTTTGTTGTCGAAGCGATCCGAAGGAAGACTCGTGAAGGGCTCATTAGCCTATACGATGTGGACTCTCGCAACGGCACGGCGCAGTGGGGACGGTGGGTCTTAAACCCCGGTTCCAGCGGGGCCATCGAGTCGGCGCTGCTCGTGTACCGGTTTGCGTTCGACGAGCTTGCACTTGGGGAAGTAAGGTGCAGAACACTCGCGGACAACTTCAGCGTGATCGCATTTCACGACAGCTGCGGACTGCAACGCACCGGCGCTCCCGTGATGATCGAGTTCGATGGGAAACAACGACCTGCGATTGAGCATACGCTGCCGCGTGCCGAATGGCCGCACGTGATGCAGCGACTGGACCGCCTTGCCAGAAGAATTGCGTCCTCGATCGATGATCATTGGCCTTCGGCGAAGGTTTCGCCATGATGGGCAGCGATGGGCTCGAGTTCCACCATGTCGGAGTTGCCTGCACCGACATTCGCGCAGAAGCCTGTCACATGACGTCGTTGGGCTATAGTCCAGAAGGCGTCGAATTTTCGGATGCTCGCCAAGGCGTGCGCGGTCTTTTTCTCGGCGGCCAATCGCCGCGGCTCGAACTGCTCCAGCCGCTGGATGGCACAGCGGCGGGCGTTCTGACGCCCTGGCTGAAGAACGACGTCAAGATGTACCACATCGGCTACAAGGTCCGCGCATTGGTCGGCGCAATCGAACGCATGCGCGCTTGCGGGGGCAAGCTGATCGTACCGCCGGTTCCCGCCGTCGCCTTTGCCGGTCGCGAAATAGCGTTCGTCATGCTTCCGAATNNNNTCGAATTGATCGCAACGGAATGACACCGAAGGCCGAGTTGCAGCGCTTGGAGCGAATCGCTTCGGACTCACTCTACGCGTCCGGCGTCAACGCCGACACGGTGCGCTACTCGTTCCGTATCTTCGAACGTTTTTTGCGGGGAAACTCGATTCTCGAGATGGGCGCCGCGGAAGGCGTGATGACCGAATTGCTCGCGGCGACGGGCAAGACACTGACGATCGTCGAGGGAAGCAAGGCATTTTGCGACGCGCTCGCCCGGCGCTTTCCATCGGCGCAGGTCTTTCACAGCTTATTTGAGGATTTCGCGCCGGATCGCGCCTTCGATAACATCGTCTTGGGTCATGTGCTGGAGCACGTCGCAGATCCGACGGCCATCCTTGCGCAAGCGGCCACATGGCTCTCGGCCGAAGGCCGGATTCTCGCCGCGGTTCCGAATAGTCGTTCGCTGCACAGGCAGGCGGCCGTGCTGATGGGGCTATTGCCGGGCGAGGAGGCGCTGAACGAAATGGATCTTCGTCACGGGCATCGGCGAGTCTTCAATCCCGAGTCATTCCGCCAATGCTTCATTGCGGCGGGCCTCATGCTGGAAATGTTCGGGGGCTATTGGCTGAAGCCGCTGTCCAATCGGCAAATCGAAGAAACATGGACGCCCGACCTGCTGGCGGCGTTCATGCGCTTGGGAGAGCGCTATCCTGACATCGCTGCCGAGATCTACGTGGTCGCCTGCGCGAAACCACGTTGACCTAGGATTTGGCGGCGCGTCCGTAGGTCGCAAACTTTGCGAGCACGGCTTGCATCTCCGCATCCGATAGCAACGCCGGCGCGCCGATCTGCAGCGCACGCCAATACATCTCCGCGAGCGTTTCGACTTCGACGGCGACCGCCAGCGCCGCCTCGAGCGTCCTGTCCGCGGCGATCATCCCGTGATGCGCGAGAAGGCACGCTTTGCGCCCGTCGAGCGCAGCCACAGCGAGCAGGGCGAGCTGCTCCGTGCCGTACGTCGCATACGGCGCGCAGCGAATATCCTTTCCGCCGGCGATCGCGACCATGTAATGGAACGCCGGAATGCCGCGATCGACGCAGGCGAGCGTTGTCGCGAACGGCGCGTGCGTGTGGACGATCGCGTGAAACTCCGGACGGGCGCGATAAATATCGCGGTGAAAACGCCATTCAGTCGATGGGGCAAGATGACCGCGCGTTTCGCCATCATCCGTCATCGCGACAATGTCCGCGGATGAGGTCGCGTTGTAGGGAACGCCGCTTGGCGTGATGAGGAAGCCGCCGTCGATTCGTGCGCTGACGTTCCCGGACATTCCGCGATTGATGCCCGCGGCATTCATCGCGCGCGCCGTCGCGACGATCTCGTCACGCAACGCGTGATCGTCGCGCATCTCGGGGCAACTCAAGCCCGCTTCCGTTGCTCGTCGGGAAACATCGCGACCAGCCACTCGGCGGCGCGTGCGATGCCGCGCTCGGTGATGAATCCGGTCACGAGACGCGCGGGCGTGATGTCGAATGCGTAGTTGACCGCGCGCGTGCCCGGCGGCGCAAGCGAAACCCGCAGCGCTTGCCCGTAGTCGTCGCGGCCCAGCGTCGTCAGCACTTCCTCCGCGCTGCGTGACTCGATCGGAACGCCGTCGCCGGAGGTGAGCTGCCAGTCGATCGTCGGCGAGGGCAGCGCGACGTAGAACGGCACGCGGTTGTCGCGTGCCGCCAGCGCTTTGTCGTACGTCCCGATCTTGTTGCAGGCGTCTCCGTTACGCGCGACGCGGTCGGCGCCGACGAATACGACATCGACGTCCCCGCGACGCATCAGCAGCCCGCTCGCTGCATCGACAAACAGCGTGTAGGGAATGCCGCGCTGGCCCATTTCCCACGCGGTCAAATGGGCGCCCTGCAGTCGCGGACGCGTCTCGCTGATCCATACGTGCAGCGGCAGACCTTCGGCATGGGCGAGGAACAACGGCGCGGTTGCCGTTCCCCAGCCGCAGGTCGCAAGCGCGCCGGCATTACAGTGCGTCATCACGTTGATCGGCCCCGACCGCCTGCGCGCCATCTCGCGCAGCAGCTCGAGACCGTGAACGCCGATCGCGTGGTTGATGGCGATATCTTCGCTCGCCACCGCGTCGGCTTCGCGCCACGCGGCGGCCGCGCGTTCCGACAGCGGCAATGCGGCCACCACATTGCGCACGCGATCGAGTGCCCAGCGGAGATTGACCGCGGTGGGCCGCGTCGCGTCGAGCGCGGAATGCGCTTTCGCGAGCGCCGCGTCGGCGGGATCGCGATCGAGCGCGAGTGCGAGGCCGTAGGCGCCGACGACGCCGATCAACGGCGCGCCGCGCACCATCATCTTGCGGATCGCCAGCGCCGCTGCATCGGCATCGGCAATGCGCACGGTGACATAGGCGTGCGGCAGTGCGCGCTGGTCGATCACCTCGATGACGTGCGCACCCGGCGTTCGCCGTAGCGCTCGGTAAGAAGCAGGGTCGGCTGGAACACCAATGGAGTATGCGCTATCGATCATCAGCAAATTCTACGCCGGGGGCAACGGTCAATCCTTCAACACTTGCACGAGATTGTTGAAATCGTCGGTCCATAACCGCCACTCAGGATGCTCGGTGATCTCCGTCTCGGCTTCGGCAATCAGCGGGCGATCGAGGACCGTGCCGTCGCGTGCGAGCAGCACCCAATCGCTGCGGCTCGCGAGCGGACCTTCGCCTTCATCGCGGATCCACGTCGCGCGGAGAGCGTGCGCGTCGGCGAGCGCCTTGACGACGGGCACGAGGTCGAGGAAGCGGTTCGTCACGTGGAACGCGATCACGCCGCCGGGCTTCATATGTTTCAGATAGACGTCGACGGCCTCCGACGTGATCAGGTGAACGGGAATCGCGTCGCTCGAGAACGCGTCGATAGCGAGCACATCGAAACCTTGCGGCGGCTCGCGCTCGAGGTTCAAACGCGCGTCACCGAGCACCGTCTCGATCTTGGCATCGCTGTCATCGAGATAAGTAAACCAGGTGTGCGCGATACCGGGTACCGCGGGATTGATATCGTAGAAGCGGTAGACGTCGCCCCTGGCACCGTAACTTGCAATCGTGCCCGCACCAAGGCCGATGATGCCGACCTTGATCGGGTCCTTCGTCGGATGCAGCGATTCCAGCACTCGGCCGATACCCGACGTCGTCGTGTAATACGTCGACGGCTCGCGCTTGAACACCGGCGACAAGTACTGGTTGCCGTGCATGATCGTGCCGTGGATCAAGCTGCGGCGTCCTTCGTCAGTACCTGCGCCGGATTCCTGCACGCGCAGCACGCCGTAGAAGTTTCGCGTCGTCAAGATCGTCGTGTCGTAGAACTCCTGAATGCCCCAAACCGCGCAGCCGGTCGCGGTGAGCGATGCGGCGACGGCGAGCACGCGCATGACGATGATGTCGCGTCGCACCTGCCACATCAGCAGCACCGCGCAAAGCACGATACCGAACGCCAACTCGAAATAGGCGTTCAGCACGAGCGGCGCGACAATGCCGACGAGCGCGGAACCGATTGCGCCGCCGAGCGAAATCATCAAGTAAAAGCGCGTGAGATAGCGGGGCGCCGGCTTGAGCCGCGCGAGCTCGCCGTGGCAAAACATGCACGCGATGAAGAGGCCGACGCAGAAAACGCCGATTTGCAGCTCGAGATCGTGCGTGAGCCGGTCGTCGGCGAGCGTCCATGCCATGACGCCGAGCGCCGCAGCGGCCATCGACAAAAAGATATCGCGCCGATACCAGCGCGGCGCGTCGAAGCACAGGATGAAAGTCAACAGATAGATCGACAGCGGCACGATCCAGAGCAGCGGCACCGCGGCGATGTTCTGCGTGATGTGATTCGACACCGACAGCAGGAGCAGCGAACCCGTAGCGGCAAGCGCACACCACAAAACTTGCCGCGCGCCCGTTGGTGCGCGTTCGTTGGCGTGAGGCCCCGGATTCGCGGCGATCGCGTAGCCGGTTGATGCAGCCGGTGCGCGCAAGCTTGCCAATGCAGTGACAATGCACAGCGCGACAAAGCCGGCGTAGCCAGCGGACCAGCTCCACGCCTGCGTGCGTGTCGCAATCCACGGTTCTAGCAAAAACGGATAGCCGAGCAACGCCAGCATCGAGGCGAGATTCGACAGCGCGAATAGCCGATACGGGCTGCGGCCGGGAAAGCGGCGCGCAAACCACGCCTGCGCGAGCGGGCTCGTCGTCGACAACAGGAAATACGGCAGGCCGATGGTCGCCGCCAGCAAACCGAGAATCAGCCAAATGGGATTTTCGCTGCCCGCCGGCTTCCAGAACTCCCTTGGGACGATCGGCAGGAACAACACGCTCGCGACCAGCAACGCGGCATGGACCTGTACTTGCCGATTCGCCTTCAGTGTGCGCACGCTCCAGTCGGCGTAGGCGTAGCCCAAGAGCAGCGTCGTCTGAAAAAAAACGAGACACGTCGTCCACACCGCGGCGGATCCGCCGAACCACGGCAGGATTTCTTTGGCGATGATGGGCTGCACCAGAAACAGCAGGAAAGCGCTGGTGAAGATGGTTATCGCGGAGAGCAGCATGACGCGCGTTCGGATGGCGCGGCCGGCTTCACGCGCGAAGCCTCGCATTCTATGCGACGCGGCCAGCGCGCGGAGCGTGCGTTTGGCGCGACGTCAGTACGTTTGCTTCGGCCGGAAGTATTCGGTCCGATCGATTGAACGGACGGTGATGTCCTTGACGTCGACGCCCTGCAGCACCTTAAGGGGAATCTCGTCGCCGGCTTTGCCGCGTCCCCATACCTTCTTATAGAACTCCGCTTGCGTGTGCACGGTGTCGCCGGCGACGCCGAGAATGATGTCGCCGACTTGCATCCCTGCTTGATCGGCCGGGCTGTCGGGCGATATGCGTGTCACCAGAAGGCGGCCCTGGACTTCGTCGGCAGCAACGCCGAGCCACGGTCGCGCTGGTCCGGGACGACGGCCATTCTTGACCAGGTCCGTCAGGATCGGCTTCAGCAAATCGATCGGCACGAAGACGTTTCCGGGCAGCTTCGGATCGCCGTCGGTCGCTTCGCGCACGATCAGCGAACCGATGCCGATCAACTTGCCGTCGCGATCGATCAATGCCGCGCCGCTCCAGTTCATCGTCGGCGGACTCGTGTAGATCGCCTGATCGAGTTGATATTCCCAGCTTCCCGTGAAGAGCCGCTTCGATACGATCCACGCGAATGCCGCGCCGTCGTCGCCCGCGCTTGCAATCAGCACGGGATCGCGCTCGGCGGTCTTGGCCGAATCACCGAGTGGGATCGGCGTTGCCTCGAGCGGCACGACGCTGCGAACGAGCCCGAGCCCACTCGCATGGTCGTAGCCCACGACGGTCGCCGGGAACGTGCGGCCCTTGGCGTCGGTGATCTTCACATCATCCGCCTCGATGATCAGATAACCAATCGTCAGCACGAGCCCCTTGTCGCCGATGATGACGCCGGAGCCCTGCCGTTCGTGACCCAAGGTTGCCGCGCTGCGCGCGTCGGCAATTGCAACAGCGGATAATTTGACGATCGCTCCGAAAAGCTTTTCGGTATCGATCTTGCCCGCGGCGTCGGTTGCCGCGGGCTTGTTCGGCATGGGCTTCGTTGGCGCGCCCAGCGCGAGCGAAGGAAGCGTCAATCCAACAGCGGCAGCGACGATTGCGAACGGCACAGCGCGAAGGAGCGCGACCGCGAATCTCGCAAACGTATTCGGGGCAGCCATGACGGGCCTCCGGCAAATGCAGCGGACGTTTGCGCCGGTCCGCGGTTCAAAGGCGGCGAAAGCCTCCTTCGTGCCCCCGAGGTTCCGCAAGGGGACTATAGCGCGATCCACTCGGTCCGCAAGGAGTGTTCGTCCTATCCGGCTGCCAGTGTAAAACCGACACTTCGCCGCCGGCGCCACTCCGGCGAGCCATCTAGCCGCGTATATAATCGATTGCAAGCACAACAACCCGCTGCACCTTGATGAATCGCAAGAATCCCGAGCAGCTTCGTTCGCACCGCTGGTTCGGCGAATCCGATATGCGCGGATTCGGCCATCACTCGCGCATCGCGCAGATGGGGTACTCGCGGGCCGACTACTACTGCAAGCCGATCATCGCTGTGATCAACACTTGGAGCGACATCAATTCGTGCCACGCGCATTTCCGCCAGCGCGCCGAAGAAGTGAAGCGCGGCGTGCTGCAAGCGGGCGGCTTTCCGCTCGAGATGCCGGCGCTCGCATTGGCCGAAGTGTTTCAGAAGCCGACGACGATGCTCTATCGCAACCTGCTCGCGATGGAGACGGAAGAGCTGTTGCGCTCGTATCCAGTCGACGGCTGTGTGCTGATGGGTGGGTGCGATAAGACTACGCCGGCGCTGTTGATGGGCGCGATCAGCATGAATCTGCCGGCGATCTTTCTGCCGGCCGGGCCGATGCTGCGTGGCAATTGGCGCAACCAGCCGCTCGGCAGCGGTTCCGACGTGTGGAAGTATTGGGCGGAGAAGCGCGCCGGCAACATCACGGATCAGCAGTGGCTCGAAATCGAGGAGGGCATTGCGCGCTCGCCCGGCCATTGCATGACGATGGGGACGGCTTCGACGATGACGTCGGCCACCGAAGCGCTCGGCTTCACGTTGCCGGGCGCCGTGTCGATTCCAGCCGCGGATTCGCGTCACGCCAGAATGGCGGCGGAAACCGGGCGTCGCATCGTCGACATGGTATGGGAGGACTTGAAGCCGCGCGACATCGTAACGGCAGCCAGTGTCGACAACGCTGTGACCGCGGTGCTCGCGATCGGCGGATCGACGAATGCGGTGGTCCACATGGTGGCGCTCGCGCGCCGCGCCGGCGTTCCGCTCACGGCTGAGCGTTTCGATCAGCTTTCGCAACGCACACCGTTGATCGCGAACATTCGTCCGGCCGGGAAATTCCTGATGGAGGATTTCTTCTACGCAGGCGGTCTCCGTGCGCTTCTCGCGGAGATTTCCGATCTGCTGTCACTTGGCGAGCGTGCGGTCAATGGGCGCACGTTGGGTGAAAACATCGCGGGCGCGGAGGTTTTCAATCGCGACGTGATCCTGCCGCGTGACAAGGCGCTGGTGAAAAACGGCAGCCTGGCGGTGCTGCGCGGCAATCTTGCGCCCGACGGCGCAGTGATCAAGCCGGCGGCCGCCGAAGCGCGGCTGTGGAAGCACGTCGGTCCTGCCGTCGTGTTCGCCGATTACGACGACATGGCCGCACGCATCGACGACCCGGAATTGCCCGTGACGAAGGACTCGGTCATCGTGCTGAAGAACGCCGGACCGCAGGGCGCGCCCGGTATGCCGGAGTGGGGACAATTGCCGATCCCGAAGAAGTTGCTCGCCGAAGGCGTGCGCGACATGGTGCGCATTTCCGATGCGCGGATGAGCGGCACGTCGTACGGCGCTTGTGTTCTGCACGTTGCGCCGGAATCGTTCGTCGGCGGTCCGCTCGCGTTCGTGCACGACGGCGACTTGATCGAGCTCGACGTCGCGGCGCGCAAGCTGGAGCTCAAGATCAGCGATGCCGAGCTCGCGGGCCGGCGTGCAGCGTGGAAAGCGCCGCCGCCGAAATTCTCGCGCGGATTCGGCGCGCTCTACCAAAGCCATATCACGCAAGCGAATCAAGGCTGCGATTTCGATTTTCTCGAAGGCACGGCGCCCACATCCGAGCCGGAAATTCACTGATGAAAACGGTATCCGCGGCGCGTCTCACCGACCTTGTCGCGACGATCACGCACGCGGCCGGCTGCAGCGTGGAGGAATCGCACACGATCGCCCGCCGGCTCGTCGATTCCAACCTGGTCGGGCACGATTCTCACGGCGTGATCCGCGTGAGCAAGTATCTCGAATGGATGCGCGCGGGATGGCTCAAGCCCAACCAGCCACCGACGCTGGTCTTCGATTCCGATACGCTCGCGATCGTCGACGGCAATCGCGGCTTCGGACAGGTGATCGGCGAATATGCGATGAAGCTCGGCATCGCGAAGGCGGCGCAAAAAGGCATCGCGATGATCGGCCTTCGCAATTGCGGGCATCTCGGCCGCCTGGGCGATTGGGCAGAGATGGCCGCCGATGCAGGACAAGTTTCGTTGCACTTCCTGAATACGTCGGGCGCGCAGCGCGTCGCGCCGTATGGCGGCAGCGATCGGCGGCTGTCAACCAATCCGATCGCAATCGGCGTGCCGATTGCCGGCGGAGATCCAACGATCCTCGACATCACGACGTCGACCGTTGCCGAAGGTAAATTGATGGTCGCCGTGAACAAGGGCGAATCGGTGCCGGACGGTTGGATCGTCGACAAGGACGGCAAGCCGACAACCGATCCGCGCGACTTCTACGCCGGTGGCGCGCTGTTGACGATCGGTGCGCACAAGGGTTCGGGCCTTTCCATCGTCGCTGATCTTCTGGCCGGCGCGGTGACTACCGGCAAGAGCTCGGATCCCGACGACACGGTCTTGCGCAACAACATGCTGTCGATCTTCATCGCACCGGCTGTTTATGATGCCGCCGGCGGCGTTGCGCACGAGGCGGCGCGCTTCATCGAGTTCGTCAAAGCATCGCCGCCGGCGAAGCCCGGTGAGCCGGTCAAGGCGCCGGGCGATGTCGAAC
The DNA here is from genome assembly GCA_005881895.1 of Betaproteobacteria bacterium. Taxonomy (GTDB): domain Bacteria; phylum Pseudomonadota; class Gammaproteobacteria; order Burkholderiales; family Casimicrobiaceae; genus VBCG01. The sequence goes on from VBCG01000035.1 coordinate 28,835, forward strand.
GCGCGACGCGCAAGCAGAGACTCGCGAGCGGCATCCCAATCGACGACACGACGTGGTCTGATCTCACGACGGCAGCGCAATCGGTCGGCATCGATAACGTTCGTGCGAGCGCAATGATCGCGTGACCGAGAAAAACAACGGAGGGAAATCGGTGAAACGTATTGCGCGCCTTCTCGGCGTCGTTGTATTCGCACTCTCGACGTCTGCGTTCGCGCAGACGTGGCCCGCGAAGCCGATCAAATGGATCGTGCCCTTTGCGCCGGGCGGCACGACGGACATTCTCGCGCGCACGATCGGCGAAAAGCTGACCGTCGCACTGGGCCAACCGGTCATCATCGAGAACAAGCCGGGCGCGGGTGGAGGCGTCGGCGCGGAATTCACCGCGAAAGCGCCGCCGGACGGCTACACGATCATGGGCGGGACGATCAGTACGCATGCGATCAATGCGTCGTTGTACAAAAGCTTGCCCTACGATCCCGTGAAGGATTTCGTGCCGATCACGCTGATTGCCCGTGTGCCGAACATGCTCGTCGTGAATCCAGACATTCCGGCCAAAAATGTCACCGAGCTGATCACGCTGCTGAAGGCCAATCCCGGCAAGTACTCGTTCGCGTCGAGCGGCAACGGCACGTCGCAGCATTTATCGGGCGAGCTCTTCAAGAGCATGGCCGGCGTCGACATGCAGCACATTCCGTACAAGGGCAGTCCGCCCGCGTTGCAAGACGTCGTCGGCGGCCAGGTCGCGATGACGTTCGACAACATCACGACCGCATGGCCGCTCGCCAAAGGCGGCAAGCTTCGCGCCCTCGCCGTGACGACGGCAAAACGCTCCGCGGTCGCGCCCGAAGTTCCGACGCTGTCCGAGTCGGGACTCGCCGGTTACGAAGTCGGGTCGTGGCAGGGCGTATTCGCGCCCGCCAGCACGCCGCCTGCGATCGTCAAGCGCCTGAACGTCGAGATCGTGAAAATCATCAATATGCCAGATGTGAAGGAGAAACTGATCGGGCTCGGCGCCGAGCCGGTCGGCAATACGTCGGAGGAATTCGGCGCACTGGTGAAAACAGAAGTGGTCAAATGGGCTGAGGTGGTAAAGAAATCCGGCGCAAAAGTCGATTGAGCCGATGACCGATTCGAATCTCTTCCCTGGTTTCACGACGCATCGGATCCAGACGCCGGGCGCCGAGATTCGCTGTGTTGTCGGCGGTTCAGGCCCGCCGTTGTTGTTGCTGCACGGATATCCGCAGACGCACGTAATCTGGCACAAGATCGCGCCCGCGCTCGCGCATCGATTTACCGTCGTATGCGCCGACCTTCGCGGCTATGGCGATTCATCGAAGCCCGCGAGCGATCCCCAACACGCCGCGTACTCGAAGCGCGCAATGGCGCAGGACATGGTCGAGTTGATGCGCGCCCTCGGCCATGCGCGCTTCTTGCTCGCCGGACACGATCGGGGCGGGCGTGTCGCGCATCGGTTGTGTCTCGATCATCCCGGCGCTGTCGTACGCGTTGCTGTGTTGGATATATCGCCGACGCGTGTCATGTACGGCAAGACGGACCAGGCATTTGCGACGGCTTACTACCATTGGTTCTTCTTGATCCAGCCGTTCGATCTCCCCGAGCGATTGATCGGCGCCGACCCGATCTACTATTTGCATCGCAAGCTCGGCAGTTGGGGAGACGGCACCGCGCATTTCGATCCGCGCGCCATGGCGGAATACGAGCGTTGCTTTCGCAATCCCGCGACGATCCACGCGACGTGCGAAGACTACCGCGCCGCTGCGGCGATCGATCTCGACCACGATGCGCAAGATGCCGATCGGCGCGTGACGTGCCCGTTGCTCGTGCTATGGGGTGAGAAGGGCGTCGTCCACCGTTTTTTCAAGCCGGTCGAGGATTGGCGCAGCGTTGCCGATGACGTCAGAGGCAAGACGCTGCCATGCGGACACTATCTCGCCGAAGAAGAACCGCATACGACTCTCTTCGAGCTCAAGACGTTTTTTTCCGACGACGGTTAGGGCGGGGGCCGCAAATAGGTGAGACGACGATATCCCACGGCGTTCCGCTTCGCTCGCTCGCGAAACCGAACCCTTCCAATTTCTGCATCCATCCTTCGTCGAAGAGCTTGCTCGCTGCGGGATCGTTCTCGAGATGAACGTCCATCGCGAGGCGTGGGACGTCGCTGGAAACTGCCCTCGCAAGCAGCTCGAGCCGTTCGAGCAACTGCGGCTGCTGCGTCGTAAACACCACGAAGGTCGAGCGTCGACCTATCTCCACGCGGCTAGCGGGATCGATGGCGACAACGGCGGGATGCGTCCAGAAATTCATGATTTACCCACACACGCACGCGCACCGGCTGAGTTTCGCCACGCTCGCGCAACTTCGCGCCAAGCCGTTTGAAGTCGGCTAGATCGAACGGAAACAGCGCGTTCGCGATAACGCCGCCGTCGGCGTGCACGTGGTCGTCGAGAATGACCGGCGGGAAGATGCCCGGGATCGAGCACGACGCGAGAATGACATCGTGCGCACGGTCAAGCGTTGCGGGCCGGGTCATCTCCGCTGCCAGATCCCACGCGCGCCCCACGCCGAGATCGAAGTCGGTCGTCGCGATCAGCAACTGGCGATTCTGTTTGGCCGCATTTGCGATACGCTCCGCCATGCGTGCGTCGATGGTGCGCGCAATTTCCGCGCGAAAGCGTGTCGTATCGACAACGCCGCCCGTTCGCCGCAACCAAAACCAATAGTCCGGGTCGGCGCGAATTGCGTCGCCGCTTCGCGATACAGATTGCCGGCGGTCGCGAGCGATTCGGCGGTGCCAATCAGCGCGTATCGAGCAGCGCGCGTTGCGCCTTGTCATGGGCGACACCATCGACGGTGAGCGACTCGACGGTTGCCGGCGGGCGCTCAATGGCGGCGCATGCCGTCAGCACGAGCGCGAGACAGGCGAGCGAATAGCGGGCTTGATGCGAGGCGTTCATTGACGGGCGCGTGTCGCGTCGGCGCGCGAAGCGACTTCGGTATAATCGCGGCCTTCGTTGCTGCGCGTCAACATCAATCGCAGCGGCGAATCGCTAATCAGCCGTGGTCGCTCGGCTGATCCCGCAAGGCCAAGTAGCTCAGTTGGTAGAGCAGAGGACTGAAAATCCTTGTGTCGGTGGTTCGATTCCGCCCTTGGCCACCAATCACTTAGCGAATTTTTCTGCCGTAATTAGTCCTATTAGTCCTTGTGTCGCTGAGAAAATTCAATGTGCTCGGGCGCGCTTTCTGGCGCTGGAGTACGACGCACTTCGACGGATGGGATTCTGGGGTTACGCCGGGGTTACGGCCGGCACGAAAACTCC
>VBCG01000036.1 GCA_005881895.1 Betaproteobacteria bacterium
TCGCGGTGGAAGCGCGCATAGCCAAAATCCACCACGGCGCACTTGGCGTATTCGTCGTATAGCTCCGCACTTCCTGCCGCCATCTGCGCGAAGGTGGCCGAGTATTCGAAGACGAAGCCGCGATTCTCGGGCGTATTGCCGGCCGCCAGCGCCTCGCGAATCGCGCGCCACTCACGCTCGCCGCGTGATTCAGCCGCACCGGTGCCGCCCTTGTGACCTTCGTCCACCAGCAGCAGTTGGGGCCTTCGTAGCGCGATGTCGGCTCGGACACGCCCTTCTTCGGTCGCTTGCCTTTGCCGCCGTGTAGTGGCTCCCTTTCGTCGCCCACCAGAAGTGCACGTCCTGGCCGTTGTACGGTACGGAATACGCCGCATGGCGGCCGCGGCGCGGGCGGGTGACGAAATCGCCATCGTCGTAATAGCGTGAGAAGAACGTGTACAGATGATGGAAGATGCGCCGCTCGTCCTCCGTGGCAGCGCCGGGGAGTTTCGCCAGCGCGGCGTCGATATTCAGCGGCAATTCGCGGTCGAGAAAGGTCTCGATCTCGCGGCGGCGGTAATTGAGGATGCGATAGATGCCGAAGTCGAGCTCGGCCAGATCGAGCTTGAGAATGTCGTCCTTGAGCAGGCCTACGAATTTATCGTGCGCAGAGGTGTCCTTTGGGTCTTTCCTCGATTGTTGCGCGAAAATCCGCAACACTTGGCTAAACCGTCTGGCCTATCTGTGTCGGCCGTCCCCACCACAACCACGGTTCAGGACACGCATCGTGCGCTTGTTTCCCGGATTGCCGGACGGGTCCCGCCGCGGACGGGTCCCGCCGCTTGACGTGGCGTGGTTCGTTTTCGTATTATAACGAAAGTTATAACGAAACCGAGAACCGCCATGTTTGCCCTCAAGCTTACCCAGATCGGCAATTCGGTGGGCGTGATCCTCCCGAAGGAAGTGCTCGCGCGCCTGAAGGTCGAAAAAGGCTCGTCGGTGTTTATTACCGAAACGCCGAGTGGTTACGCGCTGACGCCCTACGATCCGGCGCTTGCGGAGCAAATCGAGGCGGGCCGCGAGTTCATGCAGGACTATCGGGACACGTTTCACCAACTCGCCAAGTGAAGTGGCGCTGGATCGATCGGCGCGCCCTGGAGCTGCTGCACGACGAAAGTCTCGCGGAGCATGGTGGCAGCACCGGGTTGCGCGACGAAGGGCTGCTCGAATCGGCACTCGCCCGCCCACAGAACCTTCTTGCCTACGGGGAGCCTGACTTCGCCGATCTTGCGGCAGCCTATGGCGTAGGGCTCGTCAAAAATCATCCGTTTGTCGATGGCAACAAGCGCGCCGGATTCCTGAGCGTTGGTCTCTTCCTCGGATTAAACCGATATCGACTCCACGCAACTCAGGTAGATGCCACTTTGGCGATGCTTGCCTTGGCTGCCGGCGATCTCGACGAACGCGCCTTCGCGGCGTGGATCCGCGCACACGCGCGCCGTAAGCGCTGAGGGGACACCGGTCGCCGGCGCACGGGCGCTTTGCGGGCGAGCTGTGACCCTGGGCGTCCGTCACGCTTTCGAATATATCTCCGCGCCTTTCTTCACGAACTCGACCGCCTTGGCCTCCATTCCTTTCGCGAGCGCCGCCTGCTCGTCGACGCCGATCTTCGCCGCGTAGTCGCGCACGTCCTGCGTGATCTTCATCGAACAAAAATGCGGGCCGCACATCGAGCAGAAATGCGCGAGCTTCGCGCCTTCCTGCGGCAGTGTCTCGTCGTGAAACTCGCGCGCCTTGTCGGGATCGAGGCCGAGATTGAACTGGTCCTCCCAGCGGAACTCAAAGCGCGCCTTCGACAGCGCGTTGTCGCGGATCTGCGCGCCGGGATGGCCTTTCGCCAGATCGGCGGCGTGCGCGGCGATCTTGTACGCCATGATGCCGTCCTTGACGTCGGTCTTGTTCGGCAATCCGAGGTGTTCCTTCGGCGTCACGTAACAGAGCATAGCCGTGCCGTACCAGCCGATCATCGCCGCACCGATGGCGCTCGTGATGTGATCGTAGCCGGGCGCGATGTCGGTGGTGAGCGGACCGAGCGTGTAGAACGGCGCTTCGCCGCACAAGCGAAGCTGCTCGTCCATGTTGTGCTTGATCAGGTGCATCGGCACATGCCCGGGTCCCTCGATCATCGTCTGCACGTCGTGCTTCCACGCGATCTGCGTGAGCTCGCCTAACGTCGCCAACTCGGCCATCTGCGCTTCGTCATTCGCGTCGTATCCCGACCCCGGCCGCAGTCCATCGCCCAGCGAGAACGCGACGTCGTACGCCTTCATGATCTCGCAGATATCCTCGAAGCGCGTGTAGAGGAAGCTTTCCTTATGATGCGCGAGGCACCACTTCGCCATGATCGAGCCGCCGCGCGAGACGATCCCCGTCATCCGTTTCGCCGTCAGCGGGATGTAGCGCAGCAGCACGCCGGCGTGGATCGTGAAATAGTCGACGCCTTGCTCGGCTTGCTCGATCAGCGTGTCGCGATAAATTTCCCACGTGAGCTCTTCCGCCTTGCCGTCGACTTTCTCGAGCGCTTGATAGATCGGCACAGTGCCGATCGGCACCGGCGAGTTGCGGACGATCCATTCGCGCGTCTCGTGGATGTTCTTGCCGGTGGACAGGTCCATCACCGTGTCGGCGCCCCAGCGCGTCGCCCAGGTCATCTTCTCGACTTCCTCGCCGATCGACGAGGAGACCGCCGAGTTGCCGATGTTGGCGTTGATCTTCACCAGGAAGTTGCGGCCGATGATCATCGGCTCCGTCTCCGGATGGTTGATGTTGGAGGGAATGATCGCGCGGCCGCGCGCGACTTCGTCACGGACAAACTCGGGCGTGATGAATGCGGGAAGCGCTGCGCCGAAGCTCTGCCCGGCATGTTGCGCGGTCACCAGCGCCGGCAGCGTGCGCAGCATGTCCTCGCGCTTCAGGTTTTCCCGGATCGCGATGAATTCCATTTCCGGCGTAACGATCCCTCTTCGCGCGTAATGCATCTGTGAAACGTTGGCGCCGGGCTTCGCGCGCCGAGGACGCCGCTTGAGGTCGAAGCGCATGCCGGCAAGCGTCGCATCGGAAAGGCGCGCGCGCCCGTACGCCGACGTCGGACCCTCGAGCTCGATCGTATCGTCGCGCTCGGCGATCCATCGAGCGCGATGCGCCGGCAATCCTTTGCGGATGTCAATCGTCGCCGCAGGATCCGTATAAGGACCCGACGTGTCGTAAACGACGATTGACGGATTCTTCTCGGCGCCGTCAGTCGACCATGCTGCCGGCGTGTCGGACTGCGCGATCTCGCGCATCGGCACGCGGACGTCGGGTCGCGAACCGGCAACGTAAATCTTGCGCGAGGCAGGCAGCGGTTCAATCGCGGCGCTGTCGACGTGCGCGTCGCGGGCGAAAAATTGATCGTTGGCGTTCATGTCGCTCCTTCGGGATCGTCGCCATTGCGGCGGAAGAGGAGCGGCTATCGCTTCACGCTTCCCTCGCGCCGGCATTGTCCGGATCAGGTTCCAAGGGTGTGCTCTCACCCACTCGCGCCTACGTTCATTGCCGGCACGGGCAGGACCCCTAGCGTGCGAACAACGTTACGCCGATTGCGGCGAGTCGGCAACAGGTTTGTCCCGTCAGATCTTCGGGGCGCCGCCGCGCTTTTCCGGAATCCCCGGACTGCGCGCAATCAACATCAGCACGCCGAGCACGACCAGCAACGCTGAGATGATCAGCGTCCAACTCACGCGGTACTGGTCCCGTAGCCACCAGCCGACCCCCACGGTGATGAGAAACGGTCCTGTGACGATCGAGTTCTTGTTGATGCGCTCGATAGCGAGAACGGCGATGCCGCCCGCAATAAAGCCGAGCGCGATGATCCAGTCGATGTCCGGAAGCCAGCGGAAATACCAGATCACTCCAATGGCGCCGATCACGATCAGCGTAATCGGCAGCGACGCATCTTTCATCGGTTCTTCTCCTTCGCGGGCGCCGGTATCGTGCCGCTGGTCAGCATAACAAAGTTCGACGCTTGCCGTCCTGGCGAAGGCCGCTCGGTGCCGTGGCAAAATAATCGACGATGAGCACCGTCAGTGAAATGTGCAGCGAATGCCGGGAAGCGCTGCCGGCAGGTGCGCGGTTCTGCCCGCACTGCGGCGCGCGTGTTGTCGCTGCAGCCGCTGCAGTGCCGGCGGGCGAACGTCGGCAGGTGACGATCGTCTTCGCCGACCTCGCCGGCTACACGCGCCTTTCCAGCACGCTGGACCCTGAGGAGACGCATCGATTGCTGACGCGTTTCTTCGAGCGCACGGATGCGGTGATCACGCGTTGGGGCGGCGCAATCGACAAGCATATCGGCGATGCCGTGATGGGCGTGTTCGGCGCGCCGGTCGCGTATGGCAACGACGTCGAGCGGGCGCTTCGCGCGGCCGTCGACATCCACGGAGCAATGACCGCGCTGTCCGTGGAGTTCGACCGCGCGCTCGTCACACACGTCGGCATCGCGAGTGGAGAAGTTGTCGCCGCGGCGACGGGTAGCGCGGCCCATCGCAATTACACCGTCACCGGCGATGCAGTGAATCTCGCTGCGCGCTTGACGGAGCTCGCGCACGGCGGTGAAACGGTCGTCTCGGACGACGTGCAACGCACGCTTGCAACCCTCGCCGAGTTCGAGTCGTTGGGCACCGTTCCCATTCACGGTCTCGCCGACGGTGCGCTGGCATTTCGCGTCGCTGCGCTTCGCGCAACCGATGCGGTGAAGCAGCCGCTATTCGGTCGAGAGCGCGAGCGGCAGCGCTTTGCCAATTTATTGCGGGATGCGTCATCCGAGCACGAAGGGGGCGTCGTGCTGATCCGCGCCGACCCCGGCATGGGCAAAACGCGCCTCGCCGAAGCGCTGCTTCGTGATTCGCGCAACAGCGGTGCGTCATGTCACGCGGCGACCGTGCTCGACTTCGGTACCGAACAAGGTCGCGACGCGATCCATGCGCTGTTGGGTAGCGTTCTCGGCGTTCCCGTGGAAGGTGACGGCGGCGCTCGGCGCGCCGCTCTCGACGACGCGCTCGTCGCGCGACGAATCGATGTCGAAGAAGAACCGTTCGTCGCCGATCTACTGATGGTCGCGCAACGTCCGGGCAGCCTGTACTTGGCAATGGACAACGCGGCGCGTCATCGTGGAAAACTTCGCGCACTTGCAACCATCGTTGAACGAAGCGCCGTCAATCATCCCTGTGTGCTACTGATCGAAGATATCCACTGGGCGTCACCCTGGGTGCTAGAGGCGGCGCGCGAGCTTGCTGCGAGCGCAGGATCGTTGTCGATCGTGCTGATCCTCACGACGCGTCGCGACGGCGATCCAGTGGACTCGGCATGGCCGCGAGAGCGGATGACGGTCTTCGAGTTGGCGCCGCTCGATCGCAGCGACGCGCTGCTCCTGGCGCGCGCGCATCTTGCGTCGGCGCCCGATATCGCCGAGCGCTGTGTCGATCGCGCGCAGGGCAATCCATTGTTTCTGATGCAGCTGCTCAAGAGCGACACCGACGAGAGCGCCGTGCCGCCGACGATCCAGAGCGTCGTGCTGGCGCGCCTCGACCGCTTGCTGCCTCGGGACAAGTCTGCGCTGCAAGCCGCTGCGGTCATCGGACAGCGCTTCGGCCTCGATTTGCTACGGCATCTCATCGGCAATCCCGATTACGCTGCCGAAGCGGCGATCGAGCGCGATCTGGTGCGCGTCGAAAGCACGCGCAGCGACCAATTGATGTTCACCCACGCGCTGATTCGCGACGGCGCGTATGCATCGTTGCTGTACAGCACGCGTCGAGAGTTGCACCGTGCGGCCGCGCAGTGGTACGGGACGCGCGATCCGACCCTTCGCGCCGAGCATCTCGACCGCGCCGAGGATCCCGATGCCGCGGAAGCCTATCTCAACGCCGCACGCGCGGAGGCCGCTGCGCTCCGGATCGACGCCGCGGTCCCGCTTGTGGAACGCGGTGTCCGCCTTACGCCTTCGGCGCCTATCGGGCACGCACTGGCGATGCTCGAAGGCGAATTGCAACGCGAGCTCGGCCGTGGAACGCAGGCGCTTGCGGCATTCGAGCGGGCGCGTGAGCTCGCGAGCAACGACAGGGAGAAATGCGCGGCGTGGATCGGCATTACTTCGGTCCATCGCTTGACGAGTGATGTTGCTTCCGGGCTCGCCGCACTCGACGCGGCGCTGCCGCTGGCGGCGGCGCAAGACGAGGCGCGCGAGCTCGCGCAGATTCACTACCTGCGCGGCGGACTGCTGTTTACCGCGGGCGATGTCGGCGCTTGTCGCGCGGAGCACGAGCTGGCACTGCACTTCGCGCAGAAAGGTGGCGATCTCGAGCGCGAAGCACAGGCGCAAAGTGGACTCGCGGACGCATTTTATGCGCAGGGCAGGATGCAATCGGCGCGCGCGGCGTTTTCGCGGTGCGTCGCGATTTGCGACCGTGAAGGCTTCGCGCGCTTTGCCATCATGAACCGCTGCATGCTTGCCGTCATCGAGCATTATTTCGGCGAGTCCGAGTCGGCGCTCGCCAACCTCGAGCAGGCTCGCGCGATTGCGCGCAAGGTAAAACACCGGGCAGCCGAGGCCATGGCCGAGGAGTGCGTAGGCTGGATACTCACGAATTGCGGCCGCTATGCGGAAGCGCGCGGACCGCTCGAACACGGGCTCGCGTTGTCGCGCGAGATCGGCATGCGCCGGTTCGAAACCGTCTGCCTTGTGTGCCTCGCGCGCGTTCTCTGGGCTGAAGGATCGAAGGATGAGGCGCGGCAAGTGGCTCGCGCGGCCTGGAAGCTCTGCGAAGAGTTCAGCCCGCGCTTCGCGGGACCCAGCGCGCTTGGGACGATCGCGCACATGACGGAAAGCGATGACGAGCGCCGCGAGGCGCTTGCGGCTGCGGAACGGCTGCTAGAGCAAGGTTGCGTCGGGCACAGTCAGCTGCAGTTCTATGTGTCGGCGATCGACGTCGCGCTCGAGCAGCGGGAGTGGTCGGAAGCGGAACGCTACGCGAACGCGCTCGAGGAATATTCGAGCGCAGAGCCGCTTCCGTGGGCGGACTTCTACGCAGCGCGCGGACGCGTGTTGGCGGCAGCGGGGCGCGGCTTTGTCGATCGTGTCGCACTGGAGTCGGAGCGTCGCAAGGCGGTTGCGCTGGGCTACGTGGCGGCTGTGCCGGCGATTGACGCTGCGTTGGCAGTTACCGCGCCGGCTTGAGCTTCACGTGAATGTTCTTTTCCAGCGTGAACCCAAGCATCTCCTCAATGCACTCCTCGCGGCCGAAGCCGGATTGCTTGACGCCGCCGAACGGCGCGCCGAGAAAATGCTTGCCGACTTCGTTGATCCAGACGTAGCCCACCTGGACGGCCATCGCCGTACGATAGGCGGTCGACAAATCGTCGGTCCAGATCGAGCACGTCAAGCCATATTCGACGCCGTTCACCTGCGCCAGCATTGTCGCTTCGTCGGTCCAACGCAACAGCGATAGCACAGGACCGAAGATTTCTTCACGCGCGATCCGCATGTCGGGCGTGACGTCGGCGAACACCGTCGGCTCGATGTAAAAGCCGTCGCGCAGCAGCGGATCGGCGGGTGCGCGGCCACCGCAAATGAGCCGTGCCCCCTCCCCCGCTGCCGACGCGATGAAATCAACGACTCGGTCACGCTGCGCGGCACTGATTATCGCACCCATCGTCGTCGCAGCGTCGGTCGGGATGCCGGGGCGGTACGCTTCAACCCGCGCCGCGACTGCAGCGACGACGCCGTCGTAGATCGACGCATGAACGAACGCGCGGCTGGTCGAACCGCAGGACTGTCCGCACCAAGTGAAATTCATGCCGGCGACGATTCCGGCGGCGACGTCGTCCACATTGGCGTCGGGATAGGCAATCAGCGCATTCTTCCCGCCGAGCTCGAGCAGCACGGGCTTCACGGTCTCGCTCGCCGCGCGCATGACCGCGCGTCCTGCCGCGACGCTGCCGATCAGCGCAACTTTCGCGACATCGGGATGCGAAGCGAGCGCCGCGCCGACCTCACGACCGCCCGGGACGACATTGAAGACACCCGCCGGCAACAGATTTGCGGTGAGCTCCGCCAAGCGCAGCGAAGAGAGCGGCGCCTGCTCCGGCGGCTTGACGATCACCGTGTTGCCCGCCGCGAGCGGCGCTGCCGCTTTGCCGGCGCAAAACATGAACGGATGATTGAACGGAATGATGCGTGCGACGACGCCGAGCGGCTCACGAATCGAAAAGTTGACGACGTCCGGGCCCATCGGAATCGAAGCTCCTTTCATTTCCGTGACGAGGCCGGCGAAAAATTCGAGCTGCGCAGCGGCAATGCGAGCGTCGCCGAGCATTTCGCGCACAGGATTGCCGCAATTGGCCGCGTCGATCAGCGCCAACTCATCGGCGTGCTCGCGCACGACCGCTGCGAGCGCCTTCAGAATCCGTCCGCGTTCGAGTGGAACAATCGCGCGCCACTCCACGAACGCGCGCTTCGCCGCCGCGATGGCAGCGTTGGCATCTTCCATCGCGCACAGGGCAACGCGGCCGAGTGATTGTCCTGTCCCTGGGTTCATCGTTTCCACGTAACGCCCCGACGCAGGCTCGTGCCATGCGCCGCCGTAATACGCGCCGCGCTGTGTCGGGAGTGGCAGTCGATGTTCCATCGGCGAATGAACGTTCATCGAAATCGTGATGCGCGATAGGCCGAGAAGCGACCGATCAAGGCATTCGCCGCAATGGCCAATGCGAACAACGCGATCAACACTGCGTACATGCGCGGCATGTCGAACGTCGAATACGCCTGGATGATCAGATAACCGAAGCCGCGGTTCGAGAGCTTCGTCTCGGCGAGCAGCGTGGCGATCATCGCGACGCCGAGTCCCAGTCGAACGCCGTTGACGATCGGCTCGCGCATCGCTGGAAGATAGATCTTGGTCACCATCTCCGAAGTCGTTGCACGAAAGCTGCGACCCACGCGAATCAGTACGGCATCGATTTGCCGCATGCCGGCCGCCGTCGACAACGCAATGGGAAAGAAGCACGACAGTGCGCCGAGCGCAACTTTCGACGTGGGTCCGACGCCGAACCACATGATCATCACCGGAAAAAAGATGATCTTCGGCGTCGGTCCGAGATAATAGAGGTAGGGTTCGAACGCGCGGCCCAGCAGGCGGCTGCCGCCTAGAAGGAGACCCACGAGCAGTCCGCTGACGCCGCCGACCAGCAATGCGAGCGCGATCTCGCCGACGGTCCAGCCCAGATTCGTGTAGAAATCCGGCTGCAGGAGAAGCGTCACGAATGCGCGCGCAATCGCGCTCAGCGTCGGGACGACGTCGCGAAACAAGAGCCCCGATCGGGCCAGCGCTTCCCACGCGGCAAGCAGCACGAGGATGATGGCGACGCGAACGACCGTGACGCGGCCGAATCCCGCGCCAACGACTGGCCCGATCGTCACCGATGTTCCCCCACGCTTGCGGCTGTCGCCGCTGCGCTGCCCCACGAGGCGGAGTAATTCGCGCCTTGGGACGGCCCTGCGGCGCTCATGCCGGACGCAGCCATCGCTCAATTCTTTCGGTGACGTAGAAGAACAGCACGCTCACCAGCACGACAAATCCAATCGCTGCGTAAGTCCCGGGCAAGTCGTAGCGCTCGGCCAATTCGTTGATCAACTGGCCGAGGCCGCCGAAGTTGATCAGGAACTCGACGCCGACGATATTGATCATCGCGAAGATCAGCCCGAGCCTCAAGCCCACGAACATCGTCGGCAACGCCGCGGGCAGCATGATCTTCCAGAACATCTGTGCCGGCGTGAGGTTGAACGAGCGGCCGACGTTGACCAGCACGGAGCGCGTGGCTGCGAGGCCTTCGAGCGTCTTCAGGATTACCGGCGGAAGCGCGGCGACGAATCCCATCATCACTATCGTGACCGCGCTCCGCCCGAAAATGACGAGGAACAACGGATACATCAGTACGATCGGCGCGGATGCGAACGCCGCGACCCACGTTTCGCACGCGGCGCGGAGCAGGTGAACGCGATTGAGCAAAAGACCGAGCGCTACGCCGACGATCGTGATCAGCGCGCCTGCGACCAGCGTTTCCGCCGTCGTCAGCAGAAAACGGTGGACGACATTTTCTTCGACGACGATCCGCTCGAACGCAAGCAGGACCTGCGATGGCAGCGGCACGATGTAGCGGTTGATCGCGCCGCCGCGAATCAGCGCTTCGAGCGCAGCGCCGACAACGACGAGGGTCCCGAGGCCCAGCGTCGCCGGTGCCATCCTGGTCGCGACGCTCATAGCGCACCCCTATGACGCGCATGCGCTTCCTCATCGCGCATTCCGCGGCTCGCTTCCTCGCGAAGGTCGTTCCAGATTTCGGCGACGTGATGGCCGAACGCCGTGCTGGAGACGATTTCCGACGTGCGCGGTCGCGGCAGTTCGATGTCGACGATCCGCTTGACGCGTCCGGGCCGATACGTCATCACCAGGATGCGATCCGATAACTGCACGGCTTCGGTGATGTTGTGCGTGATGAGCAGCGTCGTCTGCTTGAGCGACTGCTGAATCTGCAGCACCTTGTCGCCGAGCAAGAGTCGCGTCTGCTCGTCGAGCGCCGCGAACGGCTCGTCCATCAGCAGAATTTGGGGAGCTGCCGCCAGCGTACGCGCGATGGCGACGCGCTGGCGCATGCCGCCGGAGAGCTCGGCCGGATGCCGCCGTTCGAAACCATCGAGCCCCACCAATCCGATGAAATGGCGTGCGCGCTCGTGCCGCTCTGCTTTGGGCAAGCCCGAGATCTCGAGCGGAAACGCGACGTTCTCGAGCACGTTGCGCCACGGAAACGTCGATTCTTCCTGGAACACCATGCCGATCGCCGCGTGGGTCCCGCGAATTGTCTCGCCGCCCACGGTAACGCGTCCTTCATAATCACCCAGCAGTCCGCCGATGATGTTGAACAGCGTCGATTTGCCGCAGCCGGACGGTCCAATGATGGAAAGGAATTCGCCGTGGCGGACGTCGAACGAAACATCGTCGACGGCGCACACTGTGCCTTCCGGCGTAACGAAGCGCTTGACGATATTCTCTACGCCGACAAATCCGACTTGTTGCGCCGACGTCCGGACATCAGCGGATATTGCCGTCGGCGCGCTCATCGCCCGATCGGTTTGGCTTCGGCTTCGGCGCCTGGCATCTCGCCCGGCTCAATGTGGACATCGATGACGGCAACGCATCCCGCGTCGACGTCGGCGATCGCTTGCCGCAATGCGGCGACGAGCGCATCACTGTGGGTCACGGGGCCATACCCGACGGCGCCTTGCGCACGTGCGAGCGCCGCGTGATCGATGTCGGGATCGGCGATCCGCTGCCCGATCCATTTGTTCTCGACGGGCCGGCTGCGCATCGTCGCGACGCGGGCCTGATGCACTTCATCGTTGTAGAACGAGCGGTTGTTGGCGACGATGACGAGCAATGGAATGCGGTAATGGACAGCGGTCCACAGCGCGGTCACGCCCATCAGGTAATCACCGTCGCCGCAGATCGCGACGCAAAGCCTGCCGGAATCGCGCAGCGCGAGCGCCGCACCGATCGCAATGCCGGGACCGGCGCCGATGCCGCCGCCGCCGTCGGAGCCCAGGAAGTCGAGCGGATGTCGGAAAGCGATCACCCCGCCGTTCCAGGAGAGCGGCAAATGACTGAGTGACACAGGACGAGCGCCGGCCGCTTCCCGAAGCGCCAGCGCGAGATCGTCGAGTCGCAAGCGGCCATCCGTGGACGCCACAGCAGAAGAACGCGAGCGCGCAGCGCGCGAGGCACGTTGCGTCAAGGCGGGAGCGCCGGTGAGCTCGTCGATCAGACCGCACACCACGACATCGGCATCGGTGGTGAACAGGATATCGACGGGCGGCAGCGCCTGATAGTCCATGCTCCAGCCGTGATGCAGCGTGTGATCGAGCGATGCGTGAATGATCGTCGGCGTTCGATCGCCGCATGCCTTCTTGAGCGTTCCGCCGAGATCGACCCAATCGAGACTCAGGATGACATCGGCATCGGCAATTGCAGCCCCCGCGTCACGCGTCAAGAGCACGCTTGGCGCCGCAAGATGCAGCGGATGATCGGTGGGAAATGCCGCGCCCACTTTGAGATCGGTGAGAACTCCCGCGCCAAGCAATTCCGCGAGGCGCACGCGTGCGTTCCACGCATCTTCGCTTCGCGATGCGCGCCCAATCAAGAACAAGGGCCGTTGCGCGCCACGCAGCAACTCGGCGCCACGTCGCAGCTGCGTGGGCGATATGCCCACCGGTGCATCAGGCAAGAATCGCTCGATGTCGATCGGCGCGAGCGGCTCGGCGAGCGGTGCTTCCTGCAGGTCTGCATCCAGATTGACATACACCGGCGCCATCGGCGGCGTGCACGCGAGCCACAACGCGCGAAGCAACGCCTCGCGTGTCGCCGCGGGCGACGTGGGCTGATCGTCCCACTTGACGTACGGTCGCACCAGTGCGCCCTGGTCGCGCGCCGTGTGGATCCAATCGATCCACGGCCGACGCTTCGCAGCATCGACCGGCCCGGTCGCTCCAAGGACGAGTACGGGCATCCGATCACACCACGCGTTGAAGATCGCCATCGTCGCATGCATGAGACCCACGTTTGCGTGCACGACGACCGCCAACGGACGGCCGGTGACCTTCGCATAGCCTTGCGCGATCGCGATCGCATGCTCTTCGTGCAGACAGAGCAGCATCTGCGGAGCCGTATTGCCGAGGAAATTGACGAGACTGTCGTGGAGACCGCGATAGCTCGAGCCGGGATTGATCGCGACGTACGGAATGCCGAGCGCGCGGAGCGTCGCCGCGACGACGTCACTACCGAACGTGGGTTCGGCCGGCGCGACGCCGGTGGGACGCTCGATGCCGCCGGCGCTGTCCCGCTGATCGTTCATGATTGCAAAGAAATGTTAAGTGCGCGGTGGAATCTGGATCAGCTCGGACAGCTGATCCTTGGTCAGCGGTGCTGCTGTGTACTTGAACGTGACCGCGTCATTGACGATGGTGTCGAGCCCGACGATGCGGTCGGGGTTGATCGCTTCCTTGGGAAAGAAACCGTCGCGCGTGCGCTTGGCGATCGGCTCCGAAATGCCCACGAACTCGGCGTAGACCTTGAGCGCCGCTGGATCCGAATACATCCAGTCGATCGTTTCACGATACGCCTTCATATAGCGATCGATCAACGCTTTTTTCGATTGCAGCGCTTGCACGTTCGTGATCAGCAGCCGCACCGTTTGACTTTTGAACGCTGTCGCGTCGTTGCCGCTTGCGACGATCCGTATCTTTCCTTCGTCAAGCTGTTGCAGCCCGAAAGGCGGCGCCGACCAGCCGACGTCGATCTGTCCCGACATCACTTGCGTCAGCGTCGCAGGCGGTCCGCCAGTGGCGACCGGCTTCGCCTTCAAATCGAATTGCTTCATGAACGCCGTCACAATCCCGTGCGTCGACGAGCCGTTCGTCGAGTACGCGATCGTCTTGCCGTCGGTGTCCTTGAGCGACTTGATCGGTGAGTTCGCGGCCGAATACCAGAACAAATCAGCAGCGCCCGTCGTTTCGGCGCCGATGACCCGCACCGGCGCACCCTTCGAAGACGCGGAGAGCACGCCCATGATTCCCGCGGCAACGCCGATGTCGACGCTGCCAGAGATCACTGCCTGCTGCGTTTCGCCGCCGCCTTGCGTGTAGAGGATTTCAAGCACGAGATTGTGCTTCTTGAAAATGCCTGCGCGCTGGCCGACCTCCGAGACGGACGTGTCCCAATTACCCCGCTGACCTACGGCGATTTTGAGCGTGTCCTGCGCGTGAGCTGGCGACAGCACGGCGGTAAGAAGCGCGAACGCCGCAACGAAAAGCCGGTGCATTGTCATCCTCCTTGACAGCCGATGTTCACCCCGCGAGGACGCCATGATAGGGCAGTTGGCCGCTACGCGCTCACGCGTGGGAACTTGCGGGCTGCATGCCTCGCTTGTGCGCCCGTCGCGCCTTCCAGCGCTCGGCCAACTGTTCGAAGTAGAGATAGATGACCGGTGTGATGAACAGCGTCAGCAATTGTGAGAACACGAGACCGCCGACGACCGCGAGACCCAGCGGCTGCCGCGCATTCCCGCCCGCGCCGATGGCGAACGCAATCGGCAGGCTGCCCATCAGCGCTGCCATCGTCGTCATCATGATCGGCCGAAACCGCGTCAGGCAGGCCTGGAAGATCGCTTCCTCGGCCGGCTTGTTGTCGTTGCGCTGCGCCTCGATCGCGAAGTCGATCATCATGATCGCGTTCTTCTTGACGATGCCGATCAGCATGATGATGCCGACGAACGCGTAAAGGTTGAGATCGGCGTTGAACAGCCACAGCGTCACCAGCGCGCCGAAACCCGCCGTGGGCAGACCGGAAAGGATCGTCAGCGGATGAATGAAGCTCTCGTAGAGAATGCCGAGCACGAGATAGATGACGAAGATCGCGAGCACGAGCAGCACGCCCATTCCCTGCAGCGAAGCCTGAAACGCCTGCGCCGTCCCTTGGAACGTCGTGTTGATCGTCGCCGGCAGGCCCATTTGCGCGGTGGCTTGCCGGATCTCGCTGATCGCCTGCGACAGCGCGACGCCTTCGCGCAGGTCGAACGAGATCGTCACCGACGGAAGCTGCCCGAGATGGTTAACCGCGAGCGGCCCGATCGTCGGCTTCAGCGTGGCAATCGCATTGAGCGGGACAAGGCTGCCGTTACTCGAGCGCACGTAGAGCAACGACAATACGGATGGATCGGTTTGATAGCGCGGCTCGAGCTCCATCACGACCCAATACTGGTCGTTCGGCGCGTAGATCGTCGATACCTGGCGCGCGCCATAGGCGTCGTAGAGCGTGCTCTCGATCGCTTGGGCTGAAATGCCAAGCGCGGACGCCTTGTTGCGATCAATGTCGACGGTGATCTGCGGTTGCGTGATCTGCAAATCGCTCGACACGTCGACCAAGTCCGGCAGCGTGCGGAGTTTCGCTTCCAGCTCCGGCGCGAGCCGATACAGCTCCGCGGTGTCGGTGCCTTGCAGCGTGTACTGGTACAAGCTCTTGGTCAGCTGGCCGCCGATCCGAATCGCGGGGACGTTTTGCACGAACACCTTGATGTCGGAGAACTGAGACAGCGCCGGCCGCAGCTCGCGAACGATCTGATCGGCGCGCGGACGTTCGTTGCGCGGTTTGAGTGTTACGAAGATGCGACCGTTGTTGAGCGACGGGCTCGGTCCACCGATGCCGACGAACGACATCGCATTTTCGACGTGCGGATTTTGCCGCACGACGCTTGCCACCTGCTGTTGCAACTTCGTCATCGCGTCAAATGAAATATCCTGCGCGGCTTCGGTGATGATGAAAAGCTGCCCGACGTCGTCGCTCGGCAGGAAGCCCTTCGGCATGTACGCGAACAGGAATCCGGTTGCGACGAAGATCGTGCCGAACGCGCCCATTGTGAGGCGACGATGCTGCATGACCCACGTGAGGCTTTTGCGATAAGTGCCGAGCATCGCACCGAACATGCGCTCGGACCACGCGTAGATGCGGCCATGCTGTTCGGCGCGCTCGACCTTGAGCATTCGGCTGCATAAAAGCGGCGTCAGCGTGAGAGAAACAAGCCCGGAGATCAGCACGGCGACGATGATCGTGACGGCGAACTCGTGCAGCAACCGGCCGAGGATGCCGCCCATGAACAGAACCGGAATGAATACTGCGGCGAGCGACAACGTCATTGATACGATCGTGAAGCCGATCTCCTGCGCACCGTCGAGCGTCGCCTGCATCCGTGGTTGCCCGTGCTCCATGTGGCGCGTGATGTTCTCGAGCATCACGATCGCGTCGTCGACAACGAATCCCACGCAAAGCGTCAACGCCATCAACGACAGGTTGTCGAGGCTGTAGCCGAAGAAGTACATCAGTCCGAACGTGCCGACGATCGACAAAGGCAGCGCAAGGCTCGGAATAATCGTGGCAGACGCGCTGCGCAGGAAGACGAAGATCACGGCGACAACGAGAAACAGCGCGACCAGCAGCGTGAGTTGCACGTCGCGCACCGAATCGCGGATCGATTGCGAGCGGTCGTAGAGAATCGACAGGTTTATCGACGGCGGAAGCTGCGCCTGAAACGACGGCAGGATCGCGCGGATCGCGTTGACGACTTCGATCGTGTTCGTGCCGGGTTGCCGCTGCACGGCGAGCACGACGCCACGCGTGCCGTTGTACCAGGCGGCGACTTTGTCGTTCTGCACGCTGTCGAACACGCGGCCAATCTCGGCAAGGCGCACCGGCGCGCCGTTCCGATAGGTGACGATCATCGGTGCATAGGATTTCGCGTCGATGAGCTGGCCCGTGGCCATCACCGATGTCGCGCGGTCGCGGCCGTAAAGCGTTCCAGTCGGCAGATTGACATTGGCGTTGCCGATGGCCTGTTCGACGTCGGTCAGCGCGATTCCGCGCGTAGCGAGCGCATTCGGGTCGAGCTGGACGCGCACCGCGTACTTCTGCGACCCGAATACCTGAACCTGTGCCACGCCGTTGATCGTCGAGATCCGCTGCGCCAGATTGTTCTCGGCGTACTCGTCGACTGACGACAGCGGCTGCGTCTCCGATGTGAGCGCGAGCAAGATGATCGACGCGTCGGCGGGGTTGACCTTGCGCTGCGTCGGGGGCGTGGGCAATGTCGACGGCAATTGGCGCGCCGCTGCAGCGATTGCCGATTGCACGTCCTGTGCGGCGGCGTCGATGTTGCGATCGAGCGAAAACTGGATCGTGATCGTTGTCGTGCCGTTGGTCGACACCGACGTCATCGAATCGATGCCCGCGATCGTCGTGAACTGCTTTTCCAGCGGCGTCGCCACGGCCGACGCCATCGTGTCGGGGCTTGCGCCCGGCAGGCTCGCCTGCACCTGGATCGTCGGAAAGTCGACGTTCGGCAGCGCGTTGACCGGCAACAGGCGGTAACCGACGGCGCCAAACGCCAGGATGCCGATCATTACCAGCGCGGTCATGACCGGACGGCGAACGAACAGTGCCGCGATGTTCATGAGGTTTTCGCGTTCCGGTCTTCGGCGACTTTCGTTCCAGGGCCGAGGCGTAGCTGTCCGACGGTGACAACGCGCTCGCCGGGTTTGAGTCCGCTCGCGATGACCGTGTCGTTGCCGTCGGCGCGCGCGACCTTGATATCGCGCAACTCGACGGTCATATCGTTGCGCACGACGAAAACGTACTGGCCCTTCGGGCCGTTTTGAATCGCGACCGACGGCGCGACGATCGCGTCTTTCTGTTCGTAGAGCGTGAGCGCGACGGTGACAAACTGTCCCGGCCACAGCTCGGTGCCGGTGTTGGGAAACTCGGCCTTGAGCTTGATCGTTCCCGTCGTCACGTCGGCGGCGTTGTCGATGAAGCTGAGCCGCCCCGACACGGGTTCTCGCCCGCCGCCCGGCGGTTGCGCCTGAACGACCAGATCGCCCGCTGCCTGATGGCGGCGGATGTCGTCGATGTTCTGCTCCGGCACTGAAAACGACACGTCGACGGGAATGATCTTGTTCACCGTTACGAGAGGGTTGGTGTCGTTGGCCCTGACGAGGTTGCCTTGCTGGATTTGGATACGCCCCGCGTAACCATCGAGCGGTGAGCGGATCGTGCAGAAGCCCATTTGCAGCTCGACGGTTTCGACAGCAGCCTGATCGGCACGCACCGTCGCTGCTGCCGATTGCGCGGTTGCTCGCACCTGTTCGTAGGCATCCGGCGAGATGAACTTCTGGCGCAGCAAGTCCTGGTAACGCGTCTCTTGCGCGCTCGCGCGCTCGAGCTGCGCGCGGTCCTTCGCCAAGTTCGCTTGCGCTTGATCGAGCGCCGCCTTGAACGGCCGCGCATCGAGCTCGAACAGGACGGCGCCTTTGCGGACGGGATCGCCTTCCTTGAAACGCACGGCGACGATTTCTCCATCGACACGCGCGCGTACCGCGACCGACGTGTCGGGCTCGACGTTGCCGATCGCATAGAGCTTGACCGGCATGCTCTTGACGACGACCGGCGCCGACGTCACGGTGACGGCCGGCGGCCCCTTCGGAGCCGCAGCACGCGAGCCGGACGGGAAACGAGTCAGAATCGCCGCCGCGACGGCGACGGCCACGATAATCGCCGCTATCAACCAGACGCGCTGGGCGCGTGTCATCGGGGCTCCCCTGGGGGACAGCCGCGCAATGCGCGACTTCGTAATGTAGACCGCCGGTGTGCCGTTTGATTCCGCCGCCCTTGGCACCCGGAAACAGAAAGTAACAACCTGGGCGTGCGATGGAGCCAACCAGGCTGCGCTGCTAGAATCGCCCCGCGACGCGGGTGTAGCTCAATGGTAGAGCAGAGGCTTCCCAAGCCTACGACGAGGGTTCGATTCCCTTCACCCGCTCCATGCGCGGGCCCGCAGGGGGTACGCGAATTAAGTGGGCGGGAAGACAAACCCGGTTCGCCGGCGCCGATCAGAATTACGCGATGTTGGCCTCGGTTGCGCTTGAGAACCGTCCGCGTCCCGCCGCCTTGGCTTGGTAGAGCTTGCGGTCGGCACGCCCCACCAACGATTGGGCCGATTCGCGTCCCTGTGCGCTATAGCTGATTCCGATGCTGGCGCTGATGGACAGGCGTTTGTCTTCGAGCTCGAAGGGCGCAGCAAGCGTGTCGACGATATGCGCGGCGACATGCTCGACCTGACCGATGTCGTTGAGCTCGCCGATGACGATCGCGAACTCATCGCCGGAAAGGCGCGCCACCGTGTCGGGCGCCCGGACCGACTTGCGTAAACGATCGGCGAATTCGACGAGCACTGCATCACCGGCCGCATGGCCGTGCGTGTCGTTGACTTGCTTGAAGTGATCGACGTCGACAAACAGCACCGCAACGCCGGAACGCCGCTTCCGCGCCTTGGTCAGCGCTTGCTCCAGTCGCTCGAAGAAGAGTGTCCGATTCGGCAAACCGGTCAATACGTCGTTTTCGGCGCGGCTTCGAAGCTGCGCCTCGATGACCTTTCGCTCCGTGACGTCGCGCGCCGTGACCGAGACGCCGTCACCCAGCTTGACCGCTTGATGCGCGACCCACGTCGCCGCGACATTACCGGACGTGCGGAACTCTTCCGACAGTGACTCGCCGGTTGCGACGATGCGCCGATACCGCTCGATGAAGAACTGGGCGTGCTCGGCCGGAAGAATCTCACTCAACTTCTTGCCGAGGACTTCCTCGGTCGCCCGCCCGGTCAATACTTCTCCGCTCGCGTTCTTGTAGTCGATGCGGAAGTCGACGACTGCATTTCGCGAGTCGCGCACCGCGCTCATGATGAAGTACGCGTCCAGGCTCGATTCCGCGGCTGCCTTGAACTGCTGCGCGACGCGTGCCGCTTCCTCGCGCGATTTTTTCAACGCGTCGGTCAGCGGAGCCAGTTGCCGTCGCATCAAGAAGACGCCGGCCACCACGAGGGCAAACAACAGCAGCATCGCATAGCCGAAGCGCTCGCCGAGAGGTTGATTGAGCTCGGCGGCGTCGATTTTGATCACCATGCCGAGGCCGGTGAATCCAACCGGGCCATAGGCCGCCATGACGCGATGATTCAGATAATCGAGCGATTCGACGACGCCGGTCTCGAAGTCGAGCGCGTGGCTCACCGGCAGCGGCCGTCCGTTGACCTGCCGCGGAATATGCGAAGGATGCGGATTGGATCGCAGCGGAAAGCATTGCAGCCCGTCGCCCTCCGCCGCGCACAGCGCCATCGTTCCCGTATCGCCCCACGAATCGGCTTGAAGCTGAAGCCGTGCGAGCTCGGGAAACGGGTCCTCAGCCACCGCGAATCCGACCGTTCCCGTCTCATTGCGAATCGGCATGCGCGTCCGCAAAAAGTAACCGTCGTCGAAGATCAGTTCCGTCGGATACGGACCGACGAGAGGCACCGCGAGTGCCGGATTGCGAATGAAGGTGCCAGAGGAGATGGGGGCGTAGCCATCGATCTCGTAACGCCACCCCGAGAACCCATTTTTCGTGAGCGCGTCCGCCGACATTCTGAGCGCATCACGTGCGTTGGCTACTTCGCGAGCGCTCCGCGCCGCCGTGACCAGGTGGACGAGCATCGGCCGATTCACCGCCACGCTGACCTGCTGGACGTGCTCGCGGATCGCGTATTCGAGGAACGCCCGTCGTTCACGCAACGACCGTTCGAGATTTCCGTGCACGACGTTTTGATATTCGTATTGCGCCAAGGCGAACGTCGCGACGCCAGCGCTGACCGCGATCAGCGACAGCACCCAGATCGCCGTCAGATGGATTCGCCGGCCTTCGTCGATGGGATCTTTATGCGCTTGCTCGCGCGCTCGCAACAGGAGTGCGCGCCACAACGAAAAGCCAAGCAACATGAACGCGAGCGCGGCTTGCGGCGGCAGGGGCGTGCTGCTCGGCCAGCTGATCAGGAATTCGACGCCGAGCAGATACCCGGCAAGCGACGTGGCGCCCAGCGTACCGCCGATCGTCGCCAGCGCAGCGAGCGCAAACGTGATGCGCCGATTGGCGGCGAACGGAAGGCCGCCGATTGCGGCGCCGAGGAGGAAGAGGCAAACGCAGCACGTGGGTGACGGGCGGCCCGGCGTCATGCCGCCGATTCCCAGAGCGCGGTGAAACGCCGGAAGATCGATCCCGAGGTTCCGGCCGAGCAACCATTCCATCGCTGCGATCACGCTCGCAGCAGCCATCAGCGCGCCCAGCGCCAATAACGGCCGTCGAAACGCTCCGCTCCCTTCGACGATCAGCGCCGCACCGCCGGCCATGATGCACAACGCCACCGACAACGCCATTGAAGTGACGCCGCGGAAGGGCTGTACGAGCGCAACAGCGCCGAACGCGTAGCCAAGCGTCGCCAGCCCGCCAATCGAGACGGCGAGGGCACCCGCCAAAGCAACGGTGGCGTCGGCACGAGTCTTCATGATGATCGAAAGTCGCCGATCTCCGTTCCTCGGAGGATAGGCGAGGGGCGGCCACTGTTGCCCCGCTGCGACAGCTCCATCGGCGAGCAGCGCAACAAAAGCGGCCACTCCAGCTGGAGCGGCAATCTTTATGCCAATGTATTAACCGCTGGCCAAGCTGCGCGAGACAACAAAAAAATCATGGCCGCAAATAGGTCCAGCCCTGCTGTTGGCGCTGCATGATCTCGACGACGCCGGCTTTGACGTAACCGATGCCTTCCAGCATGTCGGGTTGGTTGAGCTTTTGGCCCCGCATCGTGTTCTCGCAGGCGACGATTTTGACGCCGGCACCGAGCGCCTCGCCGATCCGGTTACTCACGACGGAGTCGGCCTTCAGCATGCCGATGCCGGGTCCGTACGCGACGATTTCGATGTCGACGTTCTTGGCGCCCAAATCGGCCTGCAGATTGCGCACGTTGTTGAGCGCAAGGTTCCATTTGGCGGGATCCGCGTCGCTGACTTGAACGACGACCTTGTTGGCGGCAGCCACAACTTGTTCTGAGAACGCGCTGCCGATGCCCCCGGCAGCAACGACTGCCGCAGTCCACGCAATAGCCAACAGCCGAAGTGATCGTTGTGCAAACATGGAACCTCCTCGATGCGACAGCATCCATTATGTGTCCTGATCGGGATTGGACCTGACAGACAATATTCCGATCAAAGTGAACTACATTTTATTCAACTACTGAGTTCGACCCCTGAGCAGACGGTCGACAGATCAAATTGACGGGCAGTTGCAGCGAGTAACGCGAAACCTGCGCACAACCCGAAACAATCTCTCACTGAATGACTTCGTCCGCGCGCAAGAGCAGCGACTGCGGAATCGTCAGCCCGAGCGCGATTGCGTTCTTGCGGTTTACCGACAGCTTGAAAGTCGTCGGACGTTCGACGGGGAGGTCGGCAGGCTTCGCGCCGCCCAGGATACGGTGGACGTAATACGCGGCGCGCCGAGCGGGCGCTTGAAGGTCGGTGCTCAGGGACAAAAGTCCACCGCCGGCAGCGACACGGAAGCTGGGCGAGGCTACTGGCAAGCGGTGGATCGAAGCCCATTCGATTATCGGTTGGCGAACCTCATCAGAGGCCGTAAGTCGGTTGTCAGCCGTGAGCAGTATCGCGTCGGCGCCACTTGCTGCGATGGCTGCAAACACTTGTTGCAGGTCGGAGTCGCTTCGGGCCTCGATCCCAATCAGAGTTATGCGCGATTGAGCGGCAGCGGAACCGAGGACGCTAGGGTAGTTGCGAAAATCGAAATTGTCCGGGTTGAAAACCACCGCCACCCGCGCTATACGCGGGGCTAGTTCCTTCAGTAGTTGGAGGCATTTCTCGTCCTGTCCGATCGTGTTGAGCGTGGTACCCGTCACATTGCCACTTGGCCGAGCGAGATTCCCGGCAAGCCGCGTCAGAGTTGTTTCGCCGACCGGGAAATGCCGGCCAGGCGATGGGCTTCTGACAAACTGGCACCATAGCTCACCAGGCCGCCCGCAGCGACGTAGTCGCGCAAATCGTAGATCGCTGGGCGATGACGGTGGCTCTGGGCACCAGCGCGTGCAGCAATTCCAGCCGCTTCTCCCCCAGTTCGGTCGCGAAAAAGTTGACGCCTGTGAGGTTGCCGCCCGGATGACGCAGGCTGGCGACGAGGCCCATGTCGAGGGGGTTGCGGCCTGTCGTGAAGACGATGGGAATCGTCGAAGTTGCCGCCTTGGCGGCATTTGCCCCACCGCCGGCTCCGGTCGCAAGTATGATCGCCACCTGACGGCGAACCAGTTCGGCCGCCAGCGCGGGTAGCCGATCGTGACGACCCTCCGCCCAACGAAATTCGATCGCCACGTTTTTGCCTTCGACATAGCCGACTTCGTTGGCCACTGCGGAACCCGGCAACGTACGGCGCAAACTGTGCGGGAGACGCACTGCCGAGATACCCGATCACGGGCATCCCCGGCTTCTGTGCGCGCGCTGCGAGCGGCGCCGCAACCAGCCCACCCGCAATGCTGCCAATGAAGGTTCGCGATCCATTACCAAATCATCCCTTCGACGA
>VBCG01000037.1:0-12697 GCA_005881895.1 Betaproteobacteria bacterium
GTCACCTGGCGCGGGCAATTGCGTCGCCGCCTGACGCCCAACCGGCCGCTCACGCTGACGACGCTCGCCGGATTGGACAACAGCGAATTGTTGCCGCCAACCGTTCGTGCTCATCGCAATGAGGATCTACTGCTCCGCGAAATGACGCGGCGTGTGCACGCCGCGCATGGTCTCTTGATCTTCCCTGGGGGCTTCCTCATTGGCGCAGCTCCGCGAAGCGTTGGCTGGAACGCTCGGCCAATTTTCGTCAGGAGCCGGCGCATTTCCTGATGGACTATCTCGACCAGGCTGCTCCGCGCATTGCCAGCGATCGCCCTCGCGACCGGATGCACGCGCTCGCTGCGATCGTCCTCGATCTCGCTGCGACCGCGGAACGCCATCTTGTCGAGCTCCTAGAGCAGCAAGGCGCGGACACTGCAAGCCGTGTGCAATTCGCGATTGCCGCTGCGCAGGACGATCCCGAGGTACCGGCTCCGTGGAAAGACACGCTGCGGCCATGGCTTGCGTTGCCAACGCTGTCGACCAATCCTGCAATTGTGCGCGACCGTCTCGCATCGCCGGCCACGGTGCACGCGATGGCGAAGCATTATGGGAACGCGCTCACGCTCTGGCCGCAATTATGGGATCACGCGAGAGAGTGGGCGAGCGCGCGCCGCTAACGTCAATCACCTTTCGTCGAGAAGAACCTGGCAACGGCAAGGTTCGCGCGCATTTCTTCGAGATCGCGCCCGCTCGGCAGCTGCGGTTTGTCCCGCTCCGCATCGACCATGCAGAGGAAACCGAGGGGCGAGTTCGCACCGGCGCGAAATTGGTGCCACGTCAACGGCGGTACGGTGACGAGGTCGAATGTGCTGACCTGAAAGACCTGCTGTCCCACCAGCACTTGGCCCGCGCCGCGCAGGATCATGACGGCGTGCACGTGTTCGTGTCGCTCGAGTGTCGAGTAGCCTGCCGGTGCGACCTCGAAGTAGCGAAGCTCCCCGCGCATGTCGGGCCGCCGAAACAGCGTTTGACGCGTCACGTCGCGAAAGGGAACGCTGCCTTCTTCCTTGTAGCGCAAAAGCTCGACGCCGTCCCAGCGGTAATCGCCGGAACGGCCCACGAACGCGCGCACGGGATTTTCGCTCATCGGTTCCCTCCCCCATTGCGGACAGCGGCGACGAATTCCCGGCAACGCGCGAAAAGTTGATCGCCGGCCATCAGCAAGCTGCCGCCGATCAGCAACATCACATCGTCGCCGAAGCGCGCGCGCATCTCGTGCACGCGCTCCACTGCCATTCCGCCGGCCGGGACCGGCAGCGCCGGTGCTAGATGCTGCCAAGCTTCGCGCGCCGCATCGACAATGCCGGCGCATATTTCGGGCGTGTAACTGAAACGTCCGCCGCTGTTCGGAAAGATGGTCGCGTCGGCACCGAACAGCCGGAACAGCTTTCCAAGCAGAAGGGGCGGCGCGATTCGTGTCGACCCCGCCATCGCGGGATGCGCGATGATCGGCGCGCCGGCGTCGCGAGCCAGCGCTGCCAATGCCGCGACGCCGCTCACCATCGGGGCGACCAAGAACATCTGCACGCCGCACGCCCGCGCTTGCGCAACCTGTTCCCGCATCTGCTCGTAGTGGCCGTTGAGGCTCGGCGCATAGACGCAGCGTCCGCCGATCTCACAGTTGGCGCGGTCGACCGCTCGCTGCACCTCGGCAACGCGCGCGGCAAAAGGCGCACTCGCTTGATCGGCCAGGCCGTGGTCGTCTTTGAGCACATCGATGCCGGCACGCGCAAATGTGTGTGCAAGCGCTGCGAGCCGCGCCGGCGCGAGTCCCTGCGGTTTGAGCGCTGAGCACGTCAACGGTCGCCCTTGCACGCCGGTGAGCTCGCGGATGCCTGCGATGCCGAAGCGGGGTCCGCCGAATCGCGCTGTGAAGGCGGACGGGAACTCGACGTCGAGCAGCGTCACATCGTCTTGCAGCGACGTGTTGCCGAAGAGCATGTTGAGAAGCTGGCCCGCCTCGAAGCCGGTCGTTTCGGCGGCCAGTCGAATCGTGGCATCGAATGCACGGCCGTCCGCGGGCACGATCTGGACGACACGCGCGACAACCTCATTCAGAACGCGCGCGTCACTGACTGCTTCGATCGGCAACTCGATGCTTTGCTCGAGCGCAATTGCTTGTGCGCGCGCGTCGATCGCGGACGGCGAGGCGCGGACACGATACGTCGCTTCGATCCAGCGCGTGTCGACTGAAGATTCGGATTCCGATGCGGGCCGCGACATCCGCCAATTCTAGTCGATCAGCCTGACTTGGATGGCGCCGGATACGGCGTTCCATCCTTATGCGTGTATCGGCCGAACTTCGTGTCGATGTGCAGATCGATGTCCGGGTAGTAACAGACGTCATTGTTGCTGCGGGTCCCGATTTCGAGGCACGTGGCGAGCGTATTGCTCCTGTTGATGAAATGGTGACCATTCGGCGTGTTTTTGGGGAACGCCACGCAATCGCCGGCGCGAAAGATTTCCTCGCCCGTATCCGTCACCAGCGTCAATTCACCCGAGAGCACGTAGACGAATTCGTCTTCGGCCGTGTGCCAATGACGTTGGCTTGACCATGCGCCGGGCGGCAACGACATCAGGTTGACGCCGAAATCGGACAGTCCGCCCGCATCACCTAGCGCCTGTCGAATGCGGCCGCCGGGCTTTTCGTTGAATGGGGGCGGATAACCCGAGCCCTTTCGCTGTGGAACGGCTTTGATGTCGATTTTGGGCATTAGATTGTCCTCTTCCGAGTTGCGCCTACGCCGGCGTGCGACGTAGGCCGATGGTGACTGGAACGAACGGGTGCAAGCATCCTATGTCAATCCAAAGATCCTCAGGCAACGGTGAGCAATGCCACCGATACGCACACTACCCACGGTCGCACGTCGTTCCGCCGGCGCCACGACACATCCGTCACGCATCACGAGGGGCGACCGGCGACGTCGGCCGTCGATAGGTCGCGTCGTCATTCCAACCGATGTCGACGACGCGGTGCTGACGATAGCAGGGCACAAGGTCCGCCTCACGAATTTGCGCAAGCTGTTTTGGCCCGAGCTTGGCATCAGCAAAGCCGATTTGTTGCAGTATTACGCGGACGTTGCGCCGGCGCTGTTGCCGCACCTCGCCAACCGTGCGATGGTCATGAAGCGTTATCCCGACGGCGCGGCCGGCGCGTATTTTTTCATGAAACGCGCTCCCGAGCCCCGCCCTGACTGGATCGAGACTTGCTCGATTGCGCATGGGTCCGGCAACGTCATCGCGTTCCCGATCGTCCAGGATCTGCCATCGCTCCTGTGGCTTGTCAATCTCGGCTGCATCGACCTCAATCCTTGGTACGCCCGTTGCGGTGATGTCGATCGCCCCGACTATTTGCATTTCGATCTCGATCCGGTGCCCGATGCGACGTTCGATAATGTCCGTGCGACTGCGCTCATCGTCCGCGACGCATTGACGGCGCTCGGCATGCCCTCGTTTGTCAAGACGACAGGGTCAAAAGGCGTCCACGTCTACGTACCGATCGTCCGCGGACCCACGCAAAAGCAAGTCTGGGCATTCGCGAAAGAGCTGGCGTTCATGCTCGCACAGCGTAACCCAACGCTCGTCACTGCGGAGTATCGGATCGCGAAGCGACCGCGTAACCATGTGCTGATCGATTACAACCAGAATGCATGGGGCCGCACGTTGGTGTCGCTTTACTCACCGCGCCCAATGCCGCGTGCGACGGTTTCGACACCGATCACTTGGGACGAATTGGCAGACGGCGCGCGCACCGACGATTTTTGCATCGCTAACGTGCCCGCACGGCTTGCGGCGATCGGCGATCTTTGGGCGCCGCTCAACGCAAAACGCGGCCGCGCCGATCTCACGCGCTTCACGGGTGCTGCGCATCATTGAGATCCTCGATCGTGCTGCCGCTCACACCCGACTACCGAGCGATGGAGGCGAAGCTCGTCCCGAGCCTTCCCGAAGGGCCGCAGTGGCAATACGAGCCCAAGTGGGATGGCTTCCGCTGCCTCGCATTCAAGGAAAGCTCGCGCGTGGCGCTGCGCTCCAAGTCGGGCCAACCGCTCGATCGCTACTTTCCGGAGATCGTCGACGCAATGCTCGCGCTCAACGCGCCCCGCTGCGTTCTCGACGGCGAGCTGGTCGTGCCGGAAGGCGACGTCCTGTCATTCGATCAGCTGCTGATGCGCATTCATCCCGCGGCGAGCCGCGTGCAGAAATTGTCCCGCGAGCATCCGGCGCTCTATGTCGTCTTCGATCTGCTCGTCGATGAGCGCGGCAAGTCACTGGTCGATGCGCCGCTCTCGCAGCGCCGCCTCGCGCTCGAGCGTTTTGCGGCGCGCGAGCTCAATCGCGTTCCGTCGTTTCGCCTGTCGCCGGCCGTGCGTTCGCGCAAGGAAGCGAACGCGTGGTTCGAGGTGCTGGGATCCGGCCTCGATGGCATCGTGGCAAAACGCGTTGACCTTCCCTATCAATCGGGCGAGCGCACCGGCGTGCAAAAATACAAGCGGATGCGCACGGCCGATTGCGTCGTCGGCGGTTTTCGCTACGGTACGGGGAGCAAGCTCGTCGGCTCGTTGCTGCTGGGTCTATTCGATGCTGAGGGTCTGCTGCACCATGTCGGATTCGCATCGAACATTCCGGCCAGTGAACGGGAGATTGTGACGCGTGAGCTCGAAAAACTCGTGGCAGCCCCGGGATTCACCGGACGCGCGCCGGGCGGGCCGAGTCGCTGGAGCACCGAGCGCAGCGGCGAATGGAAGCCTTTGCAGACAAAACTTGTTCTCGAGGTGCAGTACGATCAGTTCAGCGGCGGGCGGTTTCGCCATGGCGCGAAGCTCCTGCGCTGGCGTCCGGACAAAGCGCCGCAGCAATGCACACTCGCTCAAGTGGAACAGGAATCAGCGCAAGCACTGGCACTTTTCGACGCCGGTGCGCCCAAAAAAAAGGCGCTAAGGGCGCGCCGATCGGCATGACGAGGCCAAACACGATGAGGATGTGATCATGACCATGCGTAAGATCTCTTGCTTCACCGCAGTAGCGCTCTTATCGCTGAGCAGTGGTCTCCTCGGCGCGCAGGGACCGATCTACAAATGCGCGCAGGTGGACGGCTCACTGCTCTATTCGGATTACCCGTGCGGCGGCACCGTCGTCGATGTTCATCCCGGAAGCGCTGATCCAGATGCAAAGGAACGGCTGGCGAACGCGCAATCCGAGCTGGACCGCGCCGCCGCGGCGCGCAGGACCAACGAGCTAGAGGCTGCGGCTCGCCGCGAAGAGCTGAGCCAACTGCGGCGACAATCGGAAGCGGCCCAGAATATGGCGGAACCCGCGTCCAATCCATCGGACGTCTATTACGGGACCGGCTATGACGCCTACGGACCCTACATCCAGCGATCGAATGTCCGCGGAGGCGCACGCGGTCACCGCACATCGCTCAAGAGCCGATTTCACGGTGAAGGTCGCGTACCCGCGATCATTCGCCGCCCGCATCCTCCGGGATGAGCAGCGCCAATCCGTACGTGGCGATCGCGCTCCGTTGCGCAGAGCTTCACCGGGTTGCACGCGCGTCGGGAAACACGTCGCGCATGATGAAGTCCTCGAGCTCGGCGTTGGCGCTCGGGCTCGTGGACATCGTCACGGGGCCATGCCGCGACAGCCACACAAAATCGCCCGAGACGTTGTCGCGAATGATCGCGATCATCTTGCGGATCACCGTGACCCGGATATCGCTGTCGCCGCCTTTGCGGACCTCGATCAGTTGCTTCGTGTTACGGCCGATATCCTTGTTCAAGCCGAAGTAATAGAAATCCGCAAAGTCGTAGTTGAGGTGCTCGATCTGAAAGATTCCGCCGGCGTTCCTCGGGTCGTAGCCGAACGTCGGCGTCCGGTTCAGTCCGAGGTTGGTGGCGACAATCCGATTCCGGCGCTCGATGTCACTTTCGGCAGATTGGGCGCTGGGTGCAGTGCTCTGAGTCGCGGACGCGACCGATTCACCGCGCTCCCGCTTTCTCGCCTCGATATACGAGGCCAGGTCGCCTTCGACCGGTTTAGGCGCAACGACGGGCGGCGGTTGTTCGACGGGCGGCGGCGTCGGCGCTATCGTCACTTCGGACTCGTGTTTGTTGAGCGCGATGACGGGCGGCGCCGGACGTTGCTTCGCCGCCGTTCGGGGCGGTGCCGCGCGAGGCGGTGGTGATGCTTGTGCCAACGTCGGAGGCTGCGACGGGGATGGGGGAGTTGCGCGCGAGCTCGGCTTAGGCTCGAGCTCTACCGCAAGCGTGCTGCTGGCTTTGCCCAACTCGGCGTTTGCGGCAGACAAGTCGTGCATCCGGGGCAGCCAGACCCATAGCGCCGCGACGTGGACCAGCAGCGACAGCGCAAATGCCAGCCAGACGAGCGGAATCGTCACGACGTCGTGCCGATTGCTCCGATCGTAGCGCCAATCGTTCATTGATTACTAGCCTAGTCCAGGTAAGAGGTGGACGCCTGGACGAGCGTTCCGGTTCCGTAGCCGAGTACGGGGATCGTAGGCGAACGATCAACTGCCCGGCAGCCCGTGGATCTCTTCGAAGAAATAATCCTTCCACGAAGCCGGTTTGTTCTTGAGCGAACCGATTCGAACCATGAAATCGGCGAACTTCAACGTGCCCGTCGGCGTCATCGTGAACTGTACCTGCGGATCGTCGAGAATGGCGACGATATCGGCCACCGATTCCTTGCTGCGCGTCATTTCGATATACGTCCTGGCAACACCGCTCTTGTCGCGATTGATGAGATCGATCGCTTCCTTGATCGCGGCCAGGAACGCCTGATAGATCTTCGGATTCGCATCATGGAATTTGGCCGTCGTATAGACCATCGAGAACGTGTGCGGGCCGCCCATGATGTCGTTCGAGGACGCCAGCATATGGATTCCGGGCACCTTGAGCTCGGCGTACTGAAACGGCGGCAGGCTGAAATTGGTGTTCACCTCGCCGATCCCGGAGCGCAGCGCCGCGGTTGCATCCGGCGAGTTCATGCCGACGGTCAGAGGGTCGAAGCGCGTGAATTCACTGGGGCCGAATTCCTTTGCTGCAGCCATTTGCAACAGCACCGCCTGAATGGAGACTTTCACGGCGCCAACGGCGATCTTGTCCTTTTCGGACAGATCGCGGACGCTCTTGAGGTTGGGATTGCGGGTGTTGAGAAATAACGGCATCGTCGCTTCGGCGCATACGCCTTTCACCTGAATCCCCGAGCGCGTTTTGTCCCACAGCAGGAGCATGGGCGGCGGGCCGCCGACGCCGAAGGAAAGCGTTCCCGAAATCAGCGCATCGTTCATCACGCTGCCGCCGCCGATTTGCGAATAGACGACTTTGATGTCGCCCAGCCCCGCCGCACGCGCGTGCTTTTCGAGGAGCTTGTCGTGCTCGATGATCATGATCGGCAAGTGCGGAATCGCAAAGCCGCGGGCGATCTGCACTTCGTTGACCTCGGCCACTGAAGTGGCGGGCAACGTCAGCGCTGCGAGCGCGAAGAGGATGGCCCCGGACCGCACGCGCCGCCGGCCATTGCTTCGGATCGATGCTTTCATCGTTGCCTTCCCGCTGTACGTTGTCCGTAGGGCGGCCCCGTTACGCTTAACCGATTGAACCGGCTTCACGCTGCCGCGACCAATCAATGATACCAGCCCTGCCGTTGACTCATCGTTTGTAGTCGATTAGACTCATGCTATGAGCAAGCGCCTCCAGGTTTTGCTGCAGGACAAGGAGCTGGCCGAAATCCAGCAGTCCGCACGCCGCCGGCAGATGACGACGGCCGAATGGGTCCGGCAAGCCCTGCGCGCTGCCCGGCGTGCCGAGCCGCGCGTTGCGGCGCGCAAGAAGCTGGAAGTGGTGCGCGCAGCCGCTCGTCACGCCTTCCCGGCACCGGGCATCGACGGGATGGTGAGCGAGATCGAGCGTGGCTACCTGGACGATTCGTCACGTTGATCTTCATCGACTCCAGCATTCCGATGTATCTCGTGGGCGCCGCTCATCCGCACAAGGCGGACGCCGCGCAACTCCTCGAGAGCGCTATCGCTGCAGCGGAACGGCTGGTCACCAGCGCCGAGGTGCTGCAGGAGATACTGCACCGATATGTTGCGATCGGCAGACGCGATGCGATTCAGCCGGCGTTCGATTCGCTGCTCGGCGTCGTCGACGAGGTGATTTCGATTGAACTCGCGGATGTCGAGCGTGCTCGAGAGTTCGTCCAGGGGCTTTCGAATTTGTCGGCGCGGGATGCCCTCCACGCCGCGGTGATGACGCGAAACAGCATCGAGCGAATCATGACGTTCGACCCGGCTTTCGACACTGTTCCCGGCATCAGCCGGTTTCGCGCTTGACACTCGCCAAGTACGCCGACAACCCCGCGCGCAAATCAAAGCGCGGACGATAGCCGAACACATTGGCCGCGCGTTGACTGTTCAATGCGCCTTTGCGCGGCATCGCGTAGCCGCCCGGGTGCTTGATCTCGCCGGGGCCAACCGAAATGCGTGCGGTCGGCACGATCTCCTTCAGCACTGCGACCACGTCGAAAACCGTCGGCGCGCTCCCCGTGCCTAAGTTGTAGACATCAAAGGGATGCGTTGGATGATCGAGCGCAGCGAGCGTGCCGGCGACGATGTCGTCGACATAGGTATGGTCCATCGGGGAATCGCCGCCTTCCGGAAGATGCAATTCCTGTTGCGCGGCAACGGCATCGACGAGGATCTTGGGAATACGGGCGCGCGGCAGACGCGGTCCATAGACGCACGCGATGCGCAGATTGATCACCTCCAGGCCATACATGTTGCGCCACGCTCGGCTGAAGTGCTCGGTGGCGAGCTTCGTCGCGCCATAGGGCATCTGGGGAAATGTTGGACTACCCTCGTCGACAATGGGCGTCGCGTATTCGCCATAGACCTCTTCCGAGCTCATGTGGATCACGCGACTGACCCCATGGATCCGAGCGGCCTCGAAGACATTGATCGATCCTTCGACGTTGACGCGGATCACGGTCGTCGCCATCTCCGCCGACGGTGCGATGCCGACAATGGCGGCGGCGTGGATGACGCGATGGATGTCGTATTTGCGTACCGCCGCGATCACGCCGGCCGTATCGGTGACGTCACCGCGCACGAATTGCAACCGCGGCGAAGGCGTGCGGTTGACCGGAAACGCAACATCGAATGCAACCGCGATGTCGCCGCGCGCCGCAATCGATTCGGCGAGCGCGAGGCCGATGAAGCCGCCACCACCCGTGATCAAAACGTTGCTCATTCGGGTTTCACCGTCGCGTCGTGGGGTGCGTGCTCGACCCGCTGCAGAAACTCACGCGTGCGAGCGAGGCGCGGTCCGCCGAAGATGCGCGCGGGCGTGCCTTCCTCCAGCACTTGTCCGTTTTCCATCACGACGACCCAATCGGCCACGCTTCGAGCAAAGCCCATCTCGTGTGTGACGACGAGCATCGTCATCCCCTCGCGTGCGAGCTGCTGCATGACATTCAGGACTTCACCCACGGTCTCGGGATCGAGCGCCGACGTCGCTTCGTCGAACAACATCGCGCGCGGCTCCATCGCGAGCGCCCGCGCGATGGCGACGCGCTGCTGCTGACCGCCGGAGAGCTGCAGAGGCAAGGCATCGGCCTTGTCGGCCAACCCGACTTTGTCCAGCAGCGCACGGGCACGAGCCTCGACCGCTGCGTGCGCCATGCGAAGAACCGTGCGCGGGCCCTCTCCAACGTTGCCGAGCGCGGTCATGTGCGGAAACAACTCGAAGCTCTGGAACACCATACCGATCTGCTGCCGGATTGCGCGTGCTTCGCGCCCCTTGCCTCGCACTTCACGGTCGCCGAAGAGGATGCGCCCGCGGTCGATCGGTTCGAGACCATTCACGCAGCGAAGCAGCGTCGATTTGCCCGAGCCGCTCGGCCCGATGATGCAGACGACCTCGCCCTCGTGCGCGATGAGCGACACGCCGCGTAACGCTTCGACACCGGTCGGATAGCGGCGAAACACTTCTTCGACGCGGATCAACGCCGGACCGTTGTGCGCGTACCGGCGGTGATCGCGCTGGTCGTCCGTCGTCATTCGTGGACTCGCTGGCGACGATAGAGCCAATCGCAGAACTTCGCCTGAGGATACGCCAGCACCAGATAAGCGACGGCCAATGCGGTCAGCACCTCGAGCGTCCGGTAATTTTCCGTGCGCAACGCAAGCGCGCGATACGTGAGATCGGCGACGGCGAGCGTCGACACGAGCGAGGTCTCCTTGAACAGCTCGACCCACATGCTCGCCGTTTCCGGCAGCACGCGCGACCACGCCTGCGGCATTACGATGCGAAAGAATGCTTGTATTTCGGACATGCCGAGAGCGCGTCCTGCGTGCCACTGTCCGGCGCGAATCGACGCGATGCCGGCGCGGAAATTCTCCGACAGGAATGCGGACACATTGCAGATCAACCCGAACGCGACGGTCGCGAAGCCGGGCAGGAGAATGCCGAACTCCGAGGGCATCACGTAGTAAAGCCAGTAGAGCTGGAGCAGAAGCGGCGTCGCGCGCCACAATTCGACCCAGCCCATCGCGAGATTGGCGATAGGACGCGGCGCATAGAGCCGTGCGAGCGCGAGCAGAAGCGCAACGACGACCGCGCACGGCATCACGAGCAACGTGAGCTCGATCGTGACTCTCAGCCCCGACAGCAGCGCCGGAAAAGCATCCAGAAAAGCGGGCAAATGGAACATACGCTATGCGGCGCCCCGCGCAGCGACCTTCATGTACGTCCGGTCGAGCACACGCGCGATCAAGACGATCACGATGAAATAGAACACCATCAGCGTCGTGTAGATCGGAAATGGCTTGGCGGTTTCGCCCTCGAGCAGATTGGCGGCCCAGAAGAGCTCCTGCACGGCGATCGTGCTCGCCAGTACCGAATCCTTGATGTTGCGGACGATGCGAGTGTTGAGCGGCGGCATCATGCGGATGGCCGCTTGCGGCAGCACAATACGTCGGACCGCCTGCCACCAGCTCATGCCGAGCGCGAGCGCCGCATGCATCTGTCCCGCCCGAACGGACGCGAGTCCGCCGCGAACGATCTCGGCAATGTAAACGCCGGAGTGCAATCCGAGCGCCAGCACGCCGGCGATAAACGCGGGAAAGACCTTGAGCCCGAGCAGCAGCGGCAGGCCGAAGAACGCCCACACCATGATGACAAGAATCGGAATCGAGCGGACGACATCGATCACCAATCCGAGCGCACGGTTCGCCCAGTGCCCGCCGTACACGCGGCCGATTCCCATCAGTGCGCCGAGCGAAAGCGCGAGCGCGATCGAGGCAACGTTGAGCTCGACCGTAATCAGGAACGCGTGCCCGAGCAGGCCCAGGTTCCTGCGGACGATTTCGAAAGCGTCCAGCATCGCGGGCGCAGCCTCTCACATGCCAAAGAAGCGTGCGGCCGCGACAGCTAGTGGCCTGTAATAGGGGAATCGGTAGTGAGCGACAGCGTTCTGGCGCCGCTATCCGGGCCGAGTGCAAGGCGCCGCTGCGAAGCAAGGGTGGTCCCCCTTGCAAGCAGCGGCAACGCAGCAATCGGCACGGAGAGCAAGCCAGACACTATCGATGCCCTTGTTACAGGTCACTAGATCTGGTCGGGAAACTCGCGCGCGAACTTGATGCTTTCGATCTCTTCCTGCTTGACCTTCGGCTCGACTTTCTTTTCGATTCCCCGCAGGAACTCGAGGAATGCCGGCTGGTTCTTCGCAACCGCCTGCCCGACCGGCACCGGGTTCAAATCCGACTTCGAGCAGTCGGCGGGGATCGACAGCATGTTCTTGTGCGCGTTCTTGAAGATCGGCTCGAGCGGCGAGTCGCCGACGACGAAGTCGGCGCGTCCGGCGAGCAGCTCGTCGACCGGCGCCTGACCACTGCCGGTTACGCCACGCATCTTCGCCTTGGGAAACGTCTTCGGGATCCAAGCGGCCTGATTCGTTCCGACGTAGGCCGCAAACGTGAGATCGGGGCTGTCGAGCTCTCCGACATTCTTGACCGCGGCGGCTTTTGGATTGGTTTTCAGTCCGAAGATGCAAAACGTCGCTTGCGAATAGGTGACGAAATCCACGACCTGCTTGCGCGCATCCGTTTCGGCGAGCGATGAGATCGTGATATCGACGCCGCCCGAGACGACGATCGGCACCTTCGTCTCGTTCGAAACCTGAACCGGTTCCAACTTGACGCCGAGCGCATCGGCGTACGCCTTGGCGAGCACCCACGACGAGCCGCGATACTCGTCGCCTTTGCCGGTCTTGTTGCGGAACAACCACGGGAAAGACGGCGTAACGCCAACCTTGAGCGTGCCGCGCTTCAGAATCTCATCGATCCGCTCGCTCTTGCCCGCTTCAGGGACCCCCGGCGGTCGACCAGACTGTGCGGCGATTTCGCCGTTGAACCCGACGACGGCAACCGCGTAGAGAAACGCGCCGCCGATCCAGCGTGTCAGTGAGCTTTTGATCATCGATTGCCTCCTTTGCCTGCGTTGTCGAATCCGTAGAGCTCCGCGGGATTGTCGACCAGGATCTTCTTGCGCGTTCGCGCATCCGGCGCCCAATCCTCCAACAGCCGGCGCAACGAACGTGAATCGGGCTTCGTGCCTTTCGCCGCCGCGTGCGGCCA
>VBCG01000037.1:12725-14561 GCA_005881895.1 Betaproteobacteria bacterium
AACGCACGCGCAATCGCACCGACGTCGGCATAGTCGGGTGGTCCCGATTTCGACGTCTCGTACGGCGCTGACGCCTTGACCCAACAACGCCCGGTCTCGAGCAGCCGGAGCAATGCGCGCACGGCGGGATGATCCGGCCCTACAGGCTCGATGAACTTGCCGTTGTGGTCGATGACCAGCGGGACCGGGAGCGCTTTCAGCATCGACTCGTGCTTCGGCAACTCGCGGCCGTCGATCTGCAGTTGCAAGTGCCATCCGAATGGCTGAATGCGCGCAGCCAGCGCGGGAATTTTGTCGAGCGCGACCAGCCCGCCCTTGAACATCAGCACGCGCGCGCCGCAGACGCCGACATTCGTCAGGCGCTCGAGCTCGGCGTCGCGGGTCTGTAGCGTGACCGTCGCGACGCCGCGTGAAATCCCGCGCAGGACGCGCAAGCCATCCACCATGCATCGATTGTCACTGCCGTAGGCCGCGGCCTGGACCAGCACCGTTCGCTCGAGGCCGAGCTCTGCCATCACCTCCAGGTAATCCGTCGGCCGGGCGAGCGGCGGATCGAACGGGCTGGTCGGCGCGAGCGGGTAGCTCGCGCGCGGACCGTAAACGTGAACATGACAATCGCAGGCGCCCGCGAGCGCCGGCGTGGGCGCCGGTTCGACGATCGCGGACGGCGCTGTCACGGCGCTCAACGAACCTCCTATGGAATCTTTTTTGACGGAACGCTTGGCACTCGTCCTACTATCTGCCTATTATACCAACATGTCAAACGTTCCCCAGCTTGCGAACGACGCGCCAATCGTGCGCCGCAAGCTCTACCAGGAGATCGTCGACCGGATCGAGGCGATGATCCACAGCGGCCAATATGCCGTGGGAGACGCGTTGCCGTCGGAGCGCGAAATCATGGAGGCGTTCGGCGTCGGCCGCACGTCGGTGCGCGAAGCGTTGTTTGCATTGCAGCGGATGGGGCTCGTGACGATCAGCAGCGGCGAGCGCGCCCGCGTCAGCGCGCCGACACCCAAGGCGCTCGTCAGTGACTTGCACGGTGCGGCACGTTACCTGCTGGCGCAGCCGGAAGGCGTTCGTCAATTCCAGCAGGCCCGCGCGCTGTTCGAGATGGCGCTCGCACGATATGCGGCAGAGAATGCCAAGGCGCAAGACATTGCGGCGATGCGCTCCGCGCTCGCCGCCAACAAGGGGGCGATCGGCAATGACGCGCGCTTCGAGCAGACCGACGTCGCATTTCATTACGTGCTCGCGCAGGTTACGCGCAACCCGATCTTTACCGCGCTGCATGCAGCGATGGCATCGTGGCTGCTCGAACAGCGGCAGACTTCGATTCGTGCCAAGGGCGCCGATCGTGCGGCCTATCGGGCGCACGCCCGAATCTTGGAAGCCATCGCCGACCACGACGCCGACGCGGCAGAAAAAGCGATGCGCGCGCACCTTGCGCAAGTCGAGAAATTCTATTGGCAGGTGAGGAGCTGACGCGTTCCATCGTCAGTGCAGGTTCAGCGCGCGACCGGCTTGATATGACCGAGCTTGTCGTAGCGCTTGTAAATCGCTTCGCGATCTTCTCCGGCGCGCAGGTCGCGCTGGATGGCCTTCTCCATCGACTCGAAGATCTCGCCATCGCGAATCGCTTGCTCGAGGTGTTCGGCCGGTATGACGACGACGCCATCGCGGTCGGCGTGAACGGCGTCACCCGGTGCAATACGCACGGGCGATCCGGCCTGACCCGGTATTAGCACCGGGACATCGATTGCGGAGTAGTTCCACCGGCCCTTGGTGGCGAGCGGTGTCGCGAACGTGCCGAACACCGGCATCGCATATTCCGCGAAC
>VBCG01000037.1:14723-15303 GCA_005881895.1 Betaproteobacteria bacterium
TCACGGCCGGTGAGGCATAGCGCCGGTCCGGCCACGACCGACGTCGGATCGAACGGCCGAATCGACGCATCTAAGACTTGATCCGGCAAACCCATCGCGGTCAGCACGTCGCTCATCACCGCGACCGGCAACTTTTCCAGACGTTCGTACCACGCATCAATGCCGCTCACGTCGTTCTCCTATGCGTTGCCATGTCGTCAGATCGCGCGCGATGAGCCAAGCTCTCGCGCCAGCGCATTCAATTGATCGAGAACTGTGGTCGCGAGCGGTATGCCTTCCGCGATGCGCCGACGTTTCGCTTCGATTTCGGGCTCGCCCGGAATGATCATGCGCGTCACGCCAGGCGCGAGCTTTGACGACTTCACCATCCGAATCATCTCATCCATCCGCGCCTTGAATTGCTCGAGCGGCATGAACGCCGCAGGATCGATCGCGATGCAGAAGTGCCCCAGCCCTTGCGGCTCGCTTCGCGGCGCGTTGTAGAGATCGCGAATCTCGGAGCCTATTCGTGCGCCGGTCAGCACGCCCGAGAGAATTTCGAGGAACATCGTGATGCCAAAGCCCTTGTGCCCGCCGATCG
>VBCG01000037.1:15332-15892 GCA_005881895.1 Betaproteobacteria bacterium
CCCAGCCCAGCGGTATCCGCTCGCCGCGCGCCGAAAGATAGATAAGCTTGCCGCGGTTGGTGACGCCAAGCGCTGCGTCGATCACGAACGGCGGCCCGCTGCCGGTCGGCACCGCGGCGGTGAACGGCAGAGGGCCGGTCATCTTCGTCGTGCCGCCGAGCGCAGGCATGTTGGGCGAGCCGTTGGTTGCGACGAAGCCGATCATGTCGCGCTCGGCGGCGTAAATCACGTAATGCGCAGCCTCGCCGAAATGATTGCTTTTGCGCACGCCGACCGCTCCGATCCCGGTTGCGCGCGCTTTTTGGATTGCGAGACCCATTGCGCGAAGTGAAACCACCTGGCCAAGACCGTTCTCGCCGTCCAGCAGCGCGGTTGCAGCCGTTTCGCGGACGATCTTGCCGTTGCACCCCGGGCGAAAAGCGCCCGCGCGAATCTTCTCGACGTAGATAGGGATCCGGAGCACGCCGTGTGACTGCATGCCGCGAAGATCCGCCTCGACTAACGCGTTCGCGACGACGTGCGCTTCATCCGGCGGAACACCGGCGCAGGCAAATATGTCG
>VBCG01000037.1:15904-35872 GCA_005881895.1 Betaproteobacteria bacterium
CGACACTCCGCTCACGGCTTTCTTTCACGGCGATCGACAGTGAAGCCGTGACCTGCGGAGGTATCGCAGCCGTATCGAGCTCGGTGACGCGCTTCGCCACGACGATCGACGCAACTGCTGCATCGAACGCGTGAAAATGCGGCGCGCGACAATGATCGGCGAACGCGCTGCGGTCGCGGTACTCTTCATAGAGGATAACGCGATCGCCATCGCCGGGCACGAACACCTCAAATCGTCGGCATCCGGGCTCGCCGGCGAGCGATGCCGCGGCGTTTGTGCGAACCAACTCGACGAAGCGCGGCAGCGTGCCCTCGCGCACCGTGAATTCGACCAGGATGGTGTAGCTAGTCATTGCCTAATTGTAGGATAGTCTACCTATCATACCAACGGTTTCCAGGACAGACGCCTGACGCATGCCGGCTCAATTGCGCCCTCACACGGTGCGCAGGCTCGCGAAATGCGTCGGTCCAGTTCTTACCGTTACCGAGAGCGCCACGAGAATCCACGGAATTTCAAGGCATTGCAACGTGAAGCGGCGCGACGCACCGCTGGCATTACGCTTGCTTGACCAAATGGGGGAGATGCAGTCGATTTCGTGGAGGACATGCGACCGTATGGCGGCGCCTTGCCGCGGACGTAATACTTAACGATAGGACCGCTGCGTGCGCCCTCGCCTCCTGCCCATCCTCCTCGTTCTATTCTCTACATCGGCAACGTCGTCCCCTCCCTCATCACAAGAGGTTGAGCTTTTTGACGGCCTTCTCAGTTGGGCGGTGACGTTATCGGGGTACCAAAAGCCCGTGACCAATCCCACCGTGGAGTTCATGCCGCAAGCGTTCTTCAACGCGAACGCGTGCCGGGGCAAACCATGCCGCGTTTGGGGTTGGTACCCGAATACCGGCGGAAACGTTGTCTACGTGCACGAGGCGGCGCGCGCATTGATCGAGGACAGCTCGGATCCGAAAAGCTTGCTCGCTGCGTCAATTGTCGTGCATGAGTTCACGCATTACCTCCAGGCTGCGAATCGCAGCTTCGCGAAATACGGGTGCGCGCAAGCGCTGGCCTTAGAACGCGAGGCCTACAAAGTCCAGAACGCTTACATCGCGGCGTACGGCCGGTATATGCAAGTCGGCATTTCAATGCAAAACAGCGGCTGCGAAGGAAGCGCAAGCGAGATCGACTCTCCTGCGGCCGCGGGAACTCAATAGATAGCTCTGTCGCGACCGGTTGCGCGGTCCATTCCCTTGGCCGCGTTCATTCCCGTGACGCTCCGGAAAACAGTGCCATCCAAATCGGCTTCAGTGAAATCTGCGTCGGCGATGTTTGCGCCGGTCAGATCCGCTCCGGAAAGTTTGACGCGATACAGATTCGCACCTCTCAAATCGGCGCCCTTGAGATCCGCAAACGTCATGAGCGATCGGTTGAGGTCGGCATGACTTAGATTCGCGCCGGCCAGATTGGCGCCGCTTAAATCGGTGCGCATCTGTCCCATGCCTTGATTTTTAATATCGACGCCCAATTTCGCTCCGCTCAAGTTCGCTCCACGCAGATTCGCGCCGGCCAATTCGGCGATCATCCGCACGCCCGATAGATTGGCGCCTGCAAAATTCGGCTTTTCCTTAACCGATCCGCCGAGGATCACCAGACTCAGCATGCTGCTGCCGGAAAGATCCGCACCTGCGAATGTCGCGCCCATGACCCATGCGCCGTTCAAGGTCGCCCTCACCAATTTCGCGCCTGCAAGATTGGCCGACACGAGTCGCGTACCGAACAGATTGGCGCC
This sequence comes from Betaproteobacteria bacterium, assembly GCA_005881895.1. Taxonomy (GTDB): domain Bacteria; phylum Pseudomonadota; class Gammaproteobacteria; order Burkholderiales; family Casimicrobiaceae; genus VBCG01. The sequence continues at coordinate 17,688 of VBCG01000037.1, forward strand.
CGAGAGATCGGCACGGCCGAAGTCGACGTTGCTGAGATCCAGATCGGAAAGATCCTTGCCCGCGAAATCGACTGGATTGCTGCGCTCAGCGCGGGCCAGGCGCTCACGCACCTGTTCAGCCGTGAAGTCGGCGCCCCACGACAGCGGTCCCGTGGAAAGCGCAAGGACAACAAACACAAACTTGTGCAGAGGTCGCGGTTTCATCTGCACTCGCCGATGCCAACCTCAGCGAAGATTTTCGGCGTGAAATCGAAGGTGGTCTTCAATGAACGTGGCGATGAAGAAATAGCTGTGGTCATAACCGTCCTGCAATCGCAGATCGAGGGGTACGCCGAAATCGCGACACGCCTGCCGTAGCAGCTCCGGCTTGAGCTGGCTTTCGAGGAACGAATCGCCGGTTCCTTGATCGACCAATATTTTCGGACCTGTCCAGCCGCGATCTTCAATCAGCGCCGTTGCATCATATTCACGCCAGCGCGCGCGGTCATTGCCCAGATAACCCCTCAGCGCTTTCTCGCCCCACGGACAACGGATCGGCGATGCGATCGGCGCGAAGGCCGACACCGACTTGAAATCGCGCGGGTTCTTGAGCGCAATGGTAAGCGCGCCATGGCCGCCCATCGAATGACCGAAAATTGCCGCGCGTGTCGGATCGACGGGCAACGCGGCCGCCGCGTCCGCGCGCAGTTCCTTCGTGATGTAGGAATACATGCGATAACCGCGCGACCACGGCGCCTCGGTGGCATCGACATAGAAACCGGCGCCAAGCCCGAAGTCGTAGCTCTCGCCTTCGCCCGGAATGCCCAACCCTCTCGGACTCGTATCCGGCACGACGATCGCCAATCCAAGCGCAGCGGCGATTCTCTGTGCGCCCGCCTTGACAATGAAGTTCTCTTCGGTACAGGTGAGACCCGATAGCCAATAGAGGATCGGCACGCGCGCCGACTTCGCTTGCGGCGGCAGGAACACGCCGAAGCGCATCGGGCATCCTGTCTCCCGCGATTGATGCGTATAGACACTCTGAACGCCGCCGAAGCAGCGGTTTTGAGTGACAGCCTTGATCGTGCCTTCCAAGCGGCGCCTCGCTTGTCGATGATGCGCAGAGCACCATCGAAGTAAAAGCCCAGGCGCAGACAATACGCCTGGGCTTCGCCTTGATCGGCGTGCTTACTCTGTGCTCAAGCGTGGGCGAGCACGCCCTTTTGCTTTGCTGTATGCGTGGCGATCAAATCCATGAGCGGCGGCGACAGACAATCATAAGGCTCCAGACCCAGTTCTTTGAGCCTCGCCCTCACCGCCCCCATGTTCGCGGGATCGGCGCCCGCTTCGATGATCGAGGATACGAATGCCGCGAACTCCGGCGGCGACCAGCCTTGCTCGGGCGAGAGCTCGGTATGGATGAAGTCCACGCCGTACAACGGGTGGTTCTTGTTCTCGATGCGTCCATACATGTGCACGCCGCAACCCGTGCACGCGTAACGCTGGATGGTGGCGCTTGGGTCCACGACTTTCAGCTTGTCCGCGTTTGCAGTCACACTGAGCTTGTCGCGCGGCGCTACCGCAACCTGCGAGAACAGCGCGCCGGCGGGCTTCCAGCACTTCGTGCAGCCGCAAACGTGATTGTGGGCGGACTGGGTCTTGATCGATACGGCAACTTTCCCGTCGGTACATTTGCAGTACAGCGTGCCGCCTGCGAAATTTGGAGCCGCCGGCTTGATGCCACGATCGACCGCCGGATGGATGGAAACTGTATTGGCCATGATTGCACTTCCTCCTGTAACGAACCGACTGCCGAGCCATCGGCGCTATCGTCTAGCACCGTGATGGGTCCTTCATCTCACTCACAACTGTAATCTGATTCTCTCCCCACTCCTACCTTCAACAACGTGCTCAACGGGCGTTCGTCCGTTTGCGTCAATAGGTAACCACGGCGCGAATCGATTTGCCCTCGTGCATCAGATCGAAACCTTCGTTGATCCGCTCGAGCGGCAGGACATGCGTGATCAAATCATCGATGTTGATTTTGCCTTCCATGTACCAATCGACGATCTTCGGCACGTCGGTGCGGCCGCGCGCGCCACCGAACGCTGTGCCTTTCCAGACGCGACCCGTTACCAGCTGGAATGGGCGCGTCTTGATCTCCTGACCGGCGCCCGCGACGCCGATGATGACGGCAACGCCCCAGCCGCGATGACAGCACTCCAGCGCCTGGCGCATCACATCGACGTTGCCGATGCACTCGAATGTGTAGTCGGCGCCGCCACCGGTGAGTTCCACGATATACGGAACGAGATCGCCCTTCACTTCCTTCGGATTGACGAAGTGCGTCATGCCGAATTTGCGCGCCAACGCTTCGCGCGCCGGGTTGAGGTCGATGCCCACGATCATGTTGGCGCCTGCCATGCGCGCGCCTTGGACCACGTTGAGGCCGATCCCGCCGAGCCCGAATATAACAACGTTGGCACCGGGCTCGACCTTGGCCGTATTGATGACCGCGCCGATTCCCGTCGTGACGCCGCAGCCGATATAGCAGACCTTGTCGAAGGGTGCGTCTTCGCGAATCTTCGCGACGGCGATTTCAGGGAGCACGGTGAAATTGGCGAACGTGGAGCAGCCCATGTAGTGATACAGGGGTTTGCCGCCGATCGAGAAGCGGCTCGTGCCGTCGGGCATGACGCCTTTGCCTTGCGTGGCGCGGATCGCCGTGCAGAGGTTCGTCTTGCGCGACAGGCATGACTTGCACTGCCGGCACTCGGGCGTGTACAGCGGAATGACGTGATCGCCTTTTTTGACGCTTGTCACGCCTGATCCCACGTCAACGACGATCCCCGCCCCTTCGTGACCGAGGATTGCGGGGAACAGCCCCTCGGGATCGCCGCCCGAGCGGGTGAATTCGTCGGTGTGGCAGATGCCGGTCGCCTTGATCTCGACCAATACCTCACCGGCCTTGGGACCGGCCAACTGCACGGTCTCGATGGTCAGAGGCACCCCAGCTTTTTGAGCGACAGCAGCGCGAACGTCCATGGTCGACCCTCCTCTGCATCTCGCAGATCAGCGTTTTTTGGTTGATCCGCGCAACCGGAATCTTGGTCCTGAACGAGGAGCCGTGACAAGTCAATTTTCACAAGAGACCTCCTCCGGCTTGTAATTTTTTCAAACGCAATCATCCCTCGATCGCGGTCGTTCAGCAAGCCGCTCGCTTGCGTTTCCATCGCGACGCGATGCGCTCAATGATTGACTTTGCAGTTTTGTAGGAAGAAACTCACTTCGCTGGCGCGATGGATCGAATGCCGGCAAATTCGGACGTCGCGCATACGTTTTTCACCGCCCCCAACACGGCGATGACCCCTAGGAGGACGTATGAAATCAACAAGCTCGTGGATTTACGGAGCGCTGGCTTCGACGTGGCTGCTCGCGTGTCCCGGCGCCGCATTGGCGAACTCGGACGTCGAGAAGCTGACTGCCGATCCCAAGAACTGGGCGATGCAGGCCGGCGATATGTACAACCAGCGGTACAGCAAGCTGACGCAGATCAACGCGCAAAACGTCGGCAAGATGCAGGTCGCGTGGATGTTCTCCACCGGCGTGCTGCGCGGTCACGAAGGATCGCCGCTGGTTATCGACGGCGTGATGTATTTGCATACGCCGTTTCCCAACAAAGTATTCGCGATCGATATCGATACACAGAAAATCAAATGGCGCTACGAACCGAAGCAGGACGCCGCCGTGATACCGCAGATGTGCTGCGACACCGTGTATCGGGGCCTCGCGTACGCGGAAAAGAAAATCTTCCTGCAGCAGGCCGACAGCACGCTGGTCGCGCTTGATGCGGGAACAGGCAAAGTGCTTTGGTCCGTCAAGAACGGCGATCCCAAAGTCGGCGCGGTCAACACCAACGCGCCGCATGTATTCAAGGACAAGGTGATCACCGGCATTTCGGGCGGTGAATGGGGCGTGCGAGGATTTCTCGCCGCCTACGACATCAATAGCGGCAAGCTGGTCTGGAAGGCATACAGCACCGGTCCCGACGCCGAGATGCTGATCGATCCGGACAAGACGATGACGTGGACCGACGGCGCGCTGAAGCCGGTCGGCAAGGATTCGTCGCTCAAGACGTGGCAAGGCGATCAGTGGAAGATCGGCGGCGGCACAACGTGGGGGTGGTACAGCTACGACAAGAGCCTTAACCTTCTCTTCTACGGAACTGGCAACCCGTCGACGTGGAACCCAGCCCAGCGGCCGGGCGACAACAAGTGGTCGATGACGATCTTTGCGCGCGACGTGGACACCGGGCAGGCGAAATGGGCCTATCAGATGACGCCGTACGACGAATGGGATTTCGACGGTGTCAACGAGATGATCCTGGCCGACATCGACGTCAAAGGTAAACCAACGAAGGCGCTCGTCCATTTTGATCGCAACGGATTCGGCTATACGCTCGATCGGACAACGGGCGCGCTCCTCGTCGCCGAAAAGTACGACCCAGCGGTCAACTGGGCAACGAACGTCGACATGAAGACCGGCCGTCCGCAAGTGGTGTCCAAGTATTCGACCGCGCAGAACGGCCCCGACAAAAACACTAAGGGGATCTGCCCGGCCGCGCTCGGCACCAAGGATGAGCAGCCGGCAGCGTTCAATCCGAAGAACAAACGGTTCTACATCCCCACCAACCATGTCTGCATGGATTACGAGCCGTTCAAGATCGATTACACGGCTGGCCAGCCCTACGTCGGCGCCACGCTGTCGATGTTCCCGGCGCCGGGCGGTAGCACCATGGGCACCCTCACCGCGTGGGACGCAGGAACCGGAAAGATCGTGCAATCCAAGCCCGAGAAGTTCTCGGTCTGGAGCGGTGTGCTGGTGACGGATGGCGGCATCGCGTGCTATGGAACTCTCGAGGGTTATCTCAAGTGCGTCGACGCAAACGACATCAACAAGGAGTTGTTCAAGTTCAAGACACCGTCGGGCATCATCGGCAACGTCTTCACCTATGAGCACAAGGGCAAGCAGTACATGGGCGTGTTTTCGGGGATCGGCGGCTGGGCGGGCATCGGCATGGCCGCGGGGCTCGATCCGGAGCACGGTACCGACGGCCTCGGTGCCGTAGGGGGTTACAAGGAGCTCCGCGATTACACCGAGCTCGGCGGCTCGCTCACTGTATTCGCGCTTCCATAGCGGTTTCGAAAATGTCCTAACGATCGCCGGCGCGGCTGATGCTGCGCCGGCGACGTACGCTTCCGGAGACGGACTGTCGGCAACGCGGACGGCTGGCTCGGGACGCAAACTCCGGCGTCATTCCGCGATCAAATGGTTATGCGCATGTTCCCAAACCGATGGGTGGTCGTGTTCATCCTTTGCGCAGCGTCGGACGGTGTCGCCGCCGCCGACGCGCCAGACAAGTCTGCGGGTCCGCAACAGAGCAATCCGACGTATCGCGTTGTCGACGGCTACAAGGTCGATGCAAACACGATGAACGGCTTTCGCGCGTGGCGCGCTGCCGCGTGCGATCGCTGCCACGGCGCCAATCAAGAGGGGCTGGTCGGACCGTCGCTATTGGAAAGCCTGAAGACTCTCAGCAAAGAAGACTTCGTCAAGACGGTTCGCGACGGTCGCCTCGACAAGGGAATGATGAGCTTTTCGTCGAGCAAGACGGTGATGGACAACATCGATAATCTGTACGCCTACCTGAAGGGTCGATCCAACGGCGACATCACGCGCACGAAGGTGGAAGAGCTGAAATAGTGAATGACCGTTTCATGTGCTGCGCGGTTGTATTAGCGTTTGCATTCGGCTGTGTCGGCGTCGAGGCGGAGGAAACGCGCGCCGCGTTTCGTCCTTGCATCGATCCGAGCAACCTGCCGTTTGCGAACACCCAAGGCGAAGGATTCGAAAATCGGATCGCCGACCTCTTCGCGAAAAAGCTTGGCTTGCCGGTGCAAGCCTACGCGTTCCCGCAGCGGATGAACTTCATTCGCAACACGCTGCGCTACAAATTGCCGGGGGAGGATTTTCGCTGCGACATCGTGATGAGCCTCCCGGCGGGTTTCGATCAAGCGCTGACAACGGCCCCCTATTACCGCTCGACCTATGCGCTGGTGTATCCGAAAGGAAAAGGGCTTGACCAGGTGAAGAGCGGCGGCGACCTGCTCGCCCTCTCAGCCGATCGTCGAAGCAAGCTGACGATCGGAATCCATGACAAGTCCCCCGCCTCCATCTGGTTGGTGAAGCACGGCATGGAAGCGCAGGCAAAGCCGTATCAGATGATGTCGCCGGACCCGGACCAATATCCCGGCCAAATCATTGAGAAGGACCTCGCGCAAGGAAAAATCGACGCCGCCGTTGTCTGGGGACCGATCGCCGGGTATTACGCGAAGCGCGTCCGAGATGTCGAACTCGTCGTCGTTCCGCTGCGCTCGGAGCCGGGCGTCAAATTCGATTATGCAATCGCGATGGGCGTTCGATACGGAGAACGCGAATGGAAGGAGACCGTCGAGAAGCTCATCGTCGAGAACCAATCGACGATCACGGGGATCCTTCGCGAGTATGGAGTCCCGCTGGTCAACGAGCGCGGCGAGCCGATGTAGATGAAAATACAGTACGCGCTATTGTTGATTATCGGAGCTGCACAGGCGGCGCTTGCGAATGACTTTCCCACGCGTGCCCGCGTCGAGTTCGTTTTGAGCTGCATGCGCGAAAGCAAGGCGCCGCAGCAGGAGTCGATGTACAAGTGCTCCTGCGCGATCGACGTGATCGCCGAAAAGGTCGACTACAGCACATGGGTCGACCTTTCGACGGTCGCCAACGCCACGACCATTGCGGGAGAGCGCGGCGGCGTCATGCGCGACATGAAGGATGGGCGCAAGATGATCGCGTCGTACCGCGAGCTGCAAGAAGACGCCAAGAAGCGCTGCTTCCTCAAGGAGTAGGTGGACATCCTTGCGAAGCGTGTCTTAGAGCGTGGGTATCCACGCTAGTCCGCGTCTACCACCTGATACCGACCGCCCTGTGGCGGCGACTGGTCCAGCAATTTTCGTCTGAGTGCTTCGCGTATCGCCTGCGCCTTCTTGATGTTCTCGTCGGAACAGGTGCATGGAACGGGGTCTGACACAGTTTCCGGGCGGTGTTGTTTTACGCTAGGCATGAGTTCGTGAGTCGATGTTTGAAAGATCGGCGTGATCGCCGACCTTCCGCTGCAAACGACATACCAGTTGTGGTGAACATGCTGTTTTGCCATTTGAATCGATGGGCGCCTGGGCAAGTAGCGCTTTGATCCGTCGAATAAAATGAAGACTCGGTCGTCTGTTACTGGACTCTCTCCGTGCGCAGATCATCCGAATGGAACGGACCGCCGGTTGACGTAACCGAAACGCTTTGCGCCGTGGATCGTCAGGTGCGGCAGACGATCTCTCGAGACCCTCAGGTCTTCGATAGGCGGCTCTTCGATGGGCGGCTCCGGCGGTTCATTGTCGGGCGGTGGATGCGGTGGCGGTTCCTGATCGGGCGGCGGCTCCTCGATCGGAGGCAAATGCGCGCTGCGAGTCATCATCGTTCCTCCAATTCGGTCTTATAGCGCAGTCTGGCTTCATGCTCGGCGCGGACGTCGCCGATTTCGCGCATCACGGCCGCGACGTCGGGAATCCTCGTGTTCGCCGCGACGTGGCCGCTGAGCTGGATCTCGTCGTGCAGGGCTCCGCGCTCGTAATGCGACCATATTTCCTTGCCGAACTGCATCGACGCGAGCGCCGGCGCATAACGACTGAAATAACTCGTGATGTTATCGACGTCCCGCTGCAGCAGGCGCGCTGCATTGTTGTTGCCTGCCGCGTTGACGGCCTGCGGCAAATCGATGATCACCGGACCGCCGCGATCGACGAGGACGTTGTACTCCGACAAGTCGCCGTGGATGACACCCGCGCACAGCATGCGGACAACCTGGCGAATCAACGTAGCGTGATACGCGAGCGCACGCTCGGGATCGAGGACGAGATCGTTGAGTCGCGGCGCGGCGTTGCCTTTCGCATCAGTGAGCAATTCCATCAGCACCACGCCCTGGAAAAAACCGTAGGGTCGCGGAACACGCACGCCGGCGGCGGCGAGGCGATACAACGTGTCGACCTCCACGTTTTGCCAAGCTTCTTCCTGCGCCTTGCGCCCGAAGCGTGTCCCTTTCTCCATCGCGCGTGCCTGGCGGCTGTTCTTGGTTTTGCGTCCTTCCTGATACAACGCCGCTTGCCGAAAGTTGCGCTTGTTCGCGTCCTTGTACACCTTGGCGCAACGCAGCTCCTGACCACAACGGACCACGTAAACCGTGGCCTCCTTGCCGCTCATCAATTGATGGAGCACGACATCGATCAAGCCCTCTTGAACGAGCGGCTCGAGCCGCTTCGGGGTTCTCACAACCGGCGGGTCCTAGTGCTTCGTCCTGGAACGCGAGTAGGACGAGCCTGTACTGCCCGCACTGCGGCCTTTGACCACACGGCTCCGACCAGCACGCGGCTGTGCGTTGCTGTTCGTGCGTCCGCGCTGCGTGAACACAGGTTGCGCAACCGCATTCGGATCCGGCTCGAAGCCCGGGACGACGTGCCGGGGGATCGAGCGCTTGATGAGTCGCTCGATATCGCGCAGAAATGCATGCTCGTCGACGCACACGAGCGAGATCGCTTCGCCTCCGGCGCCTGCGCGTCCGGTGCGGCCGATGCGATGGATGTAATCGCCGGGGACATTCGGAAGGTCGTAGTTGACGACATGCGGCAACTGGTCGATGTCAATTCCGCGTGCGGCGATGTCCGTGGCAACCATCACCTCGACTCCGCCGGACTTGAATTGAGCCAACGCCTGCGTGCGCGCATTCTGCGTCTTGTCGCCGTGCATCGCCACCGCGCGAATGCCATCGCTGTGGAGCGAGCGAACCAGTTTGTCGGCCCCATGCTTGGTGCGCGTGAATACCAACACTTGCCGCCAGCGATGGTGACTGACCAACCAGGCCAGCAACTTGCTCTTGTCCGCGCGATTGACCGGATGCAGGCGTTGATTGATCGCATCGACGGTGGAATTGGGCGGCGTCACCTGGATCGTGCGCGGCCGATTCAGCAATTTTTCGGCCAGCGTTTTGATCTCGGAAGAAAAGGTAGCGGAGAACAGCAGGTTCTGCCGCTGTTTGGGCAGCAGCGCGAGAACGCGTTTGACATCGGGGATGAACCCCATGTCGAGCATTCGATCCGCTTCGTCGAGCACGAAGATCTCGACGCGTGAAAAATCGACGTGTCCTTGAGCATGGTGATCCAGCAGTCGGCCCGGCGTTGCAACCAAAAGGTCGATGCCGCGCCGAAGCTGCGCGGTCTGCGGTCCAAAGCCAACGCCGCCGATCAACACCATCGACGTAAGTTTCAGATGTTTGCCGTAAGTTTTGATAAATGCATCGACTTGCGCGGCCAGTTCGCGCGTCGGAGCGAGGATTAATGCGCGCAACGGTTTGCGCGAACCCGCGCCGTAGGGTGACGGGCGCGCGGAGAGCCGCTGGAGCATCGGCAGGACGAATCCAGCCGTCTTGCCGGTTCCGGTCTGCGCACCGGCTAATAGATCGCCGCCCGCCAGCACAGCGGGAATCGCCTGCCGCTGTATGGGCGTCGGAATGGTGTAACCCTGATCGGCGACCGCGCGCAGCAGCGCGTCGGACAGCCCGAGTGTAGAAAAAGACATGACAACCTTCGAAGGGGTGCTCGGCCATTCGCCCAAAGGACAGCCAGTCACAGCCAAACGAGAGAAGCTACGGGGGTCGGAATCGACTGCGGCAAGGGGACTGGATCAACGGCCGCAGCCGCATTATACCTTGAAGCGCTCGCATCGCCGCGGACGTATGATTCGCGCATGACTCACGCCATCTCACCGCTCGTCGCTGCTCACGTCCTCGTCGGATTCCTATTTGCGTTCAGCGGTTGCTCGACAATGCCGGCGGCGGACCCGCGCACTGACGCCGAGCGCAACAGTATCGTCATCGAGAGCTCGATCCGGACGGATCAGGACCGGCGCATGGATGCGGCGCGCCATCCGGCCGAGTTCCTTCCATTTACGAAAGTGAAACCGGGCATGCAGGTGCTCGACGTTTCGGCGGGCGCAGGATACACGTCACAGCTTCTGGCGTTGGCCGTCGGCCCCACTGGCACGGTGTGGGCGCAGCGCGAGCAGATCGGCGCGGCGCTCGCCAAGCGACTGAGCGACCACCCGCAGAGCAATTTGGTCGTCGTCATACGTCCATTCGAAGATCCGGTGCCCGACCAGGCCCCGAAGCTCGATCTGATCACCTTGATCCTCAACTACCACGACATCACGTACCTTCCGGTCGACCGCGCCAAGATGAATCAGCGGTTGTTTGCGGCATTGAAGCCCGGCGGTCATTTCGTTGTGATCGATCATTCGGCCAAAACGGGCGCCGACATCGGAGTGGGAAAAACGTTGCATCGCATCGACCAGGACATCGTCCTCGCGGAAGTGCGGAAGGCAGGTTTCGTACTCGAAAGCGAGAGCGATTTCCTGCGCGACCCCGCCGATACGCGCGAGGAATCTTCCGGCGACGCGAAAATTCCCACCGACAAGTTTGCGCTACGGTTCGTCAAGCCGTAGTCTTTACCCCGCAATCAGTCGCGCATAAATCGCAGCGTATTCTCGCGCCGCGCGATTCCAGCTCCAGTCGCGCGCCATTCCATTTCGCTGCACCTGCCGCCAGATCCTGGCGTCACCGTAAGCGGCGCCACAGCGCTTGATCGCACCCATCAGTGCGTCCGCGTTGGGCGCGAAAAACTTGAAGCCGGTTGCGGTGCCGTCGGCCAACGTCTGCAATGTGCAATCGACAACCGAATCGGCGAGCCCCCCGGTGGCATGCACAATGGGCGGCGTCCCGTAGCGCTGACTGTACATCTGGTTCAGGCCGCTCGGCTCGAACCGGGACGGCATCACGAAAGCATCGGCGCCGGCCTCCACCAGATGCGCGAGCGTTTCATCGAAGCCGATGAAGCTCGCTAGTCGGCCCGCCCACGCGGCGGTAAGGGTGCGAAGACGTCGTTCGAGGGCTTTGTCGCCTGTGGCAACAATGACAATCTGAGCCGGCAATCTAAGCACCGCGTCCACGATGTCGAGCAGAAGATCGACGCCTTTTTGCGTGGTGAGGCGGGTCACGGCTCCCAGCAACAGCATGTCCGACGGTGTCTCGAGCCCGAAGCGAATCTGCAATGCTTTCTTGTTGGCGCTCTTGCGGCGCAGCGCGGTTGCATCGTATCGCGCGGCGATCAATGGATCATTCGCAGGATCCCAGACGGTCGTGTCAATGCCATTCAATATTCCCGTGAGCCGATCGCGGCGCGCTGCGAGTAGGCCGTGCATCCCCATTCCCATCGCCTCGTGCTGGATCTCCCCGGCGTAGGTCGGGCTCACCGTCGTTATGGCGTTTGCGTAAAAGAGCCCGGCTTTAAGGAATGAAATGCGGCCGTGATATTCAACGCCGTCGACCGCAAAGCTCGCGGCGGGCAACCCGAGATCGGCGACCCAATGCGGCGCGAAGATGCCTTGGAACGCGAGGTTGTGGATCGTGATAATGCTGGGCGTTGCGCCATCGTCGGCGAGCGCAGCGTACGCTGGCGCCAGTCCGGTCTGCCAGTCGTTCGCGTGAATGAGTTGGGCGCGCCATGCGACGGGGCTTTGACTCGACGCGAGGAGCGCAGCCGCGCGCGCAAGCAGGCCGAAGCGCAGCGGATTGTCGTCCCAATCGTCGCCGCCGGCATCCTGGTACGGACCGCCCTCGCGATCGTAGAGCGCGGGACAATCGACGATCCATGCCGGAATGCCCTGTGGCAACTCAGCCTTGAGCAGCCATGCTTCGGGAAGGCGTGCCAGGGCGTCGATTCGTCCCGCCTTTCGCGCGCCCGTCAGCGCTGCGACCACGGGGGGATACCCCGGCAGGATCACGCGCGCGTCGAGCCCGATCTGCCGCAGCGCGACCGGAAGCGCCCCGGCGACGTCGCCTAGACCGCCGGTCTTGACGAGCGGCGCGCATTCCGGCGTTGCGTACAAGATGCGAGGCGCGGGCACGGATATTCAATCTAACGGTCGCCAATCAGGGCGGGCCGCGAGTAGCATGATAAGGACACTGGATGGATGAGCGATGAGCATCGATCAAGGTTCTGCGCAAATCGGCTATGGTCCAGCCAAGCATGATCCGCAAGGCTTGCTCATGTCGCAACTCGCGCGCGACACGCTCGCGATCGTGCTCGCGGGAGGCCGCGGCAGCCGGCTCGGACCGTTGACCGACTGGCGGGCGAAGCCCGCGGTGCCGTTCGGCGGCAAGTTTCGCATCATCGATTTTTCGCTATCGAACTGCGTCAACTCCGGCGTGCGTCGAATCGGCATCTGCACGCAATACAAGGCGCAGAGTCTGATCCGCCACGTGCAGCGCGGCTGGAGTTTCCTTGACGGTCGATTCCGCGAGTTCGTCGAGCTGCTGCCTGCCCAGCAACGCGTCACTTCCGATTGGTACAAGGGTACCGCCGATGCGGTCTACCAGAACCTCGATGTCCTGCGCCGCCACGCGCCGGAATATGTCCTGATCCTGGCTGGCGATCACGTCTACAAGATGGACTATGCACGGCTCCTCGCCGAACATGTGGGGCGCGAAGCAGATGTGTCGGTTGGATGTGTTGAAGTGCCGATCGGCATCGCTTCAGCATACGGCGTGATGGCGCTCGACGACGAGTCCCGCATCGTCGAGTTCGCGGAAAAACCCGCACAACCGAAACCGGCTCTCGGGCGGCAGGACGTCGTTTTGGGCAGCATGGGCATCTATGTCTTCAACGCGTCCTTCCTTTTTGATGAACTGATCCGCGACGCCGCCGATTCTCGGTCGAGGCACGACTTCGGCGGAGACGTTATTCCATATCTGATCTCTAATGGAAATCGCGTGTTCGCACATCGCTTCGTCGACTCGTGCGTCAACATGGTCGAGGGCCGGCCGTACTGGCGCGATGTCGGCACGATCGATGCATACTGGGAAGCGAATCTTGACCTGGCGCACGTCACGCCGGATCTCAATCTTTACGACGACGCGTGGCCGATCTGGACCTATCAGGAGCAGCTGCCGCCGGCAAAGTTCGTGTTCGAAACAGAAGGCCGGCGTGGCGTAGCGTTCGATTCGCTCGTGTCCGGCGGCTGTATCATCAGCGGCTCATTGGTGCGACGCTCGCTGTTGTTCTCCAACGTTCACGTGCACAGCTATTGCAGCATCGAGGATTCAGTCGTCCTGCCCGATGTCGAGGTGCATCGTCACGTCGTGCTGAAGAACTGCGTCGTCGACCGGTACTGCGCGCTGCCGCCAGGTCTCGAAGCGGGTGTCGATCCAGTTGAGGACCGCAAGCGCTTCTTCGTGACCGATCGCGGCGTGACGCTGATCACGCCCGAAATGCTCGGGCAGGACATGCATCATTTGCGCTGATTCCGAAGAATCTAGTCCAGACTTTCCGCGAACGCGCGCAAGCGTCGGTTGAAGTTAGCCGCATCGTCCCAGAAACAGGCGTGTCCCGCGTTCCTCATCATCTCAATTTGTGCCCGAGTGATGCCGGCCTTATGCTGATTCACGGCGGCTGATTTGACAATCGCATCGTCTGCGGCATGAGTGATCAATACCGGTTTACGGATCTTTGGCAAGAGATCGTCGTTGTCGAACGAGCGCGAGAAAAGCGCCTGACGGACGTACGGTGGCACGGACACGTTGTATCCCAGCATCAGATACAGATCCTCAGCTGGGGGCTCTAGCGCGAAGAACATGCGTATAAGCGACTTGAGACTGCGTACGCTTTCTTGCCCATCAGTAGCAAAGAAACCGGGTACGAGGGCGAGAAACTCGGGCGTGAGGACCGACATCGCCGGCTCAGTGCCAAGCTTGGTAACGGCACCGACCAAGTTGATACCGCCAATGGCATCCTCACCATAGTGCCGAATATAGTCGAGGATTACGAGTGGCCCATATGACCACCCGCAAAGGATCGGATGATCGAGATTCAAAGCGTGTACGGCTGCGTTGACGTCATCAGCCCACAGTTTCGAGTCGGTGTAGCCCTCGCGAGGCTTATCGGAGAGACCGTGCCCCCGCATATCCATTGCGACAAGCCGGTAACTCTCGGCGAGATCAGAGGTCAACTGCCGATTCCAGGCGAGCCAACACTGGGAAAAGCCATGAATGAACATGATCGGGCGACCCTTCGAGTTGCCCGTCTCGACGAGGTGGAGCTGTGTCCCTCCACCACCCGTGATTCGATGACTCTTCATCACGTCCTCCTCTCCTGACGCTGCCGGCTAACGACGCAAGTTCAACCGCTCCGACCAGCGCGGCGTCGAATGGCGCGTCCTAAACAAACGCCCGTCGCCTCAGCTCGGCTCCAATCGCTTTGCCGGCGCCCTCGAGGCGGGCGATTGCGTCAAACTTGCGTGCATCGCGTGATGCGGCCGGGAACCGCGCCAGCGCATTCGTCAGAAATGCCGCAGCTGCGTTGAGCTCATCGGATGAGGCGGCGCGAAGGCGAAGCTCGTCGCCCGCAAGCTGCATCGCCTGCGCAACGCCTTCGTTCGCGATGTCGGTCGATGTCGGGGTGCCGCTCATCAGTAACCCGCCTCCTGCTTGGACTCGTGAATTATGCGCCGGCGCGCGGGACGTGGCGCAGGCGAACTAGCACTCCACCCGGTTGCGGCCCCGCTGTTTCGCCTTGTAGAGCGCCTCATCGGCCCGGGCGAAGGTCTCGATAATCGTTTCGCCCGGCTCGTACTGCGCGACCCCGATCGATACCGTCAGCGGACCGATCGGACGCGAAGTTGGAATGGCGAACGCGCTGATCCGCTCGCGCAGCCGCTCGGCATCGGCCATCGCGCCCGCCAGCGTCGTGTGTCGCAGAATCTGGACGAACTCCTCGCCGCCATAGCGCCCAAAGATATCGGTCGCGCGCAATCCGTCCTGCACGGCCTGCGCGAAAGTCCGCAGGACCTGATCGCCGGTCAAGTGGTCGAACTCGTCGTTGTAGCGCTTGAAGAAATCAAGGTCGATGACGCAAATTGAGAGCGGTTCGCCAGTGGAATCGGCCCGCTGTTTCGATTCTTCCATCGCGGCGATCAACGTACGACGATTGTAGACGCCGGTCAGATCGTCGCGGCGCGCCTTTTCCTCGATATCTTCGAGCTTGATGGTCGCTTCCGTAAGGCCGCGCTGGAGCTGCTTCACGCAACTACCGATAAACAGGAACCACGGAAATGTTACCGCCATGACGACGACCTGAAGCATATCCAGGCGCAGCATTTCGGTGTCGCGGTTGTTTGCGTAGCGGAGCCCGGTAACAAACGCGAAGGAGAGTAACGAAACCGAGCCGAGCAGCGCGAGCTTCATGCCGCTGTGGCGAAGCATGCCGAACATCATCGCGACGAAGAAGAAGGCGGTGAAGGCGATGCGGGAATCCGGGGCGCGGTAAATGACGTACAGCATCGTGAACACGGAGGCAAGCAGCTGCCAGCCCGTCAAGCTCGGGTCCGGAAACCGCAGATTGAGCCCTAGGCGGAAGAGGCAGAAAAAAACGACAATGAATGCTGCGACGATTGCACATGCGTGGAGAAGCGTCTGGCGGTCGATCTTGTCCTGCGTGCAAAAGACGCCCAGCACGACCAGGTACAGCACCGAGAAAACGCTGGCGAGCAGGAACCGGCGCAAGCGCAGACCTTGCTTGAATTCATCCCGTGTCACCGGCGGAATATCAAAAACCGGGGCGGATATTTGCATGGCGCGGTCGGTACTCGGTGAGATTTGAGTGTAAACCTCATCTGCCGATAAGCCGGTGCTCTACTTCTGAGCGGATCTCGGTCGGCCGATTGCAACTGCGATCCGACACTGGCGGTCAAATTGGTCGCGTCATTGATGATCGATAGCCCCATGTCCCCCTCCGACGTCCGTAGCTGGTGCACGCCCCGCGAAGCGGATCTGGGTCTGCGCCGCATCGGCAACAGCGCCGGCCTCGGCATTTCCGTTGTGCCGAGCGGTTCGGTGTTCGCCATCGAGCATCGAAGCGACAGCGGCGCGATACTCGTCAACCAGGTCCTCGCCTCACCCATTGATGGCGGCATCGGGCGAATTCTGCTGCGCGCAGGCGGCGCGAGCCCGAACAACATCGAAGCGATTGGTCCGCGCGCCAACATTCGGCTCGGCGGCGCCGACGATCGGATCGTCTGGGAAGGCGTGACGAGTGGCATTCGCCATCGCGTGACGTTGCGCGTGCTCCCCGATAAGACCGCATGGCTGTGGAACGTCGAGGCGACGAACGCGAGCGAAGTCGCAGTGCCGATCGATTCCATCCTCGTGCAGGACTTGGGACTTGGCGTTCGCGCCTTCGTCACCAACAACGAGGCGTACGCGTCGCAATACATCGACCACCACATCGCCCGCCATGCGCGCTACGGGCCCACCGTCATGAGCCGCCAGAACCTCGCACAGGACGGCAAGCACCCGTGGGTCATGCACGGCTGTCTCGATGGCGCGAGCGCGTTCGCGACCGATGCGATGCAGTTGTTCGGCCCGCGTTATCGCGATACCGATGGCATCGGTCTCGCGTTCGGAACGCGCCTTGCCGATCGCCGACTGCAGCATGAAGCGGCATGCGCAGCGATCCAGTCGTTACCGATCACGCTCGAACCGCGCGCAAGCGCATCCTGGCGTTTCTTCGCGCTCTACGAGCCGAACCATCCGGCGGCTTCCGCTGACGGCGACTTGACTCGACTCGACAGCGTCGCATGGCCCGATCGCGACGACATTGAGCTCACGACGCGCGAAGTCCCACGCAGCGTCGCACAGGATGCACCTTCCAACGAAGTTGTGCCCTTGAATGGCGACGAATTGGCGCAGCGTTATCCCGATCGTTTTCTCGAAGAATTCAACGACGCTCGGCTGCTGTCGTTCTTCACGCCCGACGCTTCGCACAACCGCCACGTCGTGCTGCGCGACAAGGAACGTATCGTGACGCGTCGCCACGGCGCGCTTCTGCGGTCCGGCAAGGCCATGCTTCCGGACGAATCGACGCTATGCGCGACGTGCTGGATGCACGGCGTCTTCGCCGCGCAGCTCACCATCGGCAACACATCGTTCCACAAGCTGTTCTCCGTTTCGCGCGATCCGTACAACATCATGCGAGCCAGTGGTTTGCGCGCGTTGATCGATACGGGAAACGGCTGGCGCTTGCTGACGATCCCGTCGGCGTTCGAGATGGGATTGGGCGATTGCCGGTGGATTTACGGTCTCGCCGATCGCGTGATCACGGTCCGCGCGATCGCGTCTGGCGACGATCCCGCGATGCGATGGCGGATCTCGAACGATGGCGCACCGTGTCGGCTGCTCGTGTACGGCAATCTCGTGCTGGGCGAACGCGACTTCGAGCACGCAGGACGCGTGGTCGCAGATTCAAGCAACCGCAGGTTCACGTTTCAACCCGATCCCGCGTCGCTCTGGGGACAGCGCTATCCCGATGCGACCTATCACTTGGTGACGAGCACGGCGAATGCGGTCGACGCGATCGGCGGCGACGAGCTGCTCTACGCCGATCGCGCGGCAGGAAGCGGTACGCATGCTGCAATCAGGACGCTGCCGACGCAAGAGTTTTGCTTCGCGGTCGTGGGATCGTTGACGGATTCCGCGGAAGCAGCGCGGCTGGCGTCGAAATACGAGCACGCACGCGAGGACATGGACCTACTCGCAGGGGCGACGAAGTTCTGGACGAGCGTCACCCGCGGGTCACGGATCGTCGGCGAGGGAGCCGAGGCCGCGGCGCTCGACGCATCGCTGCCGTGGCTCGCGCACGACGCGATGATCCATCTCACGGTGCCGCACGGGCTCGAGCAGACCACGGGTGCGGCATGGGGTACGCGCGACGTCTGCCAAGGACCGGTCGAATTTTTCCTGACGCTCGAGCACGACGAACCCGTCAAGCAGATCCTGCGGATCGTCTTCGCGCAGCAGTACGCGGAGCGAGGCGACTGGCCGCAGTGGTTCATGCTCGAGCCTTACTCGTCCATTCAGGACGCGCACAGCCACGGCGATGTAATCGTATGGCCGCTGAAGGCGCTGAACGACTATCTCGAAGCTACCAACGATCTGGCCTTTCTCGACGAGACAGCAC
>VBCG01000037.1:35937-36446 GCA_005881895.1 Betaproteobacteria bacterium
TCGCTATGGCGAGGGAGACTGGAACGATTCGCTGCAGCCGGCCGACCCCAGGCTGCGCGACTCTATGGTGAGCAGTTGGACCGTCGCGCTGTTGTATCAGCAGCTCGTGCGCTACGCCGAAGTGCTGCGCCGTGCTGACCGTAACGCCGAGGCGAGGATGCTCTCGGAGCTCGGGCTGACAATGCGCAGCGACTTCAATCGCTTTCTCGTCCGCGATGGAACGGTCGCGGGATACGCCATCTTTGAGGCCGGACGTGACGCGCCCGAGCTGCTACTTCATCCATCTGACGTCCGGGCGGGCCTCGAGTACTCGCTCCTGCCGATGACGCGAAGCATCATCGGCGGACTGTTCACGCCCGAACAGGCGCGACATCATCTGCGCGTCATTCGCGAGCACTTGCTGTTTCCGGACGGTGTGCGACTGATCGACCGACCGGTCGCGTATCACGGCGGCCCCGAGCGGATATTTCGACGCGCCGAATCCGCGTCGTTCTTCGGACGCGAGATCG
>VBCG01000038.1 GCA_005881895.1 Betaproteobacteria bacterium
ACGAAAAAGAATCGCTACGAAAAGAGTTTTCGTGCTTACATGAGGGTATGAGCGTGGGTACAGTGCCAACCTAACAAAATATTTAGCGTAATCAATCTGTTATGCAATTGCATGGCGGAGAGAGAGGGATTCGAACCCCCGTTAGGTTGCCCTAAACCTGATTTCGAGTCAGGCGCCTTCGACCACTCGGCCATCTCTCCGGAGCCAAGAATTATAGCGCGGGCGTCATCGGCTCCATTGTTCGCGAAAAGCGCTGAAAGATGACGAGATCGCTATTTTTCCGGCGATAAGGCGCTTGTGCGTTGGCCAGGATCGGGCGTACGCTAATCGCCCCCCAAAGTTTACTCGGGAGAGCGATCCACTTTCCCGAGCGCTCGTTTCTGCGGCACATTGCAATTTCGATTCGTCCATGTTCAATCCCAGATGCGTCTTCTGCGGCCACGGTAATCCTGCCGGCGCCAAATTCTGCAACGACTGTGCCTCGCCGCTGCACCTCAAGCCTTGCAACGAATGCGACGCGATCAACGATCGCTCTGCGGAAAGCTGCTACAAATGCGGCGCCGATTTTCCGATCGAGCATGCGACGATCGAGGGAGCGCCGAAGTCTGCGGCGGATTCCGGACCCGCGACCGTTAGCGGTTTCGAACAAGAACGACAGCGATTCCATCGGCCGGCAGCGGATCCCGTCGATACTCTTCAGCGCCGCGCTCGCCATGAGGCGCCGCAAGTCATGGCGAAAGAAATGGAGTTCTTCGCTCACGAACGTCCTCTTGCCGCAGCCTTGATGCCTTCCTTCCCCGCGTCGCAACGTACACCGCAAATCATTCCGGTACGCGCCCGCGAAATGAGGGCGCGACGTTATCTTGTGACACGCGTAGCGTTGCCCGCGCTGCTCGTCGCCGCCATACCGATTGTCGGCTATTTTGGTTACCGGCATCAGGCGCAAGTCGAGAATGCGTTCAACGCGAACCAAGGCTCTCGCGCGAACGGAGATACCTCGCGTACGCCGGGTTCCGTCGGCGTATCACCGCGATCGGGTGGCTTCGGCGCCTCCAGCGCTGCAACTGGCGCGGCTCCGCCGATTGCGGCGCCGACGGAGGACGCTGCGTCACCGATGACCCAGGGCAGGATACGCACGACCGGCACGCGTCGGCCCGAAGATGAAACTAACGCGTCCACCGAATCGACCGCTGCAGCGTCGTCGTCGCCGAGGCCCCCGGGGGGTAGGCAAAGCGCTCCCGGACCGGTGCTCGCGACGCCGACCGACCCGGGCGCAAAGGCGGCAAGCGCCGCGAAGGCAATCGCAACGCAATCTCGCGACAAACCTCTGCAGATGCCGGCCCGGCGTTCTCTCGCCACACCGTCAGGATCGATGGAATCAACCAGCGGTTTCCCGGACGCCGACGCGCTGGCAGTACGCGCTCCGATAGGCAGTCGTCGGGACGACGCGGCGGCCGATCGAGAGCGGCTGCGTTCCTGTACGGACGAGGTCGCAGCTTTAGGGCTCTGCAACCGGCGCGCGGAGCCAATGGGGAAATGAAATGAAAAAGGTTCTGGTGGTCGCGCTAGTTGCTGCGGGATTCTCAATCCACGTGGCGGTCGCGCTGGCCGCGGCGGAGTTCAAGATCGTGACGGCGTCAACGCGCGGCACGTATATCCAAATCGGACGCGATATCGCGTCGTTCGTGGCACCGCAGGCTGACATCGAGCTCGATGTGCTCCCTTCCGCAGGGTCGGCGGAGAACGTCAAGCGTTTGCGGTACGAGGCGGGCGTGAAATTCGCGATCGTCCAATCGGATGTCTATCAAGCTTTCCTCGATCAGGCGGCTGCGGGGAATACGGAAGCGAGCAAGATCATCCAGCCGCTTCGGGTCATCATGCCGCTCTACAACGAAGAGATCTACTTCATCGTGCGGGCCGACTCGGAGCTGCATTACGTCAACGAGATCAAGGATGCGCGAATCAATGCAGGCGAGCTAGGCAGCGGAACGGCGCTCACCACGGCGACACTTTATCGCTTGATGTTCAATGAACCGATCCCCGACTCCAAGGCGACCTTCTTCACCAACGAAGACGCCCTCGTCAAGCTCATCACCGACAAAACGCTCGATGTGGTTGCGGTCATCGGGGGGCAGCCGACGAAGCTTTTGGTCGACATGAAACCCGAGGCGCGGCAACTCATCCGATTGCTGACGTTCGATCCGAATCACGCCGCCAGCAGGGCGGCCCTCAGAACGTACTTTCCGGCAACCGTGCGCGCGAGCAGTTATCCCAATCTGCTGGCGGAGGACTTGCCCGGATTGGCCGTGAAGGCGTACCTCGTCACGTACGACTACAATCTCAAGGGGACGAAGGACTACCTCGCGCGATTCGCCCGATCGCTGTGCCAGAACTTCCCTGTGCTGCAAGAAAAGGGACATCCGAAATGGCGCGAGGTCGAGATGGCGTTGCCCGACCTCGGTCGGGGATGGTTCTACTATCCGCCGACGGCGAAAGAAATACGCGCTTGTCTCGTGATGAGAACGAGCCCCAAAACGCCGCCGGCGCGGGCATGCACCCAGCAGGAACGGATTCTCGGGCTGTGTGGCTAGTCCTCCGTTGCAACGTCACCACTCGAATCCACCTTCAGGCGCCGCTTAGCCCTGTCGCAGCCCTCGCCATCCGAGAGCGAAGAGTATTAACGCAAGCAGCAGCAGCGACGCATGATCGAGCGCCGGAACCGGCGCGAACACCGCCGGCGGCGGTGGCGGCGCAGCGCCCGATCCGGCGAACGCGAGCAGATTCCCGAGAAACCGGTCGTTGTTGTTGCCGATCGTGTTGCCTGCTGTCAACGAGGCGTTCGAAATCAAGTCAACATCCGACAGGAAAAGCGCGCGGCCACTGCGCAGTGCTTTGCCGTCGCGTCGGCTTACTGCTGCAACGACGCCACGGTTGACCGTGATCTGAGAGGATTCCGATCGCGCTACTATGCGCGCATTTGCGGCATGCACTTCACTGCGCCGGACGGCAAAAAGCATGCGAAGAAAGACCCCCACGCGTATCGATCAGATGTTGACGCTCGCCGTTCTGGCGTTGCTGATCGTCGGATGCTTCCTCGTTTTGCAGCCGTTCATCACAGCGGTGGTGTGGGCGGCGATTCTGTGCGTGACGTCGTGGCCGCTGTTTGCGCGCCTGCGTAAACGGTTCCAGCGTCACGATTGGTTTGCCGCGTTGCTGATGCTCGTGCTCATCACGGTCGCTTTGTTCGCGCCCTTCGTGATCGTCGGTGCATCACTCGCCGACAACGCGGAAGCGGTTGCTTTGTGGGCGCGCAGCGTGTTGGAGGAGGGGCCGCCGGAGCCGCCGATTTGGGTCAGCGAATTCCCGCTGGTCGGCGACCGCGTCGCGGCCTACTGGAGCGGCATGGCGCACGACGCGCCGAGACTGTTGGCCGAGCTTCGCCAATACATCGAGCCGGCGCGACGCATCGCGCTTGCGTCCGGCGTGACTGTCGCGGGCGCGTTGCTGCAACTCGCGCTGTCGATTCTCATTGCGTTTTTCTTTTTCCGTGACGGCGACGAGATCGTTGGGCGGCTCCGCACGGGCATCGCGCGCATCGCCGGCGACCACGGCGGGCATCTTGCGGGCGTCGCGGTCGGGACTGTGCGCGGCGTCGTCCTGGGGATTCTCGGCACCGCCCTCGTGCAAGGCGTTCTTGCCGGGCTCGGATTCTGGATCGCAGGGATAAAAGCGGCGCCACTATTGGGATTCGTCACGTTTCTCTTGTCGCCGGTCCCCATCGGGCCGCCGCTCGTCTGGGTTCCCGCGGGTTTGTGGCTCATCAACAGCGGGGAAACGGGGTGGGGCATTTTTGTCTTGCTGTGGGGCGTGCTCGTCGTATCGACAATCGACAACGTCATCAAGCCGCTGATCATCAGTCACGGCAGCGATTTGCCTTTCGTACTCGTATTGCTGGGCGTCCTCGGCGGCGTGGTCGCGTTCGGATTCATCGGCGTATTTCTGGGGCCCGTGCTGCTCGCTGTGGGCTACGCGCTGCTGCAGGAATGGGCGGTGCACCGCCCGGGAAGCGAAGGCGCGCCGGCGTCGACAATCCCTCGAACGGGTGACGACTAGGGAAAAAGTCGTCTGCGCAATTCAGTCTTTTGCGAGAGCTGCGGCCTTGTCGCGCTCGAGCGCCGAATGAAAAGGCGAGAGCGCTTGGACCATTTGGGAGAAGATCTTCGGATTGGCGGCAATGACCTGCCCGCCGTGAAGAAAATCGCCTTCGCCCGTCAGGTCGCCGATCAGTCCACCTGCTTCGAGTATCAGCAGACTGCCGGCGGCGACGTCCCATGGGTTGAGCCCGACCTCGAAAAACCCGTCGTACGATCCCGCGGCCACATAGGCGAGATCCAGCGCCGCCGCGCCGGGCCGGCGCAATCCTGCCGTATGCGTAATCATCGTTCGCATCATCTGCAGATACGTGTCCAGAAAGCTGCCGTCACGAAACGGGAAGCCGGTGCCGATCAAGCAATCGCGTAAATGCTGGCGGCGGGACACGCGAATCCGCCGATCATTGAGATAGGCGCCGCGCCCGCGCGTCGCCGTGAACAAATCGTTACGGACCGGATCGTAGATAACGCCTTGCGTGATGACCCCTTTGTGCGACAGTGCGATCGACACACAGTACTGCGGAAACCCGTGGAGGAAGTTGGTCGTCCCGTCCAACGGATCGATGATCCAGAGGTACTCGGCGTCAACGTTCTTGTCGCGGCTTGTCCCTTCCTCGGCGAGGATCGCATGGGCTGGATAGGTGGCATGCAAAGTCTCGACGATCGTGCGTTCGGCCTCGCGATCGACTTCGCTGACGAAATCCTTGGGACCCTTCGCCGTTACCGTCAGCAAATCAAGATCGCGCGCGCTGCGATTGATGATGTTGCCGGCGCGACGCGCGGCTTTCACCGCAATCGTGAGCATCGGATGCATGGTGTAGATTTTCCAGGTCCGCCGTCATTGCAAATGGACGGTGTGGCGAAAGAGCAATCGATCGATATTCTACTGTGCAGGGGTCTTTTTCGCGGTGACGGTGCTCACTCGACGCTCGAATGCACGAATTTCCGTCCTCACTGCCGCCGACCGCCAATCGCTTGACGCGCATTCGGATCGTGCTCGTGCGGACGAGCCATCCGGGCAACATCGGCGCGACCGCCCGCGCGATGCACACGATGGGGTTGACGCGGCTCACGCTCGTCGCACCGAGACACCTGCCCGATCGCGACGCCGTCGCGCTCGCGGCGCGCGGCGCTCACATCCTTGAAGCGGCGCAGTGCGTGCCGTCGTTGGACGACGCGCTGGCCGGCGCCGCGCTGACAATCGGCCTGTCGGGGCGTCCGCGTCAGTTTGCGGGACGCGTGCTCAACGTGCGCGAAGCGGCCCAGGAGGCGGTGAGACATGCCGAACATGGTGATGTCGCGTTCATCTTCGGCACCGAAATGTCGGGTCTCACCAATGACGAGCTCGCACGCTGTGCCATCGCCGCGACAATTCCCGCGAATCCGGCGTACCCCTCGCTCAATCTGGCGGCGGCGGTGCAAGTCGCTGCGTACGAGCTTCGCGTCGCGGCGGCGGGCGATGTCGTGTGGTCCGCACCCGAGCACCCGCGCGCAACGTACGACGAAATCGAAGGCTTGTACTCGCACGCGCAACGAACATTGACGGCGATGGCGTTTCTGAATCCTGCGATGCCCAAACGGCTGCTTCCTCGACTGCGGCGGTTGTTCGGGCGCGCGGCGCTCGAGCGCGAGGAAGTCAACATCCTGCGCGGCATTCTTGCGCGTATCGATGACTTACTGGGGCGTTGACGAGTCCGCGTTCAGGACGGCTTGCAATCGTTCTCGGCGTCGGATTTGAACTTGGCGAGTCGCGCTTCGTGCTGCGCCCTGCGCGCTTCCATCGCTTTGATGGCCTGGTCGTAGCGCGCGCACATGGCCTTCGATGCGCAGGTTTCTCGGCCCTTCTTGTCGGCCGCGATCGTTTGATCGAAGCTCGCGAGCGACCTTTGTTCCTTGGCGATGTGCCGCTGCATCGAATCGCACTTCTTGTTCGCCGCAGATTGGGATTGCTCGCCGGCGGGGGCCGGAGGAATCTGCGCGAACGTGGGAAGCGCGACCGTTAACGCAATCAGGGCCCAACCAAACCGGGTGCTCATTTCGTGCATCTCCTGTTGAGTCATTAGGAAGGCTATCACGCGTCGCGCGGGCGCTCAGGCGGGCGGCACTGGCGAGGCTGGCCCCAAGCAAGCGAATACTTGAGCGTTTCTATCGGAAATGCGAAAATCGATCATGTTCGATCGACTCCGTGAAGACATCGCTGTCGTGTTCGAGCGCGATCCGGCGGCGCGTTCGGCGTTCGAGGTCCTCACCTGCTACCCCGGCCTGCACGCCCTCGTCTGGCATCGCGACGTGGTCAATCCGCTCTGGCGCTGGAGGCTTCGCTGGCTCGCCCGCTGGCTCGCGCACTGGGGGCGCTGGCTGACCGGAATCGAGATCCACCCCGGCGCGACAATCGGGCGGCGCGTGTTCATCGACCATGGCATGGGGATCGTCATCGGCGAAACCGCGGAAATCGGGGACGACACCACGCTCTACCACGGCGTAACGCTTGGCGGCACGTCGTGGAACAAGGGCAAGCGGCATCCGACGCTCGGTCGCAACGTCGTCATCGGCGCGGGTGCCAAAATACTCGGGCCGATCTTGGTGGGCGATGGCGCGAAGATCGGTTCGAACGCGGTCGTCGTGCGCGATGTGCCGGCGGGCTCGACGGCGGTCGGGGTGCCGGCGCGGATCGCCACACCCGAGGACCTGGCTCGACGCGAGGAGAAGGCGTCGCAGATCGGATTTTCCGCCTACGCGATCTCGGCCGACATGAATGACCCGATCGTTCAGGCGATCCACAAGCTGCTCGACCACGCCGCCGCAACCGAGGATCGCTTCAACCGCCTCGTCGCGCAGCTGCAGCGGGACGGTCTCGAATGCGGAGACGCCAAGGCGGTTGCCGAGGCGTTCGATCCGCGGCAGATCAACAAAATGGTTGAGTGAACTTGACGGGCTTTTAGTTGACTAAATCATTCGGGAATTGTACAATGCGCTGTCCTGGACAAAAAGAAAAGCAGAGTTCCTGAGTAGTTGATTCAGCGCCCCATTCAGGAGCGATTCGGCGATAGGACAAAGCCAAAGTCGAGCCGCCATTCGGGTGGCTTGGCAACAGGATGGGTACGAAAATGCGGCTTACGACAAAAGGACGTTTTGCCGTCACGGCGATGATCGACGTGGCGATGCATGGCACGCAGGCGCCGGTGACGCTCGCGGCCGTTTCGGAGCGACAGAAGATTTCGTTGTCTTATCTGGAGCAGCTGTTCGGCAAGCTCCGTCGTCACGGTCTTGTCGAAAGCGTGCGTGGGCCGGGCGGCGGCTACAACCTTGCCCATCCGGCCGATAGCGTTTCGGTCGCTGACGTGATCCTAGCCGTCGACGAGCCGATCGACGCCACGCAGTGCGGCGGGCGAGAAAACTGCTTCGACGACCGCCGATGTATGACGCACGAATTGTGGGCCGGATTGAATGAACACATCTTCGGATATCTCCGGTCCGTGACGCTGGCGGAGCTCGTCCGTCAGCAGCAGCCGAAATCGGGTGACGTTTCGGTTCTGCAGGACCATCGTCAGCCGCCGAAACCACGCGCAAAGGCAGAACTCCTTCCGTCATGAAGCTCCCGATCTATCTCGATTACTCGGCGACGACGCCCGTCGATCCGCGCGTCGCGCAAAAGATGATTCCGTACTTGACCGAAAACTTCGGCAATCCGGCGTCGCGTTCCCATTCGTTTGGATGGACCACTGAAGCGGCGGTCGAAGAAGCACGCGGACACGTTGCGGCGCTCGTCAATTGCGATCCGAAAGAGCTGGTCTGGACGTCCGGTGCGACCGAATCGATCAACCTTGCGCTCAAGGGCGCTGCGCATTTTTACCGCGACAAGGGCAAGCATCTCGTCACGGTGCGCACCGAGCACAAGGCGACGCTCGACACGATGCGTGAGCTCGAGCGCGACGGTTTCGAGGTCACCTATCTGGATGTGTTACCCGACGGCCTCCTTGATCTCGAAGCATTCAAGGCGGCGCTGCGGCCCGATACGATTCTTGTTTCGGTGATGTACGTGAACAACGAGATCGGCGTTATTCAGGACGTTGCTACGATCGGCGAAATCTGCCGCTCGCGCGGCATCCTCTTTCACGTCGACAGCGCGCAAGCGACCGGAAAAGTGCCGATCGATCTTCGCGCCCTGAAAGTCGACCTCATGTCGTTCTCCGCTCACAAGACGTACGGCCCCAAAGGCGTCGGCGCGTTGTTCGTGCGGCGCAAGCCACGGGTGCGAATCGAGGCGCAGATGCACGGTGGCGGCCACGAGCGCGGTATGCGTTCCGGCACGCTCCCTACCCATCAGATCGTCGGCATGGGCGAGGCGTTTCGCCTTGCAAAAGCGGAGATGGCGACCGAGAACGAGCGCATCCGCATGTTGCGCGATAGGCTTTTGAAAGGACTTTCCGAGATCGAGGAGATCTACGTCAACGGCGACGCTGATCGGCGGGTGCCGCATAACCTCAACGTCAGCTTTAATTTCGTCGAGGGCGAGAGCCTGATCATGGCAATCAAGGACGTCGCCGTGTCGTCGGGATCGGCCTGCACGTCGGCGTCGTTGGAGCCGTCATACGTGCTCCGGGCGCTTGGACGCAGTGACGAGCTTGCGCATAGCTCGATCCGCTTTACCGTCGGACGCTTTACCACCGAAGAAGAAATTGACTACACGGTCGATCTGGTCAAGCGCAAGATCGCGAAGCTCCGCGAGTTGTCCCCGTTGTGGGAAATGCACAAGGAAGGCGTCGATTTGGATACCGTGGTTTGGGCGCAACACTAATTGGCTTGAGAGGCACACAATGGCATACAGCGATAAAGTCATCGACCATTACGAGAATCCGCGTAATGTCGGCTCCTTCGCGAAGACCGAAGAGGGCGTGGGCACCGGCATGGTCGGTGCGCCGGCTTGCGGCGACGTGATGAAGCTGCAGATCAAGGTCGGCAAGGACGGCGTCATCGAGGATGCCAAGTTCAAGACGTATGGCTGCGGTTCGGCGATCGCATCGTCATCGCTTGTCACCGAATGGGTGAAGGGCAAGTCATTGGACGAAGCGGTCGCGATCAAGAACACGCAGATCGCGGAAGAGCTCGCGTTGCCGCCGGTGAAGATCCACTGCTCGATTCTCGCGGAGGACGCGATCAAGGCGGCCGTTGCCGATTACAAGGCGCGCCACGCCGAGCCGACCGTTACCGTATCGGAGCCAGAGAAGGCGGCTGCGGACTGACATGGAAGCCGTCAAGCTGACACCGAGCGCCGCGAAGCACGTCGCTGCGCATCTCGCCAAGCGCGGTAAAGGCGTCGGATTGCGATTGGGCGTGCGCACATCGGGTTGCTCGGGGCTCGCGTACAAGCTCGAGTACGCCGACGACGTTCGGCCCGAAGACATTCAGTTCGAATGCCATGGCGTCAAGGTGATCGTCGATCCGAAGAGCCTGCCGTACCTTGCCGGAACCGAGCTTGATTTCGCAAAAGAGGGGTTGAACGAGGGCTTCAAGTTCAATAATCCCAATGTCCGGGACTCGTGCGGTTGCGGCGAGTCGTTCAACGTATAGGCGAAGCATCACAAAGAAAGAGCCTCAGATATAGAACAGGGCTTTCACAGATGAAGCTCAGCGCGCGCAATCAACTTGGCGGAACGATCAAGCGCCTGGTCCCCGGCGCTGTCAATACCGAGGTCACGCTGGAGATCGGCAACGGCGTCGACGTCGTCGCCGTCATCACGAGCGAGTCAGTCGAGCGGCTGGGTCTTGCCATAGGAAAGCGCGCTTACGCCATCGTGAAAGCCAGCGACGTTCTGATTGCCACCGACTAGCGCCGTTCAACGAGCCCCGAGGGCGGCGCGGCCGCCCTTTTTTGCTGGCGGCGCAAGCAACGGCCCATGATCGACTTTTCCCGCAACTACTTCGAGCTTTTCGGACTGCCGCAGCGCTTTGGCTGCGATCCCGGCTCGCTCGAAAACGCCTATCGGCGGCTGCAGACTGAAGTGCATCCGGATCGTTTCGCATCGGGCAGCGACCAGGAGAAGCGCTTGGCGCTCCAATCATCGGCACGCGTCAACGAAGCGTATCGCGCGCTCAAGGATCCAGTCTCGCGCGCACAGTACCTGCTATCGCTCAACGGGATCGATGCGCTGTCCGAAACAGATACGCAGCTGCCGCTCGAATTTCTCGAGCGACAGCTTGAACGGCGGGAGACGGCGGCGGAAGCGGCCGGCAACAAGGATTCGCAGACGATCGCGAGCATCGCCGAAGACGTTCGCGGCGAAGCCGACGCTCTCGTCGACACGCTCATCCATGCGCTTGACGATGACCGTGCGTACTCGGATGCGCGCATGCGCGTGCGCGAGCTCAAATTTCTGTCCAAGCTCGCAGGCGACCTCGACGCGATACAGGGTACCTTGGACGACTAGCAGGCAACTGAAGGATCACCAAAGCGATGGCGTTATTCCAAATCTCGGAGCCGGACGATGCGCCCGCGCCGCATGGGCACAGGCGTGCAATCGGTATCGATCTTGGCACGACGAACTCGCTTGTTGCGACCGTACGCAACGGATACGCGGTCGTGTTGCCCGATGAACAAGGCCGTCCACTCGTGCCGTCGATTGTTCGCTATGCCCAGCATGGCACCGAGGTTGGCTACAAAGCGATGGCGCATCAGGCCCAGGATCCGCAGAACACGGTTGTCTCGGTGAAACGGCTGATGGGCCGCGGATTGGCCGATTTGGCCGACGCGCGGCGCTTTCCCTATGGATTTCAGGATTCGCCGGGGATGGTTCGAATCGAGACGCGGGCAGGCATCAAAACGCCCGTCGAAATCTCGGCCGAAATCCTGCGCATGCTGCGCGAACGCGCCGAATCATCGCTCGGAGGAATGATCGACGGTGCAGTCGTTACGGTGCCTGCCTATTTCGACGATGCACAGCGCCAGGCGACCAAGGACGCGGCAAAGCTTGCGGGCCTTCCGGTGTTGCGACTATTGAATGAGCCCACTGCCGCTGCTATCGCCTATGGCCTCGACAACGCTTCCGAAGGAACGTACGCCGTGTATGACCTCGGCGGTGGGACGTTCGACATCTCGATCCTCAAGCTCTCGCGCGGCGTGTTCGAGGTGCTTTCCACCAACGGCGACTCCGCGCTCGGCGGCGACGACTTCGATCACCGCATCTTTTGCTGGGCGCTCGAGCAGGCGCAAGTGGCGCCGCCGTCGCCCGCCGATGCGCGGCTGCTGCTCGTCAGGGCGCGCGAAACCAAAGAGAAGCTGACGGGCCATGACGCGGCGCGCCTCACGGCAACGTTGTCCGACGGTACCCATGTCGATCTCGAGCTCACGAACGAAGCATTCACGTCGATCACGCAAACGCTGGTGACCAAGACATTGCAGCCTCTGCGTCGCGCGCTGCGCGATGCGGCGCTCAAGCCGGCGGATATCAAAGGCGTCGTTCTCGTCGGCGGAGCGACGCGGATGCCGCAGATCCGGCGCACGGTCACCGAATTCTTTGGGCAGCCGCCGCTGACAAATCTCAATCCCGACGAAGTCGTTGCACTCGGCGCGGCGATTCAGGCCAACAAGCTCGTCGGCAACCGCGAACGCGACGACGAATGGTTGTTGCTCGACGTCATTCCGCTTTCGCTCGGTATTGAGACGATGGGGGGGCTGACCGAAAAGATCATCCCGCGCAATTCGACGATTCCGGTGGCGCGCGCGCAGGAGTTCACGACATTCAAGGACGGCCAGACGGCGATGGCGATCCACGTCGTGCAAGGGGAGCGCGAAAAGGTTTCCGATTCCCGTTCGCTCGCGCGTTTCGAATTGCGCGGCATTCCGCCGATGACCGCCGGCGCTGCGCGTATTCGTGTCTCGTTCGAAGTCGACGCCGATGGCTTGTTGTCGGTTTCCGCGCAGGAGCAAACCACCGGCGTACATGCGACGATTGCGGTGAAGCCGTCGTACGGCCTGGCCGACGACGACATCGCACGCATGCTGCAGGACTCGTTCGCCCACGCATCCGACGATATGCGGGCACGCGCACTCGCGGAAGCACAGGTGGAAGCCGACCGCATCGTCGCGGCGACCGTGTCGGCGCTGCGGGCAGACGCCGATTTGCTCTCGCCGGATGAACGCAAGCAAATCGAGGGCGCGATCGCGGCCGTGAATGTCCGACGCAATGGCGACGATCATCAGGCGCTTCGCGCAAGCGTTGAAGCCCTGAACAATGCGACGGCCGAATTCGCCGCGCGACGAATGGATCGCAGCATGCGCGCTGCGCTCGCCGGCAAGCGCGTCGATGCGCTGACTTGATCCATGACCGAGATCGTCGTTCTTCCGCACGCCGAAATCTGCCCGGAGGGCAAGACGTTCGAGGGCAAGAAAGGCATGTCGCTCCTCGATAACATGCTCGAGCAGGGCATCGAGGTCGAGCATGCGTGCGAGAAGTCCTGTGCCTGCACGACGTGCCATGTCATCGTCCGCGAAGGCTTCGATTCGCTGTCCGAATCGTCGGAGGATGAAGATGATTTGCTCGATCGCGCGTGGGGATTGACGCCGGTTTCACGGCTGTCGTGCCAGGCGATCGTCGACGTTGAGAAGCTGATCGTCGAGATTCCGAAATACTCGATCAACTACGCCAAAGAAGGCAAGTAGGCAGCGGCGGGCTCTTTGCCGAACGGGGACCTCACAATGAAATGGACCGACACGCGCGAGATCGCGCTGGCGCTCAGCGAAGCGCATCCCGACACCGATCCGCAATCGGTGCGCTTCACCGATCTTCGCGACTGGGTGCTTGCCCTCAAGGGCTTCGACGATGACCCGAAGCACTGCGGCGAAAAGATTTTGGAAGCAATCCAAATGGCATGGATCGACGAAACCGAATAATGTGCCCCAACGCGCCTGACGCCGCTCATGTAGCAACTGTACTCAGATGAACCCGGCACCGATGCCCGCGATAGCGGCGTTCTATGCCGGCTTGACTGGCCTTTTGCTTATCGTGCTTGCCCTGCGGGTCTCCGCCCGGCGCATGCGGCTTAAGGTGAGCTTAGGCGATGGCGGTGATGAGTCGCTTCGTCGTGCGATTCGCGTGCACGCCAACGCGGTCGAATGGGCATTGCCGATACTGCTGCTTCTCGTGCTCGCCGAGCTGAACCGGGCACCGCCATTGCTGCTCCATGGTTGCGGGATCGTCCTCCTGATCGGACGTGTCGTACACGCACTGGGGCATTCGCGCGCGAGCAAGTCATCAGGTCGCTTCGTCGGGATCGGGTTGAACTCGATCGCGCTGATCGTTCTCGCCGTGTGGGATATCTTGGCGTTCGTGCGACTAACGCTCGTCTAAGTGGCACTGCTCAAGCAAAAAGATTGAGCACCGCATCGAGGCCGCAGTAGTCGATCGCGTGCGTGGCTTCTGCACGGACCGTCGGTTTCGCGTGGTACGCGATCGAAACGTCGGCTTCGGCGAGCATCGGCAAGTCATTGGCGCCATCGCCGATTGCGACGGCGAGCCCTTCCAAGCCACGATGCTCGTCCGCGAGTTGCCTGAATTTGCGTGCTTTGGATTGTGCGTCGACAATCTCGCCGGCGATGCGGCCCGTCAACGTGTCGTCGATGATTTCCAGGGTGTTGCCAAGCGCATAGTCGAAGGCGAGGAGCGCCTTCAATCGTTCGGTGAAGAACGTAAAGCCGCCGGAGACCAACAGTGTCTTGGCGCCGACAGTCTTGAACCCGCGAAGCATCGTCTGCGCGCCGGGTGATAACCGAACTCGATCGGCGTAGACCCGCTCCAAGGCAGCAACTGGCAGGCCGGCGAGCAGCTCAACCCGTTGCATCAGGCTTTCGCGGAAATCGATTTCGCCGCGCATTGCGCGTTCGGTGATTGCCGCGACGCGCGGCTTGACGCCCTGCATGTCGGCGATCTCATCGATGCACTCGATGGTGATCAGCGTCGAATCCATGTCGAGCGCAACGAGGTGCACACGGTCGAGCTTTCGCGACTGCGGCACGAGTGCGCAGTCGTACTTCGTTGCGGTGCAGGCCTCTTCCACGCCGTCGTACTGCTGCACGTTGTGCAGTCGATACGCTTCGGTTGCGGCATTGGCGAGCGGCTCAACGTCTTCGGCCTCCGTCAATGCCGCAAGTACCGCGAGATCTTCGCGGACGATCAGCGGCGCCTGGATGACGAAATCGAGTGCGGATCCTGCAGCCGCGTCGCGTGGTGTCTTGATCACCCGATACTCAGGGAATGGTCACGCAGCGCGCGGCGTTATCCGCGACGCGCACTTTTTTGCGCGCTCACGCGCTTGGGCGACATCGCGGCCGGTTGCAAGGGCGACGCCCATCCGTCGCTTCCGATACGCGTCCGGCTTCCCGAAGAGCCGCAAATCGCTACTGGGAACTGCGAGCGCGTCCGCAACGTTTTCGAAGCGGACTCCCCGTGCTTCAACCTGGCCATAGATGACGGCGGATGCTCCGATGGCCGCTAGCCGCGTATCGACCGGCAAGCCGAGTATCGCGCGTGCGTGCAACTCGAACTCGTCCTGCGGTTGCGTGCACATCGTGACCATGCCGGTATCGTGCGGTCGCGGGCTCACTTCTGAAAACCAGACGTCGTCGCCCTTGACGAACAGCTCGACACCAAACACGCCGCGGCCGCCGAGCTCCGCCGTGATCTTGGCCGCAATCTCGCGCGCCTTCGCGAGCGCGACGTCGGACATCGGTTGCGGCTGCCATGACTCGACGTAATCGCCGTTCACCTGCACATGGCCAATCGGATCGCAATAGTGCGTCTCGATATCGCCGCTCGCATTCTGAGCCCGCACAGTCAACAGCGTAATTTCGTAATCGAATGGAATCCATCCTTCGACGATGACGCGACTTCCCCTCACCCGCGCTGCACTTTCCGCGTACTGCCACGCGGCAGCGAGCTCGTCCTTAGAGCGCACGACCGATTGTCCCTTGCCTGACGAAGAGATCGTCGGCTTTACGACGCAGGGAAAGCCGATTCCTTTGCTGCGCGCATCGCCTACAATTGCGGCGGTCAATTCTTGTTCCGACGCGGCGAAGCGGTACGTCGACGTCGGCAACTTGAGCGTCTCCGCAGCGAGACGACGGATGCCTTCGCGATTCATCGTCAGCATCGTCGCGCGGGCGGTCGGGATGACTTCCGCCACGCGGCGCTCCTCCAGCTCGACCAGCGCTTCGGTCGCGATCGCTTCGATCTCGGGCACGATGATATGTGGCCGCTCCTGTTCGATCAGGCGCTTCAGCGCAACAGCATCCGTCATCGCGATCACATGCGTGCGATGGGCGACCTGATGGCCGGGGGCGTTCGCATAACGATCGACGGCGATCGTTTCGACACCCAGGCGCTGGAGCGCGATGATCACTTCTTTGCCGAGCTCGCCGCTGCCGAGCAGCATCACGCGGGTCGCGGAAGGCGAGAGCGGCGTACCGATATTCATCGCCAGGAAGCCGTAAAACAACATATTTTAGACCATCCACGCCGATTTTTGTGCAAAGCACAAGACCTTTGATCTGTATGGGAAATAATCTTAGTGCGCGAGAAGCTTAGCTCTGCCGCACGCGTTTGATTATCATGGACGGTTCATCGCCGCATGGGCGACTGGAAGGAGAAAACATGGCACTACGACTTGGAGATACCGCCCCCGACTTCGAGCAGGATTCGACCGAGGGCCGAGTTCATTTTCACGAGTGGCTCGGCAACAGCTGGGGCGTGCTGTTTTCGCATCCGGCTGATTTCACGCCGGTGTGCACGACAGAGCTCGGCGTCACGGCGAAATTGAAAGACGAGTTTGCGAAACGCAACGTCAAGGTGATCGCACTGTCGGTCGATCCGGTGGATTCGCACAAGAAGTGGATCGAAGACATCAACGACACGCAAAAAACAACGGTGAACTTTCCGATCATCGCGGACGCCGATCGCAAGGTCTCGTTGCTCTACGACATGATCCATCCGAACGCGAGTGCAACGCAGACGGTGCGTTCGGTGTTCATCATCGATCCGGCGAAGAAGATCCGCCTGATGCTCACCTATCCGGCATCGACCGGACGCAACTTCGACGAGATCCTGCGCGTCATCGATTCGATTCAGCTGACCGAATACAATCAAGTTGCGACGCCCGTCAACTGGAAACACGGTGACGATGTCGTGATCGTTCCCGCACTGCAGGACCCCGAGATCATCAAGCAGAAGTTTCCGAAAGGCTACAAGGCATTGCGGCCGTACCTGCGGATGACGCCGCAACCGGAAACCAAGCGCTAGCATTGGTCCGCGTCGCATACCATAAGCGTCCCGCGTGGCGGGGCGCTTTTTTTTGGAGTCGCGAAACGCACCAAATAAGTAGGCCTGGTGTTGAACGGCGTTGCTTGCGCTCGGCAAACCCGCTAGCATCACGGCTCGGTTGTAGCGGAATCACTTCTTCGGAGACTTATGGCCGGTCGTCGGTCGTGCGTGACCGTCCTTGCGATACTGGGCTTGCTGTTTGCTCAGTTCGTCACGGCCGCGCACGCCTGCACGATCGCTTTCTCACCGTCGCCACCTGTCGCGATCGTGGCGACACCCGTTGCTGATGCGATGCCGTCGGATTGCGCTGGAAACGCTAGCCGCGCCAGCGCGAATGTTTGCGAGTCGCATTGCACCCACGGCCAACAGATCGACGCGGAGGCCGATGTGCCCGTCGCGACGATTGCACCCCAGCCGGCGTTGACCGTTCGCGTCCCGCCGCCGATTGTCCTGCGATCGTTTGACACGACCGCCCTTCACGCGCGAAGCACCGCGCCGCCCCTCTCGATTCTGTTCAGCCGGTTCCTGAATTGATCTTCGCATTGCGTTGAATCGTGCGCGCTCCGGCGCGCCGGTCTCATTCACGTCGATGTGGAGGTCCTGTGCAAGATCCAACAATTGGTAGTCGCGCTGCATTCGCAGCCACTGCGTGCTTCAAAGCTCTGGCGCCCGTGTTCTTCAGCGCGCTCTGCGCGTCTGCCGCACTTGGTGCTGAGACGCCGCTTACGCTGCCCGAAGCGCAGCGGCTCGCGGTTGCCCGATCCCGTCAACTCGTGGCGCAAGACGCCGCTCTGACGGCAGCGCGCGCGATGGCCGTCTCTGCCGGGCAGCTCCCCGATCCAGTCGCCACGATCGGTGTCAACAATTTGCCGGTCAATGGCCCCGATGCGTGGAGCCTGACGCGCGACTTCATGACGATGACAAGCGTTGGCGTCATGCAGGAATTCACGCGCACGGAAAAGCGCGAGGCACGCGCGCAACGGTACGCGCGCGAAGCCGACAAGGCGCTCGCGGAGAAGGATTCACGTCTTGCGTCGATCCAGCGCGATACGGCGCTCGCTTGGCTCGACCGTTACTATGCAGAAGCAATGGCGGCTGTTGTCGCGGAGCAGAGCACACAGGCGCGCGTCGAAATTGAAGCCGCCGAAACGGCTTATCGTGCAGGGCGGGGAAATCTGGCCGATGTCGTCATGGCGCGTAGCGCTCTCGTGAGCCTTGACGATCGGGCAAGTGAAATGGGACGCCGTGTCAGCGCCGCGAAGATCGCACTCGCGCGGTGGATAGGCAGCGACGCCGAGTCACCTTTGGCAGGCAGGCCCGCGATCGATTCGATCCGCCTCGACTCGCAAACGCTCGACGAGGACCTCCAGCATCATCCGCAAATCGCCGTACTTGCTCGTCAGGAAGCCGTCGCAGCGGCCGAAGTAAAGATCGCGCAAGCCAACAAGAAACCCGACTGGAGCGTGGCGCTGATGTACAGCCAGCGCGGGTCGGCGTATTCCAACTTGATATCACTCAACGTATCGGTGCCTCTGCAGTGGGATCAAACGAATCGACAGGATCGTGAAGTCGCGGCGAAGCTCGCGATGCTCGATCAGGTGCGGGCCGAACGCGAGGACATGCTGCGCGCGCACATCGCCGAAGTACGCGCAATGATTGCCGAGTGGGGAAACGATCGCGAGCGCAGCGCCCGGTATGCGCGTGAGCTGCTGCCGCTCGCTGCCGGACGCACGCAGGCAACGCTCGGCGCATACCGCGGCGCGAAAGCAAGCATTACCGATGTCTTGATCGCGCGCCGAAGCGAGATCGATTTGCGCTTGCAAGCGCTGCAGCTCGAGATGGACACCGCGCGATTGTGGGCCCAACTCAATTTCCTCGTTCCCGATGGTCGACGCGACACGCACGTTAGCATCAATGCGAGGAGCGACCGGCGATGAATGCGAAGCGACTGGCACCGTTTGTTCTGGCGGCAGTTGTTCTGGGCGCCGGCGGTTACGCGCTGTATCGACTCGGCGTCGATCAGGGCATGAAGGTAGCCGGCTCTGTTACCTCTGCTAGCAGCGCTGCGACTGGCGCCCCGCAAAAGGCGGGTGATGTTGATCCCACAACGGGGAAGAAAGTTCTCTATTGGCATGACCCGATGGTGCCCGGACAAAAATTCGACAAGCCGGGGAAATCGCCCTTCATGGATATGCAACTGGTACCCATGTATGCCGACAGTGACACCGATGCAGGCGGCGTCGCGATCAGTTCCCGTGTGCAGCAAAACCTTGGCGTGCGCACGGCACCGGTTAAGCAAGGCGCGCTGAACATGGCGGTCGAAGCCGTCGGCAGCGCCGCCTACAACGAGCGTGACGTGGCGGTTGTGCAAGCGCGCAGCAATGGCTTTCTCGAGCGTCTCTACGTGCGCGCGCCATTGGACCCGGTGCGGCAAGGCCAGCCGCTCGCGGAGCTGTACGTACCTGACTGGGTTGCTGCGCAAGAAGAATACCTTTCGGCGAAACGGATCGCAGGGCAAGCGGCAGGACGAGGCATTGATGGGCTGGTCGATGGCGCAAAGCAACGGCTGCGCCTTAGCGGAATGAGCGAAGACCAAATTCGACGCATCGAAGCGAGCGGTGTCGTGCAGGCACGCACGACGCTGACTGCGCCGATCAGCGGCGTCGTAACCGAACTGCCGGTGCGAGAAGGCATGACAGTGATGGCGGGCGCGCCGCTGTTCCGCATCAACGGTCTTTCAACGATTTGGGTGAACGCGGAGGTTCCCGAGAATCTTGCGGCGATGATCCGTCCCGGCAATCCAGTCGAGGCACGCGCGACGGCGCTGCCGGGCGTCACGCTCAAGGGCAAGGTGAGCGCAATCCTGCCCGAAGTGAATCCGGCAACGCGTACGTTGAAGGCGCGCGTCGAGCTCGCCAATCCGGGCAATCAGCTCGTGCCGGGAATGTTCGTAACGATCAACTTCGCACCCGCCGCGCACAAGGACATGTTGCTCGTGCCCACCGAAGCGGTGATCCGAGGCGACGGCAAGTTCGTTCCGGTCGATGTCGACGTCGGTCTTGACAGTAACGGACAGACGGAAATCCACAAGGGATTGGAGGTGGGTCAGAACGTCGTTGTGTCGGGACAGTTCCTGATCGATTCGGAAGCGAGTCTCAAAGGAACGACGACGCGGATGACTGAGCCCGGCGCGCCGCCCGCCGCCGGTCAAGCGGTTGGACAAACACACCGTGGCAAGGGCAAGGTCGAGGCAATTAGCAAGGACGAGATCACGCTTTCGCACGGACCGATCGCATCGCTTCAGTGGGGGCCGATGACGATGTCTTTCAAGGTCCCAGCGAATGGCGTGCCGAAGAACGTAGCGGTTGGTGACCGTGTCGCGTTTGAATTCGGTCAAGGAAAGGACGGTCGATTCGAGATCGTGTCGATCAATCCCCTTCCTGTGACGGAGGCGCGAGCCCGCGATGCGCCGAAAGGACCGATCGCGTCGCCGGCCGGAGCGAAGCCGTGATTGCCAAGCTCATTCGCTGGTCGATCGCCAATC